>CAMDHJ010000050.1 GCA_945897865.1 Tepidiphilus sp. J10
TGTCGAAATAGTCGGTCACAATCTGCCCCTGGTAAGGCGCATTGCCAGGCAGGAAGGGCAGCGATAACGACAATGGGCGGGACTGCTCATCCGCAAGCCATGCATCGAAATAGCCGAGCCGTTCGCCTTGCCGGGTGGTTTCCCAGTAACCGACCGGGATGCCATTCATCCAGATGTTCAGCCTTTGTGTCTGTGCGCGGCGTCCCATGTTTACCAGCTTTCCTTTCTTCTGGTCGGGCCAGAGGTCTTGCCGTTGGTTCGGCTGGCGGGTGCGTTCACCTCGCTGATGGAAGACGCGGTCTGATCCAGCGAAATGTCGACATCCAGCAGACGCAGTACCAGGAAAAGCCGCTCCAGCGTCGCAGTCGCCGGATTGGCTTCAAAGTAGGCATAACTTTGCTGGGTGATACCCAGCTTCTCTGCCATGGCCGCCTGGGTCAGCCCTTTCTCCTTGCGGAAACCTTTCAGGACCAGAGGGAGCTGGGTGAGCGTTTTGATGGGGTAGATCACTTTTACCTCCGTTCGCGAGCCTTGCGGAAATACAGACCTTGAGCTGTAAATTAAATTAACAGTCCTGTGTTTGTATATTATGTTTACAGGACGTATTCTGTAAATGACATTTACAACCTTAAGTCTGTATTTAATCCCTGTTGTGCCCCGCCCGGAGGTATCTGCACGGCTTTAGCGCCGGGTGGAACGCGGCCTCGCGCCTTCCGCCATTGCGTTTCCAATTTCAGAACCACCACACGCACCAAATCCGAATACTTTCCCAGCAATTCATCCGTAGTAAGCAAATAGGCCGGAATGGCCTGAGCCTGGGAAACGAGCAGGCGGTCGAATGGATCACGGTGGTGCCAGGGCAGATCGGATATCTGGTGGCAATGATTCGACAAGATCGGTAATTCGGTGAAGCCCGTTGCCAGCGCCAATTGCTGGTTATCTTCCGGTCTGAAATTGAAGTCTTCCCGGTCAAGGGAGCGCTTGATGGCAATTTCCCGGATGCAGGTGGTACTGAACAGGATGCCGTTGGCTGGATCGCTCAGTTGTGTCTGGACAACCGGCGGCAAGGCTTCCGGGGTGATCGGGGCGGCGAGTGGGATGTTGGCGTCGAGCAGGAATTGGTGTTGCACGCCATGCTTATTCGCCTGCTTCGAACATGCCCTGGATGGCTTCAGTATGCGGGCGGTCGAAGTCGGCTGGCAGCGTGAATCGGCCTTTTCCCAACCCCAGAGTGCGGGGTTTGTTCATGTCGGATGCCAATGCCACCAGCCGAGCGAGCGGTTTGCCAGATCGTGCGATGAGGATTTCCTCTCCGGCTGCGGCTCGATCGACGAAGCGCGAGAGATGGGTCTTGGCTTCATGAATGTTGACGGTTTGCATGGGCTGTCCTACCGGGATGGATGGCGAAGCTTAGTCCGGTTTGGCTCCCCCGTTCCCATGCACGAAGTGCAGCAGCCTGCACCCTTCACTCGACCCTGGCGCTGTTTTCCAATGCCTCCAGCCAGCGTCCCAACAAACCGGCATGGGTCGCCAAGCGTCCGTGTATGGCTGCGGCCAGGCTTTCGTTGTAGGCGTGGCTGGTGAGATTGCGGTCATCAATCATGGCCATGGCGGCATGGCCGTCGGCCTCGGTCAGCAAACCATTCTGGGCGCAGGCGCGAACAACCGGTTTGGGGCTGGCGACCACGACGCCGAAACGGCTGTCGAGCACGGCTTGGGCCGCTTTCCAGCACGCCTCCACGGTGTATTCGAAACGCTGGATGGCGGCGTCCCGCTCGATGCGGTTGGGCGCCGTGAGGATGGTCAGTTCCAGTAACGTCTCCAGCGCCTGACGGGCCAGCGCCAGGCGGCGGGTCAAGCGTTCCACGGTTTGCCCTCCCGTTCGATGGCTGCGCACAGGGCCGGGTCGGCTTCGTCCAGATTGATCAGGTCGACGTTGAGCAACAGGTTGCTTTCTTCCAGTGCGGAGCGGGTTTGCGCAAGCAGGCCGGTGGGCAAGGGCCGGCGGGGGCGGACGCCCACATCGATGTCTGACCAGTGGCGAGCGTCACCCCGCGCCCGGGAGCCGAACAGAATCAGATCGGCAGATTCCGCAGGGATGTGGGCACGGATGATGGCGTGGGCCAGATTCAGGTCGGACTGCATGGTCACACCTTGTGATAAACCTCGGCGCCCTGCTTCACGAACTCCACCGACTTCACTTCCATGCCTTTTTCCAGCGCATCCTGTTCCGAAAGCCCCTGCTTTGCCGCGAAGTCCCGCACGTCCTGGGTGATCTTCATCGAACAGAAATGCGGACCGCACATCGAGCAGAAGTGGGCGACCTTGGCGGATTCCTTGGGCAGGGTTTCGTCGTGGAAACTCTTCGCCTTGTCCGGGTCGAGGCCGAGGTTGAACTGGTCGTCCCAGCGGAATTCGAAGCGCGCTTTGCTCAAAGCGTTGTCGCGAATCTGCGCGCCGGGATGGCCCTTGGCGAGGTCGGCGGCGTGGGCGGCGAGTTTGTAGGTGATGATGCCTTCCTTGACGTCGTTCTTGTCGGGCAGGCCGAGGTGTTCCTTCGGGGTCACGTAGCAGAGCATCGCGGTGCCGTACCAGCCGATCTGGGCGGCGCCGATGGCGCTGGTGATGTGGTCGTAGCCGGGCGCGATGTCGGTGGTCAACGGGCCCAGCGTGTAGAACGGCGCTTCGTCGCACCATTCCAGTTGCAGGTCCATGTTTTCCTTGATCAGGTGCATCGGCACGTGGCCGGGGCCTTCGATCATGACTTGCACGTCGTGTTTCCAGGCCACTTGCGTCAGTTCGCCCAGCGTCTTCAGTTCGCCCAGTTGCGCTTCGTCGTTGGCGTCATAAATTGAGCCGGGACGCAGGCCGTCGCCGAGCGAGAAGGCAACGTCGTAGGCCTTCATGATTTCGCAGATTTCCTCGAAGCGCGTGTAAAGGAAGGATTCCTTGTGATGCGCGAGACACCATTTCGCCATGATCGAGCCGCCGCGGCTGACGATGCCGGTCATCCGATTGGCGGTCATCGGCACGTAGCGCAGCAGCACGCCGGCATGGATGGTGAAGTAATCGACGCCCTGTTCGGCCTGTTCGATCAGCGTGTCGCGGAACATTTCCCAGGTCAGTTCCTCGGCGCGGCCGTCCACCTTTTCCAGCGCCTGATAGATCGGCACGGTGCCGATGGGGACCGGCGAGTTGCGGATGATCCATTCGCGCGTTTCGTGGATGTTCTTGCCAGTGGATAAATCCATCACCGTGTCGCCGCCCCAGCGGGTGGACCAGGTCATCTTGTCGACTTCTTCGTTGATCGAGGAGCCCAGCGCGGAATTGCCGATGTTGGCGTTGATCTTCACCAGGAAATTGCGGCCGATGATCATCGGCTCGGTTTCCGGGTGGTTGATGTTGCACGGGATGATGGCGCGGCCGCGCGCGATTTCGCTGCGCACGAATTCCGGGGTGATTTCGTTCGGGATGGAAGCGCCGAAGTTCTGGCCGGGATGCTGGCGGCCCATCAGGTTGGCCAGCTTTTCGCCCTGCGGACCGGATTTGCGCAGGTTGTCCAGATAGACCTGACGCTGCATGTTCTCGCGGATAGCGACGTATTCCATCTCCGGCGTGACGATGCCTTGGCGGGCGTAGTGCATTTGTGAAACATTCTTGCCCGCCTTGGCTTGGCGCGGCAGGCGATGCAAGCCGGGGAAGCGCAGCGCCGCGAGGTCGGCCATGTTGGCGCGCTGGCGACCATATTCCGAAGTCAGGCCGGGCAATACTTCGGTGTCGTTGCGTTCTTCGATCCATTTCTGGCGCAATGCCGGCAGACCCTGACGGATGTCGATTTTGGCCGTGGGGTCGGTATACGGGCCGGAGCAGTCGTAAACAAAGATTGGCGGATTCTTCTCGCCCCCCATGCCGGTCGGCGTATCTGCCTGCGAAATTTCACGCATTGGCACCTGGATATCCGGCCGGCTGCCTTCGACATAAACCTTGCGCGAGTTCGGCAGCGGCTGCACGGCGGCGGCGTCGACGTGGGCATCGGCGGCAAGAAATGGGGCGGGTGAGGAAAGGGTCGATTTGGGTAAGGCGGCGTTCATGTGCGGCTCCAACAAGAAAAAACGCAGGGCGCTCAAGCATGAACTTGACGCTTCCCTACGCCGGAATGACCCGGATCAGGTTCCAAGGGTGTGATCTCAGCCTTCCCGGTCGGTTGGAAGGCACCCCTAACGTGGGCGGGAAGCTAGCTTAAACAAGCTCTTATTTCAAGCGCGGGGGCGGTGGGGTTATGACGACCAAGTGCATCAACAGATGCGCGGCAACTGTTCGCCGCTCAGCCAATCCACCATGCGGCGACCGCCGAAGCGGGTTTTCATCTGCACGAAAGCGTTGGCGTCTTCCACCACCTTGCCAATGATCACCGCCTGCTGACCTTGCGGATGCGCGCGCATTGCGGCAAGCAGTCTGTCAGCGTCTTCGGCGGCGCAGATCGCTATCAGCTTGCCTTCATTGGCAATGTTGAGCGGGTCGAGGCCGAGCAGTTCGCATGCCGCTTCGACTGCCGGTTGCACCGGAATCGCCGCTTCTTCCAGATGGATGCCAACGCCGGACTGATGGGCGATTTCATTGATCGTGGCGGCCAGACCGCCGCGCGTCGGGTCGCGCATCACACGAATCGCCGCACCGGAAGCCAGCATCGCGGCGGTGAGCCCGTTCAGCGAGGCGCTGTCGGACAGAATTGGCGCGTCGAACGACAGGTTTTCGCGTTTGCTCATGATCGCCATGCCGTGATCGCCAACCGTGCCGGATACCAGCAACACATCGCCCGGTTGCGCCAGATCGCCGGACAGATGGATGCCGTCTGCCAGGAAACCAATGCCGGTGGTGGTGATGAACACGCCATCGCCCTTACCTTGTTCAACGACCTTGGTGTCGCCGGCCACCAGTTTGACGCCGGCTTCTGCCGCCGCCTGTGCCATCGATTCGACGATGCGCGCCAGATCGGCGAGCGGAAAGCCTTCTTCCAGAATGAAACCGGCAGTCAGGTACAGCGGCGTCGCACCCATCACCGCGACGTCATTCACCGTGCCGTGCACCGACAGGCCGCCGATGTCGCCGCCGGGAAAAAACAGCGGCGAAACCACATGGCTGTCGGTGGACACCACCAACCGGCCATTGCACGCCGGCAACCAGGTGCCATCGTTGCCCTGGGCGAGATATTCGTTGCCGAGATGTTTGGCGAACAGATCGGTCATCAACTGCACCATCGCCCGCCCGCCACCGCCATGGCTCATGTCGACGCGGCCGTGTTTGAGGTCGAGGGGGCGGGTGTAGCCTTTTTTGACGGGACTGGTCATGGCGTTGTCTTGTAAAAATCGTCAAACAAACCGTCACACCGGCGCAGGCCGGTGTCCAGGAATCGATCGCTCTGGATTCCGGCCTGCGCCGGAATGACAAACCTGAAAGCATGACTCGACATCGACCGTATCCTGTTCAAAACAGTTGTAACGCTTCATTCATGTCCATGGCTGGCAACCTCCGATGACACGTCCTGCTCCACATCCCGCTCCACATCTTTATGCCGCCCATAAGTGTAATGCGCGGCGCAGGCGCCTTCGCTCGACACCATGCAGGAACCCATCGGGTTTTCCGGGGTGCAGACGTTGCCGAAAATCTTGCAGTCGGTGGGTTTTTTCACGCCGCGCAGAATCGCGCCGCATTCGCACGCCTTGTTGTCGGCCACCGGCCGGTATTCCAGCTGGTAACGCGCTTCGGCGTCGAACTGCGCATAGCGTTCACGGATTTTCAGTGCGGAGTAGGGCACCTCGCCCAGGCCGCGCCATTCGAAGCTGCGCCGCAGTTCGAACACGTCCGAGACCAGGTTCTGCGCTTTCAGATTGCCGTCCGGCGTTACCGCGCGGGTGAATTCGTTTTCCACTTCGGCACGGCCTTCGTTGACCTGACGCACCAGCATCAAAATCGCCTGCATCACGTCGAGCGGTTCGAAGCCGGCAATCACCACCGGCTTGCGGTATTCCTCGGCGAAGAATTCATAGGGCCGGCTGCCGATGATGGTGGAAACGTGCGCCGGGCCGATGAAGCCGTCGAGCGGCACGGTGCCGAGTTCGCGCACTTCCGGCGATTCGAGGATGTTGGTGATCGCAGATGGGGTCAGCACATGGCAGCACAGCACGCTGAAATTCTGCATGCCTTCGGCGTCGGCCTGCTTGATCGCCACGGCGGTCGGCGGCGTCGTGGTCTCGAAGCCGATGGCGAAGAACACCACCTCTTTGTCCGGGTTGTCGCGCGCGATCTTCAGCGCGTCGGTCACCGCGTAGACCATGCGGATGTCGCCACCGCGCGCTTTGGCGCGCATCAACGATAGGCCATCGGAGGCCGGCACACGGACGGTGTCGGCATAGGTGCAGAGAATCACGCCGTTTTCCAGCGCCAGCTTGATCGCCAGGTCGATGCGGCCGATCGGCAACACGCACACCGGACAGCCTGGGCCGTGGATCATGCGCACGCTTTCAGGCAGCAGATCGGGCACGCCGTAACGCGAAATCGCATGCGTATGACCGCCGCAGAATTCCATGAAGTTGTAGCGCCGGTCGGGCCGCACTTCGGCCGCGATGGCGTTCGCCAGGCCTTTGGCGACTTCGCCGTCGCGGAATTCGTCGACGTATTTCATGCAGCGATCTGCTCAAAGGTGAAATTGGGAATGTCCGCCCGGTCCTTGGCGTGTTCTACCGTGATCGAGCAGATGTTGCCTTCCGCATCCAGGTCGAGGAGTGTGTTTTCGTCCAGATCCTGGGTTTCGTTGACCGGAGCGCTGCGAAACTCGATGTAGAGCGTGTCCGTATCCTGGAAATACTTGATCTTCATGGTTTGAATCTCCGGTCAATAAAGGCGTTGTGTACCGTTTCGCCGTCTGCCAATAGAACAATTCGAAGCACTCGATCTTCTGCTTCCGCCACACGACCCCAGCGCCGAATCCGGCCGTCATTCTGAATCTCTTGCCGCAGCGGTTGCTCGATCACGCGTCGTATCCATTCCAGTTCGATGCCAATCCGGTCCGAACGTTGTCGCATGGCAAGAAAGTACTGCGTGAATTTCACATGACGCTTTCGGCCGCGTTCATCAGCCCAGCCTCCGCCATCAACGCCAGCGTATTCTCGGCTTCTTCCGGATCAAGCCGGGTCAACGCGTAGCCGACATGGACGATGACGTAATCGCCCACGGCGACGTCTTCAACCAGCGCGAGCGATACGTCCTTGCGCACGCCGCCGAGATCAACGATGGCGGTATCGTTTTCCAGCAGTTCGGCGACACGGGCGGGGATGGCGAGACACATGATGAGCGACCTCAAGAAATTGACCTGCAACCCAAGTTCTCCTTGAGCTCAGGCAATTATCCTCGCGGGAGGTTCAACATGCATCCCGCTTGAAACCAATCGCTGAAACAAGTTGCGTAAGCCCGCGCAACAGCCGGCTAATGCTTCTGTCCCGTCAGTTTCTCGCGTATCTGTTCAAGCCTGAGTTTCGCATTGGCGTCGTTAGCGGCGGCGGCACGTTGGTACCAGACCAATGCTGCGGCCTGATTCGGGGCACCCAAGGCGCCGGTTTCATGTAGCCGGCCGAGATGCGAAGCGGCTGCGGTATCACCGGCTTCGGCGGCCATCTGATACCAGCGTCCGGCTTCTATCATGCTCTTCGGCACGCCCTGGCCTTGTTCGAACATTGAGGCCAAGCGTTTCTGTGAAGCAACATGGCCTTGACTGCCGGCCAGTGCCAGCCAGTTGGCTGCGCTCAAAAAATTCTGTGGCACGTCGCCCAGCCCATCCTTGTAGATCAATCCCAGATTGCCTTGCGCTTCGGCATTGCCAGCTTCGGCGGCTTGCGTGAACCACTTCACGGCCTCGGCATAATCGGTTTTCACACCCTGACCATAAGCGAATTTGATGCCCATGTTGTTCTGCGCCGCCACATCACCGAGTTCAGCCGCCCGCTGCGTCCAGAACGCCGCCAGTTCCAGACTGACCGGCACACCGATTCCCTTTTCATGCATCAGTGCCAGCTGCGATTGTGCCGCCGCCAGATTGAGCTCTGCCGCACCGGTCATCAGCGTGGCGGCACGCTCGGCATCGGGCGCAATACCCTGGCCTTTGAGCAAAAGCAGGCCAAGATTGTAGAGACCGGTCGGCTCGTTCTGCTTGGCGGCGCGTTCATACCATTTGACCGCTTCGCCAATGTCCTTGCCGACACCGAAACCTTGTTCGAACAGCCACCCCATTTTGGTCTGCGCAGACGCATCTCCTGCATTTGCCGCCATCTGGTAATAACGCAGCGCCATCTGCACGGCCTGCAAGGGGTCGGGAATCAACTGCGTCGGCAGGTAAGGCAAGTTCGGCAAGTTCGGCAAGGTTGGCGGAAATACGGGGCCGGATGCCAGCGACTGCGCGCTGTACAACGCAAAAACGAAAGTAAGGGCTCGCAGTTTCATGACGCTTCCTTTGATCTGATTAGCTGCAATTCTATGGTCTGGCACACGATGAGCGAAATAGAAGCACCAGCATGGATAACATCGGCCATGCATCGGCATGCCTTCATTTCCCAGTCGCGGCTTGTTGTTCAAAGCGCTTGATCGCGATATTTCCACAAGCTCGTTTTCACGCTTCATCAATGCATTGTCGGCTCACCGGGAATCAGGACGCTGCGCTAAAATGAGCGCCCTTTTTCAGCGCTTTCCGGAGTTTTCAACATGTCCATGGCCGACCGCGACGGTGTTATCTGGTACGACGGCAAAATGGTGCCCTGGCGCGAAGCCACCACCCATGTCCTGACCCATACCCTGCATTACGGCATGGGCGTCTTTGAAGGGGTGCGCGCCTACGAAACCGCCGCCGGCCCGTCGATATTCCGTCTGCAAGATCATACCGACCGCCTGTTCCGTTCCGCCCATATCCTCGGCATGAAGATGCCGTATGACAAGGACACGCTGAACGAAGCGCAGAAAGCCGTGGTGCGCGACAACAACCTGAAGTCCGGTTATCTGCGGCCGATGGCGTTCTACGGCGCCGAAGCGATGGGCATTTCCGCCAAGACGCTGTCGGTGCATGTCATCGTCGCCGCCTGGCCGTGGGGGGCCTATCTGGGCAAGGAAGCGCTGGAACATGGCATTCGCGTCAAGACTTCGTCGTTCAGCCGGCATCACGTCAACATCACGATGTGCAAGGCCAAGGCCAACGGCAATTACATGAACTCGATCATGGCGCATCGCGAAGCCGAAATGGATGGCTACCAAGAAGCGTTGCTGCTCGATGTCGATGGCTTTGTGGCCGAAGGCTCGGGTGAAAACGTATTCATCGTGCGTAACGGCAAGCTCTACACGCCCGACTTGACCTCAGCGCTGGAAGGCATCACGCGTGACACCATCGTCCAGCTTGCTGGTGAGCTCGGCATTCCGGTGATCGAGAAACGCATCACCCGCGATGAAGTCTATTGTGCCGATGAAGCCTTCTTCACCGGCACTGCGGCAGAAGTGACGCCGATCCGCGAACTCGACAACCGCGCCATCGGCAATGGTGACCGCGGACCGATCACGACCCAATTACAGGCGCTGTATTTCGATTGTGTGCAAGGCAAATCCGAAGCCCACGCCAACTGGCTGGCCCACGTCTGAGGAACCCAGCATGACTGCCGAAACCACCCACACTCAGCGCGTCGTCGAAGTCACCCAAACCGATCTGCCATTGCACTGCCCACTACCGGCGGACAGTATGTGGAGCGGCCATCCGCGCGTTTTTCTGCCAATAGAAGAAAAGGGCGAAGCGCTGTGCCCCTACTGCGGCACGCTCTATAAATTACGCGGCTGGACTGGTCAGTCTGGTCATCACCACTAATCCTTCACCAGGAGCACTCCGTTGAAAGCTGCCCTTCTTCTCATTGTGTCCGCATTCAGCGCATCGGTTCTGGCCCAAGGGCAGCCGCAGCCCACCCCGGAGCAGATGCAACAAGCCATGCTCAAGCAGGCGCAAGTCATGTCTGTAATGTTCGATCTACGTCAAAGCAAACTCGGTTTTGAAGAAACCATCAGTACGATCAAGCGCAGCGCCGAAAAGCGCGGCTGGAAAGTCGGCGCGATACATGACATGCAAGCCAGGATGCGCGAAGCCGGCGCCAAAGATGCAAAACGCATGAAGGTGATCGAACTCTGTCCTGCCGGTGCCAATGAGAAAGTCGCAAAGGCCGCTGGCGGCAAAGCCCCGCCGCTCCCCTGCCGCGCCACCGTGTTCGATGGCAAGGACGGCAAGCTGTATGTCACGCGGATGAATCTGACCAACCTGGCCAAGACGCTGCCTGGCGAATTGGCCAAGGCAATGGCCGAAGTGGGCGCGGAAGAAGACGCGCTGTACAAGTCGATTCTGGAATAAACCACTTTCAACCCGCTCGCCAGGGCGCCCCAGTAAAAACGCCGGCTGAGCATCGCTCAGCCGGCGTTTTTACTGGGGCACTTGTCCCGTTCAAGCCGTGCGTGAATAACGCGGCTGCTGATCTTGTGCCGCTTCTTTCAGATAAGCATCGAAGCCCATCGCGATATTGCGCAGAAACAGACTGCCAAGTTGCGTCACGACTATTCTGCCGGGTTCCAGGCGAACCAGTCCGTCAGCTTCCAGCTCGGGCAGTTCGGCCAGACCATCGGCGAATTTCTGCTCGAAATCGACTCCCCACTCGACGCCAAACGCCTGGGTATCGATTTCCATGTCGCACATGATGCGGGTGATCAATTCGCGTCGCAGCTGATCTTCATGCGTCAGGCGCAAGCCGCGTTCCACCGGCAGATGGCCGGCCGCGACGCGTTCCTGATATGACTTCAGATTCTTGTCGTTCTGCATATAGACATCGCGCGTCTGGCTGATGCTCGACACACCAAAAGCATAGATGTCGCAATTCTTGTGCGTGGTATAGCCCTGGAAATTGCGCCACAAGGTCTTGTTCTGCTGCGCTTTCACCATCTCATCATCCGGCTTGGCGTAATGGTCCATGCCGACGTTCTGATAACCGGCGGCGCCGAGGCGATCGTGGATCAATTGCTGCAAGTTGAGCCGTTCGGCAAAACTGGGTAGATCGGGTTCGTTGATCAGCTTCTGATGTTTCTTCATCCAGGGCACATGCGCATAGGCAAAAATCGCGAATCGGTCCGGTGCCCATTCCAGCACGCGATCCAGCGTGTGCGCGAAGCTGGTGGTGTTCTGATGCGGCAGGCCGACGATCAGATCCATATTGATGCTTGCAAAGCCGAGTTCGCGCGCCCAGCGATAGACCTGTTCGATCATCGCTTCAGGTTGCACGCGATTCACCGCTTTCTGCACCTGGTCGTTCAGATCCTGCACGCCGAGCGACAAACGATTGAAGCCCGACTCGCGCAGCGCAGCCAGATGCTCGCGGGTGAGTTCACGCGGATCAGCTTCACAGCCCATTTCAATATCCGGCGCCAACGTGAAACGGGAACGCAACATCGTCACCAGGCGGCGAATGTCGTCCGGCTTGAGATAAGTCGGTGTGCCGCCGCCCAGGTGCAACTGGCGCACCAGGCGAGTCGGATCGGTCATTTTTGCGACCCGATCCATTTCCATCTCAAGAAACTGCAAATAGATTTCGGCCTTGCTGTATTCGTTGGTCGCCACCATGTTGCAACCGCAGTAGTAACAAAGCGTGTCACAGAACGGAATATGGGCATACAGGGAAATACCGCGCGCCGGATCCTGCGAAGTCTGGAGTTCATTGACCCAATCGGCTTCGCTGAAATCCGTATGGAAGTATGGCGCGGTTGGATAAGAGGTATAGCGCGGCCCCGGCTTGCTATATTTCTCGAGAAGTGCGGTGAATTGGGACATGGTGTACTCGTTCAAGTGTTACCCGATTGTAGGCGGGCCGAGAAAAAGTGGGCAATAAAGCAACCTGACCTGGATCAAGCAATACCCATGACGTCTTCAGATTTTTTTCTCGACCAGTACAATTCAACCCCTTAAATTTTCAACATAAATGATGAAATTTTGACGGACTTAGTATATCTTTCGATATATAGATTTTGCTCCCTGCCGCGTTAACACTAACTCGGCAAGGATTCTCGGTTCTTGGCACATCAATTGCATGTATCAAGACATCGAGGCAGGGCCTACCAACTAACCTCCCTGACCGCCGCAATGGCGGTTTTTAAGCGGCATCGGTTCTCCGATGCCGCTCTTTTTTTGTGGGTACGGTTCGTCATCGGTTTGTCTTTGATTTTTCCAGGGTGCGCCTTCAACCCACTTCAGAAGATAATTTCTTCACTACATGGAGAAGCCACGTGCACGCCCTACCCGCCCAACTATTCAAGGCTTACGACATACGCGGCATTGTCGGCAAAACACTCACACCGGAAGTCGTTGAACAGATTGGTCATGCGCTAGGCTCGGAAGCGCTCGCGCGCCGGCAAAGCGACATCGTGATTGGCCGCGATGGCCGCCATTCCGGACCGGAGCTTGCCGCCGCCCTCGCGCGCGGCATCCAGCGCAGCGGCATCAATGTGATCGATCTCGGTCAGGTAGCAACCCCCATGACGTACTTCGCGGCGCATCACCTGGGTTGCCAGTCTGCCGCAATGGTGACCGGCTCGCACAACCCGCCCGATTACAACGGCATAAAGATGGTATTGGCCGGTGAAACCTTGTTTGGCGACAGCATTCAACGCCTGCGCAGGCGCATTGAGGAACACGACTTCAGCCACGGCAGCGGCGACTATCGCCAATATGACATTACCGAGGCCTATCTGCAGCGCATCGCCAGCCAGATCAAACTGGCGCGGCCGATGCATATCGCCATTGATGCCGGCAACGGTGTTGCCGGCGCATTCGCGCCAGCGCTGTTTCGTGCCCTGGGTTGTACGGTGGATGAACTGTATTGCGATGTCGATGGCGCTTTCCCGCATCACCACCCTGACCCATCGGTACCCGCCAATCTGGCCGATTTGATTGCCCACCTGCAAACCAGTGACGCCGAAATCGGGCTCGCGTTCGATGGCGACGGCGATCGCCTTGGCGTCGTCACCAAAGCGGGCGAAATCATCTTTCCGGATCGCCAGTTGATGTTGTTCGCGGCCGATGTGCTGGCGCGAAATCCGGATGCAACCATCATTTTCGACATCAAGTCGAGCCGCAATCTGTTCAGCTGGATTCGAGAACACGGCGGCAAGCCGCTGATGTGGAAAAGCGGGCACTCGCTGATCAAGGCCAAAATGCAGGCCACCGGCGCTTTGCTGGCCGGCGAGATGAGCGGCCATGTGTTTTTCAAGGAACGCTGGTACGGCTTTGACGACGGCTTATATGCCGGAGCCAGGCTACTCGAAATTCTTTCCCGCCAGGCTGACCTCAACCGCACCTTGCGCGATTTGCCGAACTCGATCTGCACGCCGGAGATACACATTCCGCTGCCTGAGGGCGAGGCACATCGATTGCTCGAAAAGCTGGATCAATCCGCCCGCTTCGAGGGCGCCAGTGAAGTCATCCGGATCGACGGGCTGCGCGTCGAATACCCGCACGGCTTCGGTTTGATCCGCGCCTCCAACACCACGCCTGGCCTGGTGCTGCGCTTCGAGGCGGAGGAACGGGAAGCGCTGCTTTCCTTGCAGGCAGATTTCAAGAAAATCCTGCTCGCGGCAGCCCCGGCATACGCGGAGACGATCCATACCGCATTCTGAACGCGGTCTTGTTTGAAGACAGCGTGTCCTTCACCCCGCCTGAGCCGCTATCATGCGGCCTGCTATTTTTGCCCCTGAATCCATCATGTCTTCACCTCTTGTCGGTCTCATCATGGGCAGCACCAGTGATTGGGACACGTTGAGCCAAGCTGCCGCGCTGCTCAGCCAACTTGCCGTTCCGTTCGAACAACGCGTGGTTTCCGCCCACCGCACGCCCGATCTGCTGTTTGACTATGCCGCAAGCGCCGAATCGCGCGGCTTGCGCTGCATCATCGCCGGCGCCGGCGGAGCCGCCCATCTGCCGGGCATGGTTGCCGCCAAAACGCATCTGCCGGTACTCGGTGTGCCGGTGATGTCGAAATTCATGACCGGACTCGATTCCCTGCTCTCGATTGCGCAAATGCCGAAAGGGATCCCAGTCGCCACCTTTGCCGTCGGCCCAGCCGGCGCTGCCAATGCGGCGCTGTTTGCCGCCGCGATGCTGGCCAGCGAATTTCCCGAGATTCGGACGCGCCTGCTCGATTTTCGCCGCGCCCAAACCGAGACCGTTCTCGCCGCTAAGCTGCCGGATATCACACAAACTCACACACAAACTCACACACAAACTCACACACCACCAGGCGGGGCGTCATGATCCTGCCCGGCGCAACCCTCGGAGTTCTCGGCGGCGGCCAGCTCGGCCGTATGTTTACGTTGGCCGCGAAAGTCATGGGCTATCAGGTCGTCGTTCTCGACCCGGACCCAAGCAGTCCGGCCGGGCAAGTCGCCGATGTGCATCTGAAGGCGGATTACCGCGATGCCGTCGCATTGCTGCGCATGGGCAGCCTGTGCGATGCAGTGACCACCGAATTCGAGAATGTGCCGGCGGCCAGCCTGGAAATGCTGGCCAAACATTGTCTGGTCGCGCCCTCGCCGCAAGCGCTCGCGGTGGCGCAGGATCGCTTGGCGGAAAAAACACGCGCGCGCGAATTCGGCTGCGATACAGCGCCGTTTGCGAATATCGAAAGTGAAGCCGATCTGGCGCCAGCCTGGCACGCGATCGGCGCCCCGGCATTGCTGAAAACCCGCAGTCTGGGCTACGACGGCAAAGGACAAGCCCGCGTCAACAGCATGCAAGAGTTGGTCGCCGCCTTTGCCGAACTCGGTAGCGTGCCCTGCTTGCTGGAAGGCTTCCTGCCATTGGAGCGGGAAGTCTCCGTCGTGCTGGCGCGCAATCAGGATGATGAAATCGCCTTCTTTCCGCTGGCGGAAAACCAGCATCGCGACGGTATTCTGGATATCAGCATCGTGCCGACGCGGGTTCCTGAAACGCTGGCTGATGACGCGCGCCGCATGGCGGCGGGGCTTGCGCACGGACTCGATTACGTCGGCGTGATGGCAGTGGAGTTTTTCATTCTGCGCAATGAAGCTAATGCCAGTAACGAAAACACGCCAGGCCGCATCGTATTCAATGAAATGGCGCCACGGCCGCACAACAGCGGCCATTACACACTGGACGCCTGCGCAACCGACCAGTTCCAGCAACAGGTGCGCGCCCTGTGCGGCCTACCGCTGGGTGACCCGCGCCTGCTGTCGCCAGTGGTCATGGTGAATCTGCTTGGCGATGTCTGGTCGCCGCAACCCGACTGGAAAAAACTGCTGCGGCATCCCGGCGTACAACTGCATCTCTACGGCAAGTCAGAAGCCCGCCCCGGCCGAAAAATGGGTCATTACAACTGCCTGGCGACAACGCTGGAGGCGGCGTTGGAACTGGCGCTCGCCACGCGCGCCGAGTTGGGCATTGGTGCCGATTAGAGCAAGGTCATCGTAATCAGCTTGCCGTTTTCATCCTGCGTGCGGATGCGCACCGGCAACCAATCGCGCGCCGGTGCAAGCCAGAGGTCGAAACGGGCATCCCCGCTACGATTGCCCTGCAGATGCAAGGCTTCGACGCGTTGGTTGGCAAGTGTCAGGGTTTCTCGCCCGATCACCTGAAAGCGGTATTCGCGCAGATTCTTGCCATTCGTTACCGATAAGGTCCAGCCTGGATCATCCGCCGCCACCCGCATCGCCAGATGAAACGGGAAGCTGGTCAAATCCTGTGCATCGGATGGCAAATGTGTAACACCGTCGGGCAACAGCAACTGTCCCCGGGACCAATCGAAACGCACCGTCTTGACCTTCTTTTCACCTTTCACACTGGTGAACACCTCGGGCCGCAAACCATCCGGCATAACCCTGCCCTCGCTGCGTTGAACAATGCTGCCTTTGAGGAACAAAGCGGTAATCCCGGTTGCCCCGGTCACGCTGACCAATTCATAACGGCCATTGCGTATCTGGCCGTTATAGCGGGTCTCCCCGACGGTAATGCCGTCTTCGCCTGACTGTACGCTGTAACGCAACGCGATCTGTTCCGGCAACTTGCGCACACGCTGCGATGCTTGCGGTTCTGGTTTGGCCGCGATGGCGGCGGTGGGTGGCGGTGGTGAAGGTGATTTCCTGGCTTCCTGATCGGCGGCTGCTTTGGTGTCCGCCACCTGGGTTGCGCGCGGGGTTGCCTCAGAAGTTGCTGCTGGGGTTTCCGCCGCTGTTGCCTCCTCCATCACCACCTCGGTTTCCGCTTCCAGCTGACGCACGGGCTCCGCCAACGCAGGCGCCAAGACTGACGTTGTAGACCCCCGTACGGGAGGAATCACCCCTTGATCGGGACGCAACGGTGCCGGGACCGGCTTTGAAGCTACAGGCTTTGAAGCTAAAGGCTTTGAAGCCACCTGCTTTGCCGGTATACCAGCAGACGGTTCAAGCTGAATCGTGGGCATCTGGCTCCCAGGCGAAGGGACTCTCGGCGAATCGTCTTTAGAGCCGAACAGCCCGATCCCTATGAAATAGGCCAGCAAGACAACAAGCAGCGCGGCAAGTAAATAACGCACCCCAGCCGTCATGACGGGAATCAACGCGCCGGAAAAACCAGTGCCACGTCAGCATCCGCAGCTACATCACGGTCCCCAGGACGCACCTCCACCGTCCCGTTCTCCCGCATCAATATGCGCCCTTGCGCCAACCAGCTGATCACCTGAGGAAACAAGCGATGTTCCTGGCGCAGCACGCGCGCCGCCAGTGTCTGCGGCGTGTCATCGGCCAATACCGGCACCGCTGCCTGGGCGATGATCGGTCCGGCATCGACTTCCGGCGTTACGAAATGCACCGTGCAACCGTGCAGCTTGACGCCGGCGGCAATCGCCCGCGCATGCGTATCGAGGCCGGGAAAGGCCGGCAACAGCGCGGGATGCACATTGATCAGGCGGTTGGCGTAATGCCGCACGAAGTCTTCGGTCAGCACGCGCATGAATCCAGCCAGGACGACGATATCTGGTTGATATGCGTCGATACGCGCAGCCAGCGCGGCATCGAAACTGGCCCGATCCGGGAACTGTCGATGTTCCAGCACTTCGGTCGGCACGCCATGCGCAGCGGCGGTTTGCAAGCCGGGCGCAGCCGCTTTGTTGCTGATCACGCAGACGAATTGCACCGGCGCAGCACTGGCATACTCGGCCTCCAACAGCGCCTGCATATTGCTGCCACGACCGGAAATCAGGATGACGATGCGCATCGGACGCGACCGATCAAACAATGATCGTCTGTTCCTGCCCCACCTCGCGGGCGCGTACTTCGCCCAGTCGATACACGGTTTCGCCCTGTTCGCCGAGGAAACGTAGCGCGGCATCGGCATCGTCAGCGGCAACCACGACGACCATGCCGATACCGCAGTTGAAGGTGCGATGCATCTCGGCCAACTCAACGTTGCCTTGCGCCTGCAACCATTGGAAAACCGCCGGCCAGGTCCACGAGTTTGCGTTGATGACGGCCGTCACGTTGTCCGGCAACACGCGTGGCACGTTACCGGTGATACCGCCCCCGGTGATGTGCGCCATGCCTTTGACGGTCATTTCCTGCATCAACGCGAGCAGCGGCTTGACGTAGATGCGGGTCGGTTCAAGCAGGGTTTCACCCAGCGTGCGGCCGTTGAAATCCGATGCCAGATCAGCACCGCTGACCTCGACGATCTTGCGCACCAGCGAATACCCATTCGAATGCGGACCACTGGAAGCGAGCCCGAGAACGACATCGCCGGGCACAATGTCACGGCCGCTGATCAGGCGAGACTTTTCCGCCACGCCGACCGCAAAACCGGCCAGATCGTATTCGCCGGCCGGATACATGCCGGGCATTTCAGCCGTCTCGCCACCGATCAGCGCGCAACCGGACAGCGAGCAACCGGTGGCGATGCCGGCGACCACCTGTTCAGCGACATCGACATCGAGGTGGCCGCAGGCAAAATAATCGAGAAAGAACAGCGGCTCGGCGCCCTGCACCAGAATGTCATTCACGCTCATCGCGACCAGATCCTGGCCGATGGTGTCGTGCTTGTTCATCTGGAACGCCAGTTTCAGCTTGGTGCCGACGCCATCGGTGCCGGAAATCAGCACGGGTTCGCGATAGTTTTTCGGCAATTCCATCAGTGCGCCAAAGCCGCCGATGCCGCCCAACACTTCCGGGCGCAGCGTGCGTTTGGCGTGGGGCTTGATGCGCTCCACCAAAGAATCGCCGGCATCGATATCGACGCCGGCATCGCGGTATGACAAAGAGGTTTTGGAGGTCACGGGAACGCCATCTGAGCAGGAAAAAAACGGTGCTATTCTAGCCCACATGCTGAATGAACCTCCGACCTCCGCCGCCGCCACCCGCTGGTTTCCCTATCTTGCCGTCGCTGCCGCAGGTGCGTACCTGATCTACCTGCTGGCGCCGATACTGGCACCGTTCCTGCTCGCTGCCGCCATCGCCTACCTGTTCGACCCGCTGGTCGATCGCCTGGAAAAACGCAAAATCGGCAAGCGTTACTGCAACCGCACCGTCGGCACGCTCATCGTGCTGTTTGGACTGGTGCTGATCTTCGTGCTGCTGGCGCTGATTCTGGCGCCACTGGTGCAGGCCGAAACGCGATTGTTGATGCAACAAATTCCGAAAGTGGTCGAATGGGGCAGCCAGACCCTGCTGCCCTGGCTGACCAGCACCTTCGGCATCGACCTGATGCAGGACAAGGATCAGGTGCTGGCCTGGCTGAAACAACATGTCGCCGAATTGTCGCAACTGACCCGCTACCTGCCCAAACTGACCGATGGTGGCCTTGCCGTCCTCGGCTTTCTCGCCAATCTGCTGCTGGTGCCGGTGGTACTGTTTTACATGCTGCGTGACTGGGACCACATCATGGCGCATCTGGCGGACTGGATACCTGATCGTCTGAAGCCGAAAACGCTCGCCATCGCGCGGGAAATCGACGTAGTGCTGTCCGAATTCGCGCGCGGCCAGGTGATGGTGATCCTGGTGATGTGCGTCTTCTACAGTGGCGCGCTCTGGCTGGCCGGACTGGATTACGCGCTGGCGGTTGGCCTGATCAGCGGAATACTGGTTTTCGTGCCTTATCTTGGTGTCGTGGTCGGTGTCCTGCTGGGCAGTCTGGCGGGGCTGGCCCAGTTTGGCAGTCTGGCCAGTCTGCTGCCGATCTGGGGCGTATTTCTGATTGGGCAGTTGCTTGAAGGCATGGCGGTCACGCCCTGGCTGGTCGGTGAACGCGTCGGCCTGCACCCAGTGGCGGTGATCTTCGCGTTGATGGCATTTGGACAGCTGTTCGGTTTCGTCGGCATCCTGGTCGCCATCCCGGCCGCCGCCGCCTCGCTGGTCGCGCTGCGGTATTTGAAGACGCAGTTGGATTGATCAGCCCAACGTCAGCCCAACGTCAACTCAACACCGACTAATCCTCACGCCGGTACTCGCCTTCGATCACTTCGCCGCCCGCCTCTCCGGACTTCGCTCGCGACGGTCCTTGCGGCCGCCCCGACTCGGTCTGATCCGGCGCCGATGCGCCCAACGGCGCCAGTTTGGGTCGCGGCCAAAGCAGCAAAATCAACGCGATGGAATCACTGAATGGACCGGGAACAATCAGCAGAACCCCGGCCAGGAAACGCCGGCCACTGGCCCAGAGCAGGCCAAAGGGCGGATGGCCTTGTGCCATTGCCTGCTGCAAACGCGGCATGAAACTGGCCCGCTCCTGATTGATCACCATACCGCCGCCGATCACTGCGGCCACCAGCCAGATCAATGTCCAGCCGAGACCGATACGACTACCGACCAGGTAGATTCCCACTATTTCCAGGGCTGGAATAGCGACGGCTATAATGCCCGCGAACCCAAATCTCATGCGCTTCTCCGTGCCTTCTGCCTGTGACTGCCATCCGTCTCGTTATGACCACTCTGCCTGATGCCGAGACCGCTGGCAAACTGGCGAGGAACCTCGTGGAAATGCGCTTGGCGGCGTGTGTCAATATTCTTGCGGCCTGCCAATCGGTGTATCGCTGGCAGGATGAGGTGCTGGTAGATGGGGAAGTTCCGCTGATCATCAAGACCACGGCGGAACTTTATCCCGCCCTGGAAACCTACATCCGGCAGCAGCATCCGTATGCCTTGCCGGAAATTGTCGCCCTGGAAGTCGTCCAGGGCCTGCCTGACTATTTGACCTGGGTTGCCGCCACTTGCGAGCAGTCCATACCCCAGCCCTGATCGGAGTTTCTTGCCATGCGCTTTCTGCTTGCACTCGTGCTTTTGCTGTCCAGCTACGCTTACGCGGAGGAAGATTTGCTGGAACCGGAAAAGGCCTTTCTCTATTCGGCCAGACTGGTCGAACCGGGAAAAGCCGAGGCGCGCTTCCAGATTGCACCCGACTACTACCTGTATCGCGACAAGATCCGCTTTTCCGCTGACAACGGCGTCAAACTGGGCGAGGCCAAACTGCCTGCAGGCAAGGTCAAGCAGGACGAATACTTTGGCCGGGTGGAAACGTATCGGGGCGACATCAAAGTCAGCCTGCCGTTCGAATATGCCGATGGCATTCCCAAGACATTCAAGCTGAAAGCAGAATTTCAAGGCTGCGCCGACGTCGGAGTCTGCTACCCGCCGCAGGACAGTGTTGCCACCATAGCCCCCGCCAGCGCCCCAGCCGCAGCAACCGCGCCAGCTCCAGCAGCCCCCGCCGCACTGCAACAACAAAGCCCGGAGGTTCTGGCCAGGCTGCAATCACTCAGCAGTGCCTTCATGGGTGGCAACGAGGAACCCGAATTCCTGCCACCTGAAGAAGCCTTCAAACTGAGCGTGGTCCCGCGCACCGATGGCAATCTCGAAGCCCGCTTCAGCATCGCCAAGGACTATTACCTGTATCGCGACAAGATCACCTTCAAGGTGACCGATCCCGCCGGCGTTCAAGTCGTCGGCATCGATCTGCCGACCGCCAAGGAAAAGGACGATCCCAATTTCGGCAAGATGTTCGTCTATTACGATTCCTTCAACGGCGTCGTGCGATTGAGCGGCGTTCCGGCCGGCAGCAAGACCTTGCAGGTGGAAGCTTCGCACCAGGGTTGCAGCACCAACGGCATCTGTTATCCGCCGCTGGACCAAACGCTTGTCGTCGATCTCAGTGCAACGCCGGTTGCAGTCAGCAGCGAACCTGCCGCAGCGGCCAGCGAAGACACCTCCGATACCGGCCGCGTCACCGCCATCCTGGCAGGCGGCAATTACTGGCTGGTGATCATCAGCTTCTTCGGTTTCGGCCTGCTGCTGTCACTGACGCCCTGCGTGTTCCCGATGATCCCGATCCTGTCCGGCATCATCGTCGGCCAGGGCCAGCAGATCACCAAACGCAAGGGCTTCATGCTTTCGCTGGCCTATGTGCTCGGCATGGCGGTGACTTACGCGATGGCAGGCGTTGCCGCCGGACTTTCCGGCACGCTGATTTCCAACGCACTGCAAAACCCGTGGGCGCTTGGCACCGGGGCCGCGATCTTCGTCGCGCTGGCGATGTCGATGTTCGGTTTCTATGAATTGCAGATGCCCAGCTTTTTACAAAGCCGCTTCACCGAAGCCAGCAACCGCATCCAGGGCGGCCGCTTTAGCAGCGTGTTCGTGATGGGCGCCATCTCGGCGCTGATCGTCGGCCCCTGCGTTGCCGCGCCACTGGCCGGCGCGCTGCTCTATATCAGCCAGACCAGCGATGTCGTGCTTGGCGGTGTGTCGCTGTTCTCGCTAGCTCTTGGCATGGGCATGCCGCTGTTGCTGAGCGGCCTCTCGGCCGGCGCCCTGCTACCGCGTGCCGGCGGCTGGATGGACGCGGTCAAGCGCTTCTTCGGCGTCGCCTTGCTGGCGGTGGCGATCTGGTTGATCTCACCGGTGATTTCCGAAATTACGCAGATGCTGCTCTGGGCGGCCTTGCTGATCATATCCGCGATGTTCCTGAATGCGCTGGAACCCGTGGCGGTGAATGCCAAGGGCATGGCCCGCTTCTGGAAAGGTGTCGGCATGATGTCACTGGTCGCCGGCATCGCGCTGCTGCTTGGTGCGATGGGCGGCAGCCGCGATCTGCTGCAACCGTTGTCGGTGTATCAGGGCGGCGGCACCGGAACTGCCCAGGAGAAAGCACACCTGGCCTTTCAGCGGGTCAAGAGCATTGCCGAACTCGATGCCGCCATCGCGGGTTCCGGAGGCCGTGCCGTGATGCTCGACTTCTATGCCGACTGGTGCGTGTCGTGCAAGGAAATGGAGAACTTCACCTTCACCGACGCCAACGTTCAAGCCAAGCTGAAAGACGTGCTGTTGCTGCAGGCCGACGTCACCGCCAACAACACCGACGACAAGGCGCTGCTGGCCCGCTTCAAACTGTTCGGCCCACCCGGCATTGTGTTCTTCGACAAGAGCGGCAATGAGATCGCCTACCGCGTCGTCGGCTATGAACCGGCGGAGAAGTTTCTCGCCAGCCTGAACAAGGCACTGCCCTGAACCGCGCCGCCCAGGTTGACGCCTTGAACGCGGCCATCCAGCCGGTCAAACCGTCGCGCCCGCTACTCGCCGCCGCCGGCCGCGCGATCGGCGATTACACGATGATCCATGACGGCGACCGCATCCTGCTCGGCCTTTCCGGCGGCAAAGACAGCCTGACGCTGTTGCATATCCTGCTGCATCTGCAGAAGAAGGCGCCTATCAAGTTCGAACTCGCCTGCTGCACCGTCGATCCGCAATCGCCCGAGTTTGATCCCTCACCGTTGAAAGCCTATCTGGCCGCCTTGAACGTGCCCTATTTCTACGAATCGCAACCGATTCTGGAACAGGCCGAAACACACATGAAGGGCACTTCGTTCTGCGCCTACTGCTCACGCATGCGACGCGGCATTCTGTACGGCCAAGCCCGCCAGCATGGCTATAACGTGCTGGCGCTGGCGCAACATCTGGACGATCTGGCGGAGAGTTTTCTGATGAGCGCCTTCTTCGGCGGCAAGCTGCGCACCATGCAGGCGCATTACCTGAACGACGCCGGCGACATCCGGGTGATCCGGCCGCTGATCTACGCGCGCGAACGGCAAACCCGCGATTTCGCTAAAAATTCCGGCCTGCCGGTGATCTTCGAAAACTGCCCCGCCTGCTTCTCGATGCCGATGCAACGCATGCACATGAAGCAATTGCTGGCTGACCAGGAAAAGCTGCATCCGCAATTGTTCGCCAACCTGCTCACCACAATGCGGCCGTTGATGGCCTTGCAAGGTCCGGAAGCAGACAGTGCCGAGGTGGACGCATGAGCACCTATGTCGTCGGTGACATCCAGGGTTGCCATGCGGCAATGGAGAAACTGCTTGCCGCGCTGGATTTCGATCGCAGCCGTGACCGGCTCTGGATCACCGGCGACCTGGTCAATCGCGGCGAGGACTCGCTGGCGGTTTTACGCTGGTGCATGGCACACGATGACTGCGTCACCGCCGTGCTGGGCAATCACGACCTGCATCTGTTGGCGGTGGCGGAAGGCTTTGTGCAGCCACATCGGAAAGATACGTTGGAGATGATCCTGGCCGCCCCCGACCGTGATGCCTTGCTGACCTGGCTTCGGCATCGGCCGATGCTGCACCGCCAGGCTGAATGGATGATGTTGCATGCCGGCCTGGCTCCGGCATGGACTTCAGTGCAGGCGGAGCAACTGGCGCATGAGCTGGAATCGGCATTGCGCGGGCCTGATTGGCGCGCCTTTCTGGCCCACATGTACGGCAACGAGCCACACAGTTGGTCGCCCGATCTGCAAGGCCAGGAGCGCCTGCGTTTCATCGCCAACAGCCTGACCCGGACACGCTATTTGCACCCGGATGGCAGCCTTGAATTCCAGCACAAACTGGGACTTGGCTCAGCCCCCGCCGACCTGACGCCATGGTTTGATTTTCCTGGCCGGGCGAGCTCGGATGTCCGCATCCTGTTCGGCCACTGGTCAACGCTCGGGCTGCTGGTCAGGGAAGACGTCATCGCGCTGGATACCGGCTGCCTGTGGGGCGGCGCGTTGACCGCCTTCCGGCTGGAAGATGAACAGTGTTTTCAGGTGCGCTGCGGCGGCGGTTTGTAAGCCGCTCGTAGAGTGCGGAACTACACGATGGCAGCGAGACGAGGAGCCAGCGAGGCAGGCAGCGTTTCAAATGCGCGAAAGCATAGGTCCGGTTGAGCTTGTAGCTGTCGGGAATCTTGCCGATAGCCGTGGCCTCCAGCACTGCCAGAGCGTTCAGATTGTCGGCCAGCACCTTGGCGCCGAAGTCCTGCTGCGCAGCCAGCCAGGACAAACCCGAAGTATTCTCCAGCGCCATGCGATGTTTCAGCCGCTTGAACGCCTCCTCGATGCGCCAGCGGCTGTGGTACAGGGCAGCGAAGTTACCCACTGGATAGGCCGTGGCGTCCATCAACGCCGTGATCACCGCATGCACACGACCGTTGGGGGTCACCACACGGACCAACCGCACCTGTGTCGGCGTCGGCGCGCATTCGTAATCGACGCAGTCCCGCTCGTCGGGTGCGCGCAACGCCACCACGGCTTCCGGCGCATCGGAACGCAAGATGGCCTTGACCGCCGGGGTTCGACAGTTAAACCCGGTTTTTCGCGAATTTCTGACGGACTCTCCAGTGTTTACGCGGGTACCTGCTGACGTTTTCAAAAGCGCTTGTGGTGGCACGTCATGGTAATTATTGGCTTTTATTGACGAAGATATTCCCACTGAT
>CAMDHJ010000051.1 GCA_945897865.1 Tepidiphilus sp. J10
AAAGTGGTGTTGGTCAATTTCTGGGCCATCTGGTGCCCCTATTGCCGCCATGAAATGCCGGCGATGCAAGCGTTCTATCAGGAAAACAAGGCGAAAGGTTTCGAGATTGTCGCCTACAGCCTGGATAAAACCCAAACGGAAGTGGACGAATTCATGCGCGCCAAGGGTTATTCGTTCCCGGCGCCCCTGGCAACGCAGGAAATACGCATGGCATTCGGCGATGTTTCGCGTGTGCCGTTATCTTTCATTGTTGATCGTGAGGGCATTGTGCGTCACAAGATTGCCGGTCAGGTGCATGCGGGCAGGCTCGACGATCTGATCACGCCGCTGCTCCAGGTCCAGGCGTCGGCGGTTCTTCCCCGGACGACTGCTTCAACTCGCTGAGCAGGCGCTCCATCTCGCGCCGGTAATAGAGGAAATCCATTTCCGGGCACGGCGCGCCCAGCCGAGTGATGACGGCGGATATCTGGCCGCGATGATGCACATAGTGGGTGAACAGGTGCGTCAGTGCGTCGCGCACCCAAATCGTATGGGATTTGCCTTCACTGCTGATGAACGTGATCTGCTTATCAAAATACTCGGGTGGTTGCGCTTCCAGCCAGGTTTGCAGCTTGCGCGTCTCACGCCGCAGGGCAAGCCTCAGTTCCCGCCAATCCGGAATGCTGATGACCTTGAAATTGGCTGATAACTGTTCACCCTGCAGACGTGCCAGCCAGGACTGACTATCTTGCAAAATATGATCGGCGGTATGGTGGATGCTGTTGTAGAACAGCCCCTGATCACTGCCAAGTACGTCGGGCTGGAGATAATCCAGCGCCGTGAACATCACTTCGTTGGCCCAATGCTGATAGTCGGCTTGCACGACGAAATGGCTTCTCCATGCGTACATATGGCTCTTTCCTTGGCTGTTGGTCAATCACGGTCGGGCAGGTGGTGTCCGGTTTCAAGCCCGGATATTTCAAAAATCCGCGTAATGATCGCGCAGAGCATTTATTAATTATCCAGGCCAGTCGAGACCAGTCTGCGGCGCCTTATTTGCATCCACTATAGCCAATCTGCAGCGCTCCGGTGAGTCCGATCATTTTGTATCAGTATTCCACTGCAGCCGCTGCGCCATGCCAGGCAGGGTTTCAATGCTGCCATCAGCGGCAATGAGCATGGCTTGGCTGATCCCCATCCTGCCTGCCAGCCGCCGCCAGTCGGCAGGCCCGGCAATGAACAGCGGTTTACTGGCGACATCAGACAAGGTGCCGGCATGTTCGCTCTGCACGATCACTGTCACCGCCTGTGTCTGATCAGCTGGTCGGCCGCTACGCGGGTCGATCAAATGGCAATAGCGTTTGCCGTCGAGTTCAAAAAAACGCTGGTAATCGCCTGAGGTGCCGATCGCTTCGCCGTCATGCAATGCCAGCATCGCCAGCGCGCCGGCGCGACGCGGGTGCTGGATGCCGACTTTCCATGCCTGATTGCCTTTTTTTCCGAGCGCAATGATGTTGCCGCCGATGTTGATGAGTGCATTCCCGACCCCCTCCCGCCGCAGCGTGGCTGCCGCCTGATCGAGTGCATAGCCTTTGGCGTAGCCACCCAGATCAAGCCGAACCGCAGGGTTGCGGCTACTCAACATGACGCCCTCGATGCGCAGATCGGACATTGCCGGTTTGGCTTTTACCCATTTCTCGATTTCGGCGGCATCCGGCAGGCGCGATTCGAAGGTGTCGGAATGAAAGCCCCATAAGCGGACCAGATTGCCGATCGCCGGGTTGAACAAGCCCTCGGCGCGCGCCGACAGTTGTTGCGCATCGGTCAACATGGCCGCCAGTTCCGGCGTCAATCTCGCCTGGATCGGCTGGGTGGCACTGGCCTGCGCAATCTGCGCATTGAGTTGCTCCAGCGCCCCCGGCTGCCAGGCATGCAGGGTTTGGTGCAGGCTATCGAACTCCTTCAATACCAGGTTGGTCGCGTGTCGCGCCTTGTCCTCCGATTCGCCGTACAGCGTGATTTCCACCAGCGTACCGAATACATAGGACTGCTGCTTGTGCAGTTTTTCGCCGCAACCCACCAGCAAAATCAGCACCAGCAATACCGCAAACGCGAGCCTCACTTTTCACCCTTCACCAGCGGCGCAGCCGCATCACCTTTCACTGCCGTTCCAGCGTATCAACGAACATCGCGGCGACATCGAAGCCGGTCTGCTGAGTGATTTCCTGGAAACAGGTCGGGCTGGTGACGTTGACCTCGGTCAGGCAATCACCGATCACATCCAGGCCGACCAGCAACAGGCCCGCCTGTTTCAACGTCGGGCCGAGTGCGCGTGCGATTTCACTATCGTGATCAGTCAACCGCCGCGCCACGCCGGTGCCGCCGGCGGCCAGATTGCCGCGCGTCTCCCCTTCAGCCGGAATGCGCGCCAGGCAAAATGGAACGACCTCGCCGTCGATGATCAGAATGCGTTTGTCACCGTCCTTGATCGCCGGCAGATAGCGCTGCGCCATGATCGTCTCGCTGCCGTTGTGCGTTACTGTCTCCAGAATCGCCCCCAGGTTGGCGTCATCCGGCCTCAAACGAAAAATGCCGCTGCCGCCCATCGCATTCAACGGCTTCACCACGATATCGCCCTGTTGGGCAAGAAATTCCCGAATCAACACCGCGTCGTTGCTGACTAGGGTCGGCGCGATGAACTGCGGAAAGCGGGCGATGGCCAGCTTCTCGTTGTAATCGCGCAAGGACTGCGGCCGGTTGAACACTTTCGCACCTTGCCGCTCCGCCATTTCCAGCAACCAGGTGGCGTACAGATAGGCCTGATCGAACGGCGGATCGGTGCGCATGATCACCGCATCAAACTCCGCCAGGCCGCGCCATTCAGTTTCCCCTTCAGCAAACCACGGATCGCCGCCGGTTAATTTAATCGCCCGCAAGCGTCCGACGATCCTGCCCTCGCGCCAGGCCAGATCGCCGGCCAGCATCGCGTACAGCCCATGCCCGCGCCGCGCCGCCTCGACCATCATCGCGTAGGTAGAATCCTTGTAAATCTTGAAGGTCGCCAGTGGGTCGGCGATGAAGAGGAGGTTCATATTAAAGTTGCCTAAGCATGGGGATGAAAGCGGGTATTAAGCCGTAGTCAGCATCGATTTTTACCGTCAGTAAGCCAGCTTGGTTTGCGGCGGGGTGTTTCAGACAACAGCCTGACCGGTTTGAGCAGATAGTCATTCGATTTGGCTCTTGACAGCGCGATACGCCTGCTGCGGATCGTTTGGTTCGTTCGGTTTGGCCATAACCAGTCTCCCGTCCCGCATCAGGGGGCGCAGATAGTTCTGACGCACGACCTCGGGGTTGCGGCGCAGAAGTGAGGCAAGCTCCTCCACAGGCCAGTCCCGCAAGGCACACAGAGCCACCACCAACTCACGAATTTCCTGTGGAGGATGGCGTTGTCCGATGGCACCGAGTCTTGCTGCCAAGGAGCCAGGCAAGCTATCCAGCAAGGAGTTTCTAAGTTCTTCGTCAAATCTGGTCGGCACTCTGGCCAATTCATCGGATGCGAACTGGGGGTTACTAGATAAGGCTGGGGGGTTACTAGATAAGGCTGGGGGGTTACTAGATAAGTCCTCGGCGAGGTTACTGGATAAGACTTCGAGGTTGCTTGATAAAGCCTCTTCCAAAACAAGGCGTTCGGTCGGCACGTAGTAGGTCGCCGAGCCTCGGCCTTTCTGAGCCAGCAGGCCGGCGTCGCGCAGCCGACGCAGGGCCTGGCTGGCGGCCAGTGTGTCCACCTTGTTCAGGTCGCGGTAGGTGGCGTTGTCAATGGCGCCGGCCTCGCGCACGAGGATCAGGGCTTTGGCTTCCTCGTCGGAGAGGTGCAGGTCACGGAAGCGGGTAAGCCAGGCGATATCTTCCTCGCCAAGGAAATGGTGGAAAAAGTAGCGGGCGACGAACTGGTCGTTGTCCCGGTCGGATTCGAACAGCGGCGGCGTGAGGCCGGCCTGCTCCATGCTCTCGCGCATGACGCGGATGCCGCTGCCCTTGGTTTCGGCGAAGCGGGTCTCGTGCAGGACAGCGGCGATCTTCGGGTTGCGCGGTTGCGAGCCGGGTTCGCCCAGATGCTCGGGAGATTTGAGCGAAAAGCCGGGATTGCGGATTTCCAGCCGGTTGGTGTAGCGGATGATCTGCACCGGGCTGTGGCTGCGGTAACTTCTGTGCATCAAAGCGTTGACCAATGCTTCGCGGATGACGCGCAGGGGAATCACCGGTGTGTCCTGGCGCTGGAGTTCACCTTCGTCCAGGCCAAAGCGCTTCGGCAGGTCATCGAGGACGGCGGCCTGGGCGCGGCGGATCAGGCGAAACAGCGGGTCGCGCAGTTCGACGGTGTCGAAGCGGCGGTCGGGGTCGGGCACCCATTCGCGGCCCGGCACACGGATGTAATCGACCCGGGTCATGGGGAAGCAGCGGCGCAGGGCCGCAGGCTTGCCGAACAGGATCACGCCGGCGACAGTGGGCTTCCATTGCTGCTGGGCATCGCGGCGAAGAGCGCCGAGAGATTGCAGCAGTTCCTCGTCACTCCAGCGCAATTCTTCGGCATCCGGTGTCGCGTCGGCGCGGGATTTCCGGTAATCGGCGATGGCCTCGGGCGAAAGGTCATCCAGCGTGGCGTCGGCGACGATGCCGGCGTCGAAACTATCCTGCTGGCGGCCTTGGTAGAACACGGCCAGGTCATCGTCGGTGCAGCGCTGGTCGGTGCTGCCAATGCGTCGGAAGGCGCCACGGGGAAGTCCTTGCGCCTTGAAAAACACCGGCTTGTCCTGTGGTTGTGCTTCGGGCACGAAGACCACGATAACGTTCTTGCCCTGAATGTTTTCGGTGCTGATATCCACCCGAATCGGAATGTTGAATATGTCGCGGCACTGGCTGGCAAGATCCGATGTGATCTTGTCCGGCTGCGCGATGCCTTCGACCTCGTAAGCGGGAAAGAGCGCCAGTTCTTCGCGCACGACGCCCAACACCGCCCAGCCACCGCCCAGGTCGGGTTCGTTGGCGAAGGCGCAAACGGTTTCCAGCACTGACTTGCCGGGCTCAGAGGCACGCTTGGCTTCGACTCGCTCGTGTTCGTCGAGCAGGTTGAGGCTTTCAAGCAGCTCAACCGCAGTCATGCGCGCATCTCTGTCGTCACTGCTTCGGCGCGCTTAAACATTGCACTTGCTCATGCCTTTGGCTCCGTCTGCTCCAACTCCAGCGCTGAGGCCAACGCCGCCAGTCGCGCCAGCACGCCGTAGGTATAAAAGCGGTTGACCGGTGCGTCGGGGCGCAGGCCGCCGTCGCAGTAACTGCCGGTGGCGTCGAATGCGAGTGGCACGAAATGCATGCCGGCGGCGTTCAGGTTTTCGTCGATGCCGCGGCTGGTATGGACGCGGTAGAAGCCGCCGATGACGAAGTGGTCGATCATGTACACCACGGGTTCGGCGACCGCTTCGTTGATGCTTTCGAAGGTGGGCACGCCTTCCTGCACCAGTACCTGGGTGACTTCCAGGCCTTCCTTGACCACCGCCATCTTGTTGCGCTGCTTGCGGTTGAGATCGCGCACGTCGGCGGCGGATTTCACCGTCATGATGCCCATGCCATAGGTGCCGGCGTCCGCCTTGACGATGACGAAGGGTTCCCGCTCGATGCCGTATTCGGCGTATTTGACGCGGGTCTTGGCGAGCACTTCTTCAACATGTTCGGCCAAACAATCCTCGCCGACGCGGGCATGGAAGTTCACCTCACCACAATAGGCGTGATACGGGTTGATCAGCCACGGGTCCATGCCGATCAGCCCGGAAAAGTCGCGCGCGATCTGGTCGTAAGCCGCGAAATGGTTTGATTTGCGTCGCGTCGCCCAGCCGGCGTGCAAGGGAGGCAGCATGGTCTGCGCCGGGTCGAGTCCCTTCAGAATGTCAGGTGCGCCGGCGGTCAGGTCGTTATTCAACAGAATCGAGCAGGGCTCGAAGCGGGCATGATGTTTCGATTCGGGATCGAGCAGAAGCCGGTTGCCTTCGCGCCGCACCGGTTCCAGCGTCAACTGGCCGCCATTCGGCAGATCCAGCGTCAACGGTTCCTGCAAGTCCGGGATCAGGCTGCCGAAGCGCACGGTCAGGCCGGTCTTGCGGATGATGTCGGCGAGTGCGGCGACGTTCTGCAGGTAGAACAGGTTGCGCGTGTGGTTCTCGGGAATGATCAGGAAGCGGCGCGCATCGCCGCACATCTTTTCGACACCCACCTGTGCCGCCTGCACCGCCAGCGGCATGAAATCCGGATTCAGATTGTTGAAGCCGCCGGGATACAAATTGGTATCGACCGGTGCCAGCTTGAAGCCGGCATTGCGCAGGTCGACCGAACTGTAGAACGGCGCGGCGTGCTGCATCCATTGGCGACGGAACCAGTGCTCGATATCTGTCTGGGCGTCGATGACGTGGCGTTCAAGATCGAGCAGGGGGCCGGTAAGGGCGGTAGTCAGGTGGGGAACCATGGCAATACAAGCAGGAAAGGGACAGCGCCAATTTTAGTCCGGTTCGAGCTGCTTGCCGCCGCTTCAGCGTCCGCCCAGTTCCCGCGTCCGCTGCTGTGCGAAGTCGCGCATTTCAACGCTCAAGCGGGTTTGCAGCGCACGTTGATAGGCGGCGCCAGCTTCCGACATGACGCCGCTGCGTTCCAGGGCTACCGCCATGCCGATCCACCAATTTCCCTGGGTTGGATCCAGCCGCAAGGCTTCGCGATAAGCCTGGGCAGCCTCGTTCGCTTGTTCCAGTTTGGCCAGGGTGCTGGCATACAGTGACCAATTTGCCGCATCGGCGCGCTTGTTCAAGGCGGTCTTCAGAATGTTCGCGGCCTGCCCGAATTCACCGCGCTGCAAATGCAGTTGCGCCAGTCCGCGCGGATACCAGGCGTCACCTGGATGCAATGCCAAACCTTCGCGCAACAGTGCTTCGGCCTGTGCGCGCTGGTCTTCTTCCAACGCCAGCGCGATCAGGCTTTGGCGTGCGGCGGCATGCGTGGGGTCAAGGCGCAGAATATGATCGAGACGTTCCCGCGCATCGTGGTTGCGGCCTTGTTCGAGCAGCCGGCTGGCTTGCCGCCACGCCTCTTCAGCTTGGACCTGCGGCGATGACGGCTTGATTTCCTTCACCACGCTTGGCCGGATGACGGCAGTTGGATTGGCGGATTCGCGCTGCACTGCTGCGCGCCCAGCCACTTCCGGCAGTCGCGTGTCGAGACGCGGCGGCTGCGGCACAAAGGCGATGTTCGCGGGCGGGGCTTGGCGTGGACTGGCTTTGGCAAGCTGCTGCGGAGCAATATCGGTTTGCGAAGGCAAGGACATTTCGGCCACCGGGTTTTCACGCGCAGCAGCGCCAGAGGGTGATGCCGCATCGCTGAGCTGCAAAGTCAGCTGCAGTTGTGGCGCGAATTCCGGCGCTATCGACAACGCCGGCGTGTGGCTGAGCGGCGTGTGGTTGAGAGTTGTGTGACTGGATATTGGCACCGGCGCGTGCTGCCAGAGCCACCAGGTTGCCGCCATGGCGAGCATCAGACTGGCGCCCAGCCAGAGCGGCCAGTGTGGCCGGGTCGGTTCGATCAGATCAACCGCGATGACGCCGCTTGGCACCCGCGAAGCGGTGCCCTGGCGATCCAGATCCTTCAATACCTGATTGATGATGCTCATGCCGGCCTCAGCCAGAAATGCCACCAAGGCAGACGGGCGCCTGGCGTGTCGCGCGCGGCCAGTCCGACATGGCGCGGTTCGGCTTGCGGCAAACCCTCGCCAAAAGCCAGCAGCAGCGTCTTATGCGCCAGGATGTTGAGCAGACGCGGCACGCCCTGGCTCAACTGGTGCAGCTTTCTGGCTGCGAGCGGCGTGAACAGCGGCCCGCCGGCACCAGCCTGGGTAACGCGATGCATCAGATAGACCGGGGTTTCGCGTGCGCTCAGCGGCGTCATGCGTTCGTGGAACACAATGCGGCTTCGGATCTGGCGCACCGACGGGTCGGCCAAACGCGCATCCAGTTCTGGCTGACCGAACAGCACGATCTGCAGCAACTTGCGCTTCTCGGTTTCCAGATTGGTGATCAGCCGTAGCGCTTCCAGACTTTCCAGCGGCATCGCCTGCGCTTCGTCAATCAGCGCGACGGCGCGGGTACCGGCCTGGGCCAGTTCGAGCAGGCGCATTTCCAGTGCCTTGGTCAGCCCGTGGGCGACACTGCGCTTGACGTGGTTGCCGTCAACTCCGGCCAGTTCTGCCAGCAAAGCCTGGTTCAATGCCGCCGGCGTCAGGTGCGGATTCGGCACATAGGCGGCTGCCCAGCCCTGGGCTTCCAGATGATTCAGCAGATAGCGGCACAACAGGGTCTTGCCGGAACCCACTTCGCCAACGATCTTGATCAGCCCTTCGCCCGACTCCAGCGCCACCAACAAGGTGTTCACCGCCAACTGGGCGCCTGTGCCGGCGAAGAAATAGCTGGTATCCGGCGTCAGACCGAACGGGAATTCCTTGAGGCCGAAATGCGCGAGATACACGTCTTACTTCGGCAGCGGCGGCGGATCGAATCCCTGCAGACGCGCACTGGCATCGCGCACGCCTTCCATCCAGTCCGATTGCTGTTTGATCAGGGTCGGTTTGAGCAGAATCACCAGTTCCTGTTTCTGCCGCACCTTGTTGCTGTTCTTGAACAGGGCACCCAACAGGGGAACGTCGCCGAGACCCGGTACGCCACTGCCGCTGTCGCGTGATTCCCGCTTCATCAGGCCGCCGATGGCGGCAATCTCGCCATCCTTCAAACGCACTACGCTGTCGGTTTCCGAGATGCTGCTCTTCGCCAGCGGCAATTTGTAGGTCCCCTGCTGGCTGCCCAGATCGATGACCTTCTCGTCGGTGACTACCAGGCTGACCGATGGATGCACATGCAGAATGATGTTGTCCGCGTCGTCGATCTGCGGTGTTACGTCGAGCGCAATGCCGGAGAAGAAAGGCTGTGTGGTGACGCTGGTCGACGGCGTTGTGGTGGAGCCGGTGGTGCTTTGGGTGCTGGAGATTTCAGTGACGAAGAATTCGTCGGTGCCCACCTTGAGCACCGCCTTCTGGTTGTTGATGGCGGCAATGCGCGGGCTGGAAAGCACCTGCACCTGCCCCTGCGTTTCCAGAAAGCGTACCAGTGCGGCAAAGCTGTCGGTCTGGAATGCCAGACCGACGATATTGCTGTTGGCAGCCTGATTCAACACGCCAAATTCGGAGGTCGCATTCAGGAACGGGAAATCGCCGGACGGAAAGGTGGCCTGACCGTAATTGCTGCTGATGCCGAATGGCAAGCCCTTGCCGGTGCCGATGCCGGACCAGTTGATGCCGCTCTGGGCGTTTTCGTTGAGCGTGACTTCGATGATCTTGGCTTCGATCATCACCTGACGCTCCACCTGCAGTCGCGCCGCCTTCAGGTATTCGACGACCTGGCGTTGTTCCACCGGCAACGCCCGCACCATCAGCATGCCGGTATGCGGACTGACACTGACGCTGCGACCGGCCGGGCAGTTCGTCGCAGCGGAAGTCGGTCCGGCTGTCGGGCTGGCGGTCACCGAACAACCGATCAGCATGCCGATGGCCGCCTGCATTTCGCCCCAGAAATCGCTGGCGACCGAGGTCACGATATGGCTACTGTCGACCTGTCCCGACGAACCTGCGGCGGAGCCGTTGCCGACACTGCCGCCGGAAGCGCCGGTTTTGCCGACACCATCGGCGATGGAGCCGGAGATCACACGCAATTCGGATTTTCCCTGGCGCAATGAAGCCGGATAGGCAATGGAATAGAAGCGAGTCTGTGCGGTGAGCGGCTGCACATAGATGCGAGTGCCGTCGATGCGATAGTCGTAGCCGAACAACTCGCGCATCGACTGCATGGCTTCCGGCACCGTAACGTCCTTCAGGTTGACCGTGATGTTGCCGGCCACTTCCGGATGCAAAAGCATGCTGTAGCGACTACCGGACGCAATCCCCAGGAACACCTGCTCCGCCGGTGCTGCGTTGACTGCCAGATCGAAGCGCGCCTCGACAGCGCGACCAGCCACTTGTGGCAACTCCAGCCGAGTCTGCGGCGCCAGTGTGGCTTCAACTGCGGCAGGCAACGGTAAGGGTTTCGCGTTGTTGGACGGTGTGGTCGCCTTGCGCAGTTCTTCCTGGATGGTCGGCATGGCAACCGGTTCTCTCACCTGGGCGCAGCCGGTCAGGCCGAGCAGCAGGCAGGCGCCGGCATAGCTTGCGCCCAGCTTCAGCGAAGTGTTCCGGAACGGGTTCATTTCTTCTCCTTGCGTGCAGGCGCATGGGGGGTATTGAGGGATTCCCTGGCGGCGGTCGCCGGCAGCTTTTTGACCACCTCGGGCAACCATTTCAGCAAACGCAACCGGCTTGTGCCAGGCATGCGCAACCAGACACCGGCGGCATCTATGCGGGCAACTTTGCCATCCGCCAGCGGATCACCTGGCCGCACGATCTGTCCATCAACCAGCGCATACGGTTTGTCGCCCATCAAAAACAGGCTGCTGACTGCCAATGCCGGCGCCTTCGGCGCGGATTCCCCCCGACTGGCCAGTTCCTGCTCGGAGTAGCCGGGCTGCGGGCGAGTAGGGTCAGACATCTCCGCCTGCGCAAGCGGGGCTGCACAGACACTGAGCAGCAGAATGAATTTCATACTGTCAGCCATGTCCGTTCCAGACTCAGTGTATACAGGATCAACGTCAGGCTGAGTTCCGGATGACCGGTGGCATCCAAATCTGCGCTCGCCCAATAGAAGCCGAGCGGCAGGTTCTCCAGCCTTTCCATGTAACGCGTCAGCGCTGCATAGTTGCCGATCAGGGTCAACTTCACGCCATGTTTGTAAAGTGCAGCAGGCTGCGCATTTGGCGTCTGGTCCACTGCCACGCCGGTTGCTGGTTCAGCTGAAGTCGTGGCGGCAACCTGCGCCGGCTGCGACTCACCCACCGGTTCCGGCGGCAGGGTTTCCAGTCGGCTCAGGCGCAGACCGGGTTGTGCGGCGAGCAGTCCCTGCAGCACCCCTACCTGATCCTTTGGCGCCACCAGCCGTGCCTGCATGCTGGACGCGGCCTGCAGCCGTGTTGCCAGGGCCTGTTGCACCCCATCAAGCCGTTGGCGAATGTCACGGGACGGGTCCGGAGCACTGGCACGCATCAGCAAGGTTTGTTCGGCATCTGCAAGTTGTCCACGCGCCTGCTCGATTTTCTGGCTCTGCTCCTTGCGCATCCGTTCCTGCGGCGCCAACAAGGCCGCATCGAACACTGCCCAGATGCCGGCCAGCATCAGCGCGAACAGAATCACCCGTTCGCGCAGCGTCAACGCATCGATTTTCTGCAGCAAATCATTCCACTGCTTCATGGCGCATTCCTCGTCACCAGCGCTTGCGCTGCCTTCTGGCCTGACGCTTCCTGCAGCCGGGCGTTGAGGGAGAACTCAAGATAACGCGGCGGCTGATCTGCGGCCTGGACAGGTGTTTCCTCGCCGAATTTGGGCAGTGGCGGATTCACTTGCAGCGCTGCGAACGACAAGCCGACAAACAATGGCTCCTTGCGCAGATTGCCGATCAGGCGTGCGGTCTCGGCGCCGCCCAGCGTGCGGCCGCGCAGGTCCATGGCTTGACCACTATCGAACAGCTTCACACCGGTCAGCCAGGCGCCCGGGGTGGCGGAACTGCCCACTGCACGCGCCAGTGCCAGGAACTGTGCGGAATAACCGGCTTTCGAGCCGACCGCGCCACTGGCGATGGCTTCCTGTGCCCGCTGCAAGGAACGCACCTTCGCCTCCAGAGATTCCGCCTGCTGCAACAGTTCTGGCGCCGCCTGGCTGGCAGCCGGTGTGCTTGCCAGAACCTGCCGCGTAACGGCCTCGGCACGCTGCACGACCTGACCAACCTGCAGTTGCAACTGGCGCAGTTGCCAGCCATTCCAGAAATACAGGGCGAGCAGGCCGGCAATAAAAACACCGCCGCTCAGCGCCATCTTGCGGGCCGGCAACAGCACGTTGGGTGGACGGAATTCGGCCTGATACAGGTTGATCTGCTTCATCCGGCGGCCCCCACTGCCTTCTCGACTGTTTTCTCCACCAGCGAAGCAGCTCGCCGCAAGCTCGCGCCGAGCAGATGGAACAGGCTGTTCTGCACTTCGACCTTCTCCCACTGGATCGCAGCGACGGCCGGGGCCGAGAAGTCAAATACCTTGGCTAGATCATAGACATCGACGCTGATCGGCAAATACTCGTGCAAGCGCCTGAGCATGCCCATGGACTCCGCCTGTGGCGCCAGATACAACTTGGCCAGCGGAAACCAGGAATACTGGCGTTCGAAGAAATCGACCGAACGCTGGGTTTCCATGGCAACCCGGTCATGCAGGGCTTCGCCGGTCGCGCCGCGGCCTTCGATGCGGCGCGACAACACCAGATTGGGGCCGAAACTGAAGGTCAGCAACCCGTTCTCTCCATCGAAGTGCAGGATGGCGATGGCGTAGTCAGTCGGTGCGATGCGAGACGCGAGGTTGTGTTGCGCGGACTCGCGGATATCGATGACTTCCAGTGGCAAGTCGGCTGCATGGTAAGGCTCTGCCAGCGCCCTGACTGCCACCGCCTGTGCCGCCACCACGAACAGACCGGCCTGACGACCGCCGCTTCCGCCGGGGACCGGCAGATGATCCAGCACTGCGTCGTCGATATGGAAGCTGAGCAGATCCTTCACTTTCCAGCGGATCGCGCTCTTGAGTTCGTCATCCGGCACGCTGGGCGCTTCCACCATCATGGTCTGGTAAGCGTCCTGGTCCAGCAGGGCAAGCAACGGCGTGGAACGGATGCCGACATCCGCCGCGACCTGGTTCAACATCTCCGCCGTCACGGCGGTACGCGGAGCGGTGTTGTCGCGCCGGGAATAGGCCAACACGTGGACCTTTTCACCATCGTCCTGCACGCGTAGCGCTGCAACGCCGCCAGAAACAGGCGTCAACACAGCAAGGCTGCGGCTACCGGCACGAGGTTTGAACCATTTCATTCGAACGAGCCACTTCCCATGTTCAAGTGCTGCGCGAGCTTACTTTGATAAACCATTGGCATGTCAAAAAATTTCTCGCTTCAAGATGACCGGGTTCGCCCCGCCGCGCCTGCCGAAAGCGGCACGCGCACGCGGGTTGTCATCAAACGGATCGGCATCGCTGCCCTGATCAACGCCATCCCAGTTGTACTTCAGCCAGGCTGGCGCACTGATGCTCAAATCGAGAAAACCGAAATTGCCGATACCCGGCGCCGACAAACTCAGATTGCCGTTGCCGGCAATCAGCATCGAGTTGAGGCTGGCCGCAGTCTCGCCACTGGCGAGCCGGTTATCGGCGGATTGCGTAAAAAATGCAAGGCCAGGTGTTGAAAGTAGCGTGCAGTTGTCTGCCGTATTGGTGACAAAGCCCTGACCGTTCCAGAATTGCGCAGACAGCGGCAGCGGTAACGAAACACGTTCCGAACCGGTTGCGTTGCCCAGGCGCAGGCGGCCGAAGCGCATGCCGGACTGGCCGCCGACGAAGCCGATGCCGCTGTGCAGATACGGGTTACCAGCATGCGTCACGCCCTCGCTGTCGCTGACGCTGGCCGACAAGTTCAGACTGGCATCGAACGGGGCGCTGGGTGAGCCGCGGGTGAACTTGAGTCCAGCACCGCCGGCAGCTGCACCCACACCGAACACCAGGCTGGCCTGTCCGCTCCCCAGATCGCTGACACTGACGGCCGGCAGGCTACCCACTGGCGACACCGTGCCGCTGGCGGCATTCCAGACCTGACCCGTCACCGAGGCGGCAGACAGCTTGAAAAAGCTGCCGGTGTAATTGCTGGTCAAGCCGCCGCCGGCATTGCGCGCGGTGACCCGCCAGTCGGGCGCGATGCCGAGATCGAATGGTTGCCCGAGATAGCTGAAACTGCCACAGGTCGGATTGAACGCGGGTGAATTGGCGCTGATGTCGAAGTGGTCAGGCACGAAACGGCCGATGGCAGTGGCGCTGGAACACACGTAGTAACCGGCGCAACTGGCCGGCGTGTCGGCGCTATCGACGCTGCCCCAGGCCGTATCGGTAAAGGTGGCGCGAATCGCGCCGACTTCGCCGTAGTTGGCGGTGGTGCTGGTCAGAGTGCCGCCACTGGCGGTGAATGTGCCGGTGCTCAAGGCGCCAAGGTTGCACGTAGCGGGTAGCAGGCATTCGATCTGGGCGGCCGGGCTGCCGTTGTAATTGCCGGTAACGACATTGCCTGCGTTGTAGCCGCTGACACGTAGCGTGAATGGACGGCCCGCCTTGTGCATTGGCGTACCGCTGGCGCTGCTGGTGTTCAGCGTGCGTGCCGTGCCGGCCGTCTGCCAGTCTGCATCGCTGGCGGCAACCGCCAGCGATGCCGGCTTGACCGCGAAATTGTCGCTGGAGCAACCGGTCACCGTGGCTGAGCCGGTGGCCGGGAAGCGCATGCGAACACGCACATTGCGCCATGTATCTGCCACTGCACCGATCGGAGCGGTGGCTTTGCCCGCATCAAGGCTGACAGATCCCTCAGCCAGCGAGGTGCCTGTGATCGGGCAGCCGTTTTCATCCAGCTCAACACCAGTGCTGGTGTTGGCAAGCAAATCCACCAGCACTTCCCCGGTTGCAAGCGTGTCCTGTGCTGTACGTGCCAAATTGAGCGCATAAATGTCCACGTTGAAGGCCGTACCTGCGGTTTTGCTGGAAATTCGGCCACTTACGGCATCCGCATTGGCATCCACGGCATTGAATGACGCTGGCGCCGGTGGAACACATCTGACCACAGGGAAGTCGCACGAAGTCGATCCAGCAAAATTGCATGTGGTGTTGCCAACAAGCTCGGGAACCGCCGTGGTGCTGAATGTGGTTATCCCCGCAGACGGAAACGTGATGGGGTAAATGTTGACTGAGCTGCTTCCCGCTGGAACGGTGAATGCCCCCAGATTGGGCAAGGATGCGGCATTGCCGGTCTGCGTCAACTTGCCGGTCCATCCCGTGTTGTACGGCGTGGTCTGTGCAGCATCAGCCCAGGCCTTGATGGTGAACATGCTGTCGGTACAGGTATTGCCAGACGCTGTCCCCTGAATTTCAAAATGGTGTGGCGGTGAAATACATGCTTTGTTGGCAACAGTGATATTGCATCTGCCGTAGTCCGCTGTACCGGCTTCGTTGGTGCACACCAGGGCACCCGAGGGTGTCACAGCCGCTTGTAAACCCAATGCAGCGGTGCCGTTGCTGCCCGATGCCCATGTCAGGTTCACCTCCTGGATGGGGGCGGTTGGTTCAAAGTTGAAGCTCGGCGGATTGATATTGGCTGTGCCAAGACTTCCCGTGCCTGTCAAGGTGACCGCAGCATTGATGATGTTCGTGTCAATGATTCCGGATGACGGGCAGGGTTTGGTGGACGATTTGCAAGCAATGACCTTGATTTTCTCGGCACACAATGTGGCGGCTCCGTCATGACGAATTTCATAGTGATTGACACTCGGGAGAGCTGGACAAGCGGAGGCTGCATCATTCCATTGATACAAATACGATTGATTGCTCAGGGAAGCGCTCTGGTTGTTGGCCAGTGTGTTGCAGCCACCGGAATACTGAAGTCCGATGCGAAGTTTGGGGTTGCTGGTCACGACACCCATGGTTCCATACGCATAAACGATCTGGCCGGTAGACCACAATTGCACCTGCATATTCACTAGCGTGCCGGAAGCGCTGTAATAGCCAACCTTTCTGAGTTGAATCACCAGCACCTGAACACCGGAAACTGTCAGCACCTGGTATTGCAGAAAGCTGGCGGTGCTGGGCTGAGAAGAACTATTGGCATCCTGCACTCCATTTGCACTGGCACTTTTCCACAAATCTGCCCAGAACGGCATCAGCGCGGGCTTGTTAGTTCCAAATACTGTCGACGGCAAGTTCGTTGGTGTGTATGAACTCCCCCCTGTGCTGGCGGTACCCGGGGCTCCGGTCTCGAAAAAGATCACGCCATTGGTGGACATGCTCCAGTTTTTGTAGGACACCCCCGCATATCTGAAGGTGAACCCGATCGGCATGACCGGCGATACACCGTCATCACAGGTTTTGTATGGGGAGGCCTGGCTTACAGAATTGCCGCAGTTACCGCCATACCATGCGATTTGAGGAGACGTGGAGGAAATGGGTAGCTGTGGATACGCCGTGGTGATGCTTGGCGTATAGCCTGCCGCAAATACGTAGCTAGCACATCCCAACGTCAACAGACCCAGATAGCGGATCAATCCCCGGGTAGCGGAAAACCAGGAACGCCATATCAAGCCGAGTCCGGATATCGCCAATCCTGATGGGCGCATCCATACAGGCGAAATACCGGCACGCACACTGAGGAGAAGCCTCTGAATCAAGATTGAGAAGTCCAGCAGGTACATGTCACGTTGGCGCGCTCCTTTCATGATCCCTCCAGCACCAAGCGCAACTGCCGCTCGGCATATTCCGGTGCAGTAGGCGAGGGATTCGGGCAAGCGCCGCTGTCCGGTTGATTGCAGGCAATGCTGGTGATGTCGTAGAAATTGATGGTCACGCCGGCCTCATCGGCGCTACGCGCAGTGCAGGCTACGCTGGCGGTAAAGCGCGCCAAGCCATCGCTGAAAGCGATGTTCTGCGAAGCGCAGCTGCTGCCGATTCGCGCCGCATGGATACCCGCTTCCAGCCCTGCCTCTGCGGCGCGAAAAGCGCGTTCGCCCTCAATGGCCAGCGCATCCTGCCCCTGCGTCGCCTGCGTGATCTGCATCAGCCAGGCGGCCAGACCGCCCAGTACCACCAGCAGGAAGATGGCGGCTGGCAGGACGAAACCGTTGGCGGGGGCATGGGGCAAGGTACAAGGGGCATGAAAACCCGGTATTACTTGCACCCTGCCCCATGCCCCATGCAACTGTGGTTTACGCATCGTTGTTCACCACCACTTCGCGGTACAGCGACACCTGTTCGGTATTGTCGCCGTCACTGTTTTCCAGTTGCAGCCACAGCGTGAGCTGGCCCAGTCGCTGGCTGGCGCCGGCGGCGTAGACGAAACTGCAGTCTTTTACACGCTTGGCCAGCAGGGCGCCGCTGACCGCAAAACTGCTGGGCTGGGCAGCACTCGGCGCGCCATAGTCAGCATAGCGATACAGGGTGCCCGCTGTTGGATCGCAGACATAGGAAACCGGCCGATCGACCAGATAAAAGCGATGGCTCGGTGATTCCAGCGGCAGCACAGCGCCGGTCGCAGTGAATGCCAGATTGCTTACCGCACCGCTGCTCGTCACCACGCGCCGGTTGCCGCCCTGCCAGGCGTCACTCGAAGCGTCCAGGCCGAGGTTGTAGATCACCAGAAACTGATCGGTGGCGGCGCTGACGCTCGCGCCCAGCACGTCAAAGCTGGCATCCGATCCGCTGCCGAAATCCAGAACATCGCCGCTGCCGGCGCTGGTCTGTGCAGTACGATAGCGGCCGCCGTCGGCAAGCGGCAGGTATTCCAGATAATAAGCACTGCCAACCTGTGTCACCCGCACGCTGTTCGGCAGCGCACGCCGCAGATCGCGCGCCATGCGCTGCAGCGCGCCATCGGCGGTGTCCGTGAGCTCGGCGCGCCGAGCTGCCGCCATATAACCTTCAATGGGGTTGCGGATGAACACCGAAACAATGCCGGCCAGAATGCCGACAATGCTGATCACGACGATCAGCTCGATCAGGGAAAACCCTTGTGGCAAGTTGCAAGGGACAAGTTGCAAGGGGCATGGCGCTGCTTGCGGTCTCCCTTGCGCCTTGAGCCTTGCAACTTGCACCTGTTCTCGCATCAGTAGTTTGCCCGGTAGCTGTCCAGCGCCAGTTGCGCGCCGGCGGGGTTGGTGACCGTCACGGTGATGCGCCAGCCGGCGGTGGCTGGAACCGTGCCGAACGCTGCCGCAGTGACAGCAACGGCAGCTTGATAGTTGCTCAAACCAGTCAGCACGCTGTTGTCCAGACTGCGGATGCCGCTCATGGAGAATCCGTTGTAATCGTCGATATCGTCGAACCATTGCCGGTTGGCGCTGGTATACGGCCCGGCGAAACCACCCTGTGCCGGGTCGTCAGTTGCCGCATCGCCGAATGGCTTGGCACTGATCTCATCGAGCAGCGATTGCGCAATGGCCAGCGACTGCCGGCGCAACACCGGATTGGCACTGCCCTGGTTGGCAATGTCAAAAGCCTTGAGCACCACTACCAGGGCAACGCTGACGACGACGATGAACATGACAGCTTCTATCAGGGACACACCCTTAGCGGAATGGGGGGCGGGTAACGAGCGATGCGTCGAAAAATTCATCCTGCACAGCAATGCCGGGCGTGCTTCAGTCATGCACATAGCCGGTTTCGGTTTCCACGGTGAGGGTGCGTGTCTGGTCGCCGGTGATGGTCAGAGTCAGCGAACTGTCTGGACGTCCCTGCGCGTCGAAGCTGATGGCGACAGCATCGGCGGATTGGCTGACGCCATTCGGCACGACGACCCGATACGGTGAACTGCCATCCGGCCCCGGCATTTGATCGGCTTCGGCGCAGCCTGCCGTTGCCACTTTGCATAACGTCAGCCCGTCGCTGTCGACCACAACGCTGACACCGCCGTGCCGTGCAATCGACAGTTTCTGGGCATAACGCAGAAAACTGGCAGCAGCATCGGCGTAGCCACGCGAGGCGAATGTGGCAGCGCTGAAAAATCGCGGTGCCGCCACGGTTGCCAGAATGCCGGCAATGACGATGACACCGATCAGTTCCACCAGGGTGAAGCCCTTAGCCGTAAAAGGCATCATGGCCACCCTGCGGAGACGGATTTCAGTCGCAGTCGGTGGCTGCGGGTGCTGCGCTGAAAGTCGGCGCAGCGCCGGACGAAGCAGATTCGGTGTATGTGACCTTGCAGGTGGTGTGGGAAGCATCGACCTGGATGGTCAGCACCGTGTCAGTCGCAGCGGTGGTGGTCAGGTCGTAATCACTCAATCCGCCGGCAGCAATGACGATGCCGCTGGAAGCTGCCGTGGTGTTGACGTCGGGATAACCATTCACCAAGGGCACCGATGAACCTTCAAGGGTCACGGTAGCCGGGCTGGTGCCCGCAACCAGAAACGCGGAATGCGCAATTGCGGAAGCCGATTTGATGGCACCGAGGGCAGCCTGCATCTTCGCGACGCGCGCATCGGTCTGCAGATCGTAGAAACGTGGCAACGCCATGGCTGCAAGAATTCCGAGAATGACGATGACCATAATCAGTTCGATCATGGTGAAACCCTTTTGCTGCTGATGCATGGCGATCTCCTGTTGGAAAAAATAAAGCAAAGTTTACTTGTGCAGCTTAAACGGCATGGTGGCAAAAAACTTGAATCGGAATTTCAAATGGTGGCGTTCAGCGTTTCATCATGGTGGAGCCCAGATCCCAGACCGGCAGGAATACGCCCAGGGCCACGACCAGCACGATGATGCCAAGGCCGGCAATCAGGATGGGTTCGATCTGCTCAGACAAGGTGCGAATTTCATACTCGACCTCGCGTTGCTGCAACTCACCAATTTCAGCCAGCAATCGGTCGAGTTCACCGGTTTCTTCGCCTACCGCCATCATCTGCAGCACCACCGGCGTGAAGACGGCTGTGGTAGTCGCGGCGCGGGTCAAAGATTCACCCCGTTCGACGCCATTGCGCATCTGTTCAATGCGGCTGGCGATGAAGGCGTTGTCAACCACTTCCGCTGCATTGGTGAGTCCTTGCACGATCGGCACGCCGCTCTGGTAAGTCATTGCCAAGCCCTTGGCGAAACGCGTCAGCGCTGCCTTGTGCACGATCTTGCCGGCGATTGGTGTCTTCAACAGCCAGCGATCCCAGGTGTAACGCCCGTTCGGCGTGCGCTTCCACCAGCGCAAGGCGAAAAACCCCAGCACGCTGGCGGCCAGCAACATCGGCCACCATTGCACCGTCCATTGCGAGAAACTGACCAGTATCTCGGTCATCAAGGGAAGATCGGCGTTGGAGCTTTTGTAGACTTTGGCGAAGGCGGGAATGACGAACACATTGATCACGCCCAAGGCGATTGCCAGTGCGATGATGACGAAAGTGGGATAGCGCAGCGCGCTTCTGACGCGATCACGCATCTCGCGTTCGAATTCGAGATGGTGGAACAGGCGCATGAAGACTTCGTCCAGGCGTCCGGTGGCTTCACCGACGCGCACCATGTTGATGAAAAAAGGCGGGAAAACGGTAATGTGTTTGCGCATGCAGGTCGAGAGTTCGCGACCTGCGGAAAGCCCTTCGCGCAAGTCCCTGAGCAACTTCTGGAATGCCGGGTGTGAACTCGATTCGGCCAGCGAAGCCAGTGAGCGCAGGATCGGCACGCCTGCCTTGAGCAGACTGGACATCTGGCGCGCGAACAACATGAGATCAAGTTCGCTGACTTTTTCTTCGAAATAAGTGCCGAACAGCGTCGCCGCTTCCATCTGCGCCGCTATTGCCTTGATTTCCACCGGTGTCAGGCCGGAACGCATCAATTCGTCCGCTACAGCGTCGCTCGACCCACCTTCCAGGCGGCCGGTGAGCAGTTCACCGCGCGGGTTGCGGGCCTTATAGGTGAACGATGGCATGCGAAGCAGGGGCATGGTGCAAGGGGCAAGGGGCAAGGCGGGTTTCCTTGCCCCTTGCCCCTTGCACCATGCCCCTTGTACCAATCAACATCATTCATCCACCTGATGCGTCACCCGCATCGCTTCCGCAACGCTGGTGACTCCTTCGCGAACCAGACGCAAGGCTTCGTCGCGCAGGGTCTGGCCGCTGAGACGTTGCTGGGCAGTCAGACGGAATGCGCTGGTGTCGCCGCGATTGAGCAGCGTGGCAAGTTCTGCATCAACTTCGAGCAATTCGTAGATCGCCCGGCGACCGTGGTAACCGGTATGGTTGCAATGGCTGCATCCGGCCGCCTGGTGCGCTTGCCCAAGCTGTATCTCGTCGGCAATCCCGGCTCCCAGCCAGGCGCGTTCATTCGCATCCAGCTTGGCCGGGGCCGCGCAGGCGGTGCACAACTTGCGGACCAGGCGCTGGGCGACAACCCCGGCCAGACTGGTCGCCAGCAGATAGGCGGGTGCGCCCATGTCCATCAAGCGGGCGGCGGCGGAGGGGGTGTCGTTGGTGTGCAGCGTTGATAACACCAAGTGGCCGGTGATGGCGGCACGCAGCGCGATCTGCGCCGTTTCGGCATCGCGCATTTCGCCTAGCAGGATGACGTCCGGATCCTGGCGCAAGAAGGCGCGCAGGGCGCGGGCGAAAGTGAGGTCGATCTTGTCGTTGACCTGAATCTGGTTGAGTCCGGCCAGGCGATATTCCACCGGGTCTTCGACGGTCAGTATCTTGCGTTCCGGCGTATTCAGATCTGCCAGCGCCGCATACAGCGTGGTGGTTTTACCGGAGCCGGTGGGGCCGGTAATTAGAATTAGGCCATGCGGGCGATGAATCAGTTTGGTGAAACGCGCGAAATGATCTGCGCTCATCGCCAGATCGGCGAGTCCTGACGAACCGCTGCCGACCAATAGGCGCAACACCGCCGATTCACCGAACTGGGTAGGAACGGTGGACATCCGTACGTCGATCGCGCGTTGTTTCAACCGCAGCATGAAGCGGCCGTCCTGCGGCAGGCGTTTTTCCGCGATGTCCAGGTCGGCCAGCAGTTTCAGGCGTTGAATCAGCGCTGGACTGATTTTGCGGTCGGCTTCGGTGGCGACTGACAACATGCCATCGACGCGGAAGCGAATCTGCAAATTGCGTTCCTGCGGTTCAATATGGATATCCGACGCGTGCACCTGCAAGGCATCTTCGAACAGGGTCTGCAACAGGCGCACAACGGGGGCTTCTTCGGCGGATTGGGTGGCCGCCAAGGCGCCAATATCGATGATATCGGCGCCAAGTTCGTCGGTCAGGTTACGCGCCAGTTCGCTGATTTCTTCTGTGCGGCGGTAGACCCGGTCGATGAACTGCAACAATGCGCCTTCGTTCGCCACCGCCAGCTCAATTTCGCGGTTCAGGTGGTTGCTGATTTCGTCGAACGCGAACAGATCGGTTGGATCGGCCATGGCCACCAGAACGCGGGAATCGCGTTGTTCCAGCACAATGGCGCGAAAGCGGCGGGCAAGTTGTTCAGGCAAAAGGCGCACAATCTCGGACCGGACATGCACCTGACGCAAGTCGAGGTAGGGAATTTGCAACTGGCGTGCAATCGAGCCGGAGATTTCATTCTCGGTGATGAAGCCTTGCTCAACCAGTACGCGGCCCAGCTTGCGACCGGATTGCTTCTGTTTCGCGAGCGCTTCCATGAGTTGCTCTTGCGAAATGAGCTTTTGCTGTATCAGAAGATCGCCAAGACGAATCTTCTCAGGCCGCGCCATATGCGGTCTCCAATGTTGAATTTGTCCGTAAATTAACGAGTTACCATCGATTGCTCAAGTCATATGTTTGAAATTGTGCTGGTTGAACCTGAAATCCCGCCGAATACCGGCAATGTGATCCGCCTCACGGCCAATACCGGCTGTCGTTTGCACCTGGTCAAACCACTGGGGTTTGATCTGACTGACAAGCAACTGCGCCGCGCCGGGCTGGATTACCACGAATATGCCGAGCTCATCGTGCATGACGACTGGACCGCGTTGCTAAAGGCAATTGCCGGTCGGCGTCGTTTCGCGTTCACTACCAAGGCATCGCGAAACTACGCCGAGATTGCGTTTCAGCCAGGTGATGTGCTGGTTTTCGGTCCGGAAACCCGGGGCCTGTCGGCTGCCCAGTTGGCCGAATTTGATGCCGATGCGCGCCTGCGCTTGCCGATGTTGTCCGGTCAACGCAGTTTGAATCTTTCGAATGCCGTCGCGGTGACGGTGTTCGAAGCCTGGCGTCAGCAAGGCTATGCCGGCGCCGACTTGCGCTAATGCGACTTGCCCCCATGTCAGCCAGGTCGCAATTTGCATAACGGAACCGTCATGAGTGCGCTGGAAACTTTTGAAAAAATGCTCGCCGCCGGCAAAGACAATGCGTTGCTGCGCTATTCCCTGGGTAATGAATGCATCAAGCTGGGACGTCTGGACGATGCATGTGTGCATCTGCAAGCCGCGCTGGCTTTCGATCCGCGTTACTCGGCGGCGTGGAAACTGCTCGGCAAGGCGCAAAGCGATGCCGGTGCGTTGGTGGAAGCGCGTGAGACTTTTCGCCAGGGCATCGCCGCCGCTGAAGCCAAGGGCGACATCCAGGCAGCAAAGGAAATGACCGTTTTCGCCAAGCGGATCGACAAGCAGCTTGCGGCGGAGTGATGTCGCCGGAGTTACGTAACCGCAGTGACGTAGCCGCGGTCAGCGGCTACCATCCACCACATTCAATTCAACTTGAGCAGGAGCTTCAAAATGGCACGTATGGTGCAATGCGTAAAACTTGGGCGTGAAGCCGAAGGTATGGATTTCCCCCCGTTGCCGGGCGATCTCGGCAAGCGTGTGTTCGAGAATATTTCGAAAGAAGCCTGGCAAGGCTGGATCAAGCTGCAAACCATGATCATCAATGAAAACCGCCTCAACCTGGCTGATATCCAGCATCGTAAATACTTGATGGAACAGGCCGAGAAATACTTTTTTGGCGAAGGCGTTGGCGCTCCCGAGGGCTTCAAGCCGCATTGATTCTGCGTGAGCGGTAAGCAGTCAGCAGCGAGCCGGTAATCCCCCGCTCCCCCCTTACCGCTCCTCGCTTCCCCTTTACCGCTCCCCGCTTCCCCTTTACCGCTCCCCACCATGTCTGACAAACAAACCCATTTCGGCTTCAAGACCGTCGCCGAGGAAGAAAAAGCCCGCAAGGTTGCCGAGGTGTTTCATTCCGTCGCCAATCGTTA
>CAMDHJ010000052.1 GCA_945897865.1 Tepidiphilus sp. J10
TCCTGACGCCCGATCCATTGATCACCCAATACCCGGTACTGACACGCTGGTAATTCACTGATGATCACGCACCTTCGCACTACTCAGGAAATCACCGAACTGCTGGAAGGCTGGCTGGAAGCGGATTTCTCCTTCCGCAAGGTCGGTCCTACGGCGGAAAAACTGGCGGCCTTGCCCCTCGCCGAGCAGGATTTCATCCTCGATTGGGTCAAGCGTGTGGCCAGTTCCAATCTGGAAGTCGCCTGGCAATTCGCTCGCCGCGCGCCGGCATTGATCGGCCGCATGGATCACCGTGTCATGGAAGCCTGGGTGCTTGGTGCGTGTGATGTCTACGACCGTCTCGGCCTGCGGCATTGCCTGACGGTGATGGAGGAAGTGGATCACTTCGCCGAGCGGCAACTGGAGATGAGCGCTGGCGTGCTGTTCGACGACGTCGCCGGCGTGCTCGGCAATTTCGTGCGCGGGTTGTCCGGTCGTCGGCTGACGATGGAACAGGCAAAACAAGTTCACACCGATACCGAGAAGATTTTTCTGCCCGGCATGCTGGCGCGTTTCCCGACCATTGTCGACAACTTCAAGCTGGCCAAGGCGATGGTGGCGCTGCTCTGGGCGCAGACCCGATTCGGCACTTTTCGAGTCGATCTGCTTGCCGCCTGCGCCGACTTTCCCGAGCCCGATCGTGCCTTGCGGCAACTGCATGCGTTGGAGACGCTACGCCTGACCGCATGCATCAGCCGTGAATTGCCGGGTTTGCACCGCGACATGGAATACCTTAAGCAGACGTTGGGCGAAGGGCTGCCGGTCGGTTGGCAAGCGCTTGCCAGCCGCCTGGGTTTGCCAGAGGCCGACATCCAGGACAGTCTGACCTTGCTCGGCGACGCCTACGTGCTGGCCGATTTCTCGCCCTGGTGTTATCAGGGCGAACTGCGTCCGGATGCCGTGGCCGCCGCTTTCGCAGCGCGGCAGGAAAAGGAAAAGGCGCGCTTGCGCGTGAAGCTCGCCGAGTTGATGGCAGAGCACGAACGGCACAAACCGCGCAGCCCGGATGCCGACGAATCGGAGGCGAAACAATTCGAGGCCGAAATCAACGATGAAGAAGGCCGCATGGACATGGAGCTGACGCTCGATGGCATGCCGCTGGCGCCGCCGGATGATGTGAAACAGTTGATGGCGTCGGTGTTCCTCGATTTCGGCGAAATTCCGCCGGAATACCTGGTGCCGGCTGGCGATGGCGAATACGACGCCAGTTTGTTGCATGACGTGCAGGCCGATCCGGATACGGTCTGGCAGGGCACTTATCACGAGGAAGGCGCGCTGTTTTATCCCGAGTGGGACATGGGGCGCGAGCATTACCGCAAGAACTGGTGCGTCATGCGCGAGAAGGAAGTGACGCCGGTCTATGACAATTTCTACCGCGAAACGCTGGAAAAACATGCCGGCCAGATCAAGCAATTGCGCAAGGCGTTCGAGGCGATGCGCGACGAAAACAAGCTGCTGAAGCGGCAGGCTTATGGCGATGAAGTCGATATCGATGCGCTCGTGGAAGCGCTGGCGGATGCCAAGGATGGCAGCGAAATGTCGGATCGTTTGTTCGTCCGCCAACATCGCGCCGAACGCAACATCGCCGTCTGCTTCATGGTTGACATGAGCGGCAGCACCAAAGGCTGGATCAACGAAGCCGAACGGGAGGCACTGGTCTTGCTTTGCGAAGCGCTGGAACGCCTGGGCGACCGCTACGCGATCTACGGTTTCTCCGGCACCACGCGCAAACGCTGCGAGTTGTTCCGCATCAAGACTTTTGACGAACCCTACAACGACGAAGTTAAAGCCCGCATTTCCGGCATTCGGGCGCAGGAATACACCCGCATGGGTTTCGCCATCCGTCACCTGACCGATTTGCTGAACAAGGTCGAGGCGCGTACCAAAGTGCTGGTGACCTTATCGGATGGCCGGCCGGATGATTACTTCGATGTTTATCGAGGCAAGTACGGCATTGAGGACACACGCATGGCCTTGCTTGAAGCTCGCCGTTCCGGTGTGCATCCATTTTGTATTACCATCGACCGTGAAGCACGCGACTACCTGCCCCATATGTATGGCGCGGCCCGCTACATCATTCTTGACGATGTACGCCAGTTGCCGTTCAAGGTATCCGATATCTACCGACGCATCACAAGTTGAAGAGTTGAAGACGCGGCCGACGTTATCTGTTCGCCCGCATTCGCTAAAGGGATAATGCCGCCATGACCGAACCGCAAAACCAATCTCCGCGTAGCCGCATGCAAGCCTTGCTGGCCATTCCCGACAATCAACGTACTGAGGAACAATGGGACGAACTGCATGAGCTTGAAATCACTCTTGCCCCGGGGAATCGCATTGGTCACCAGGAAAAACAGAATCCTTCCGGTGGCCAAGGCAGGAGTGGTGGTCGCGGTAATCCGGGGGGTAATCCACGCGGAGGCAATCCGCAAGGTTCACCGCGTGGAGAAAACCGGGGAGGTGGTCGCAGCGGCCGCAATCCGCAAGGCCCGCGTCCGCCCAATGCCGCGCCGCGCAAGCCGGTCGAGGCCATCGTCCAGCTGGAAGGTGGATCGAGTGAAATCACACCGTTCGATACCGGTGAGGAAATCGCAGCCGCAGGGGCTCCCGCCAAGAAAGCGTTCCGTCGCTTCCACAAAAAGCCGCCGAAACCGGCCGAGGGTTAAGCCTGGTTCTTCATGGTCAGAACGAGAGCTCGGTTTCAACTCAGTTTTCGCTTAAAAGCCGTCCAAGCAAAGCGCGAACAGTGCTTGGATCGAACGGTTTGTCGCACATGCCGACTACCCCCAGTTCTTCCACCGCAGCCAGGCGACTTTGGTTGTTTTCGCTGGTCACCATCAGCACCGGCACCGTTTTCTGCCAGCTCTGGGTGCGGATGAACTGGATCAGCGCCTGCCCATCCATTTCCGGCATGTTGTAGTCGGTCACCACCAGATCGACGACATTGTCGTTCAACAGATCGGCTGCAATGCGGCCATTTTCCGCTTCCAGAAAATGTTTGATCCCCAGGTTGGACAGCACCTGGCGCATGAATTTGCGCGCCATCGGGCTATCGTCCACCACCATCACGCGCAAGCTATCCAGGTCGAAACCGGCTTCATCCAGACTGCTGTCGACGTTGAGAAAATCCAGGACCGCGCGCAGCGCCGCTTCCAGTTGCGGCTGGCTGAACGGTTTCGGCAGGATGCCGGAAGCCCCCGATTGGCGCACCGGGTCGAGCAATTGATGCCGGTTTTCGCTGGAAACCAGAATGAACGGAACCGCCGCCAGATCGGGATCAGCGCGCATCGCGCCAATCAATTCGGCCCCGGTCATGTCGGGTAGATGAAAGGCGCTCACCACCAGCGAAGTCGGATTCGATTGCAGATTCGCTTGCAGATGCGCGAGCGCTTCACCGCCGTTGTGCACCGTGCTGACCTGAGTAATACCGGCCTTGGCCAGTTCAATGCTGAGCAACTTGCTCTGCATGGCAGAAGGTTCGACCACCAGCGTGGCCAGATCCAGAAGTGAGAGTTGACGTGTCATGGCGGCGATATCGGGCGGGCTGGGTGTTTCTTTAACTTGAAAGCAAATGCCTGAATATTTGTAGATTATTTGTAGGATGGGCCAAGCGCAGCGGTCCTATCAGGTCAGGGTGTCAGATGGGTATCTGTTCCGGTTCTGTCATGCTCGCCTCCAAGTTGCCCACCCATCTTTGCCGTCCTTCGCACAATTCCAGGAACCCGCGCCAGCACTGGCGCGGCGGTCAAACGAAAAAAGCCAGAGCAACGTCAGCCCTTCGATTTGTGGAGGTACTGGGGTTACTACCGAGCTACTCGCTCTTGGGGCAAATGAGTGCGTCTGGGGGCAAAGAAGGATGCTGCCTTACTAGCCGACAGTGGTGAACTGAATGTTTACCTTCTGGCCCAGTGCAGTAGCGGCACTGGCCAGCGTAGTCAACGTCAGGCTAGGGTCCGCATCATCCAGCAACCGATTCAGGGCGGCTCGGCTGGTATGCATTCGTTTGGCCAATTCGGTCTTGGTGATTTGCTGTGCCTTCATTTCCCCTGCAATTTGCCAAGCAATGACGCGTTTCAAGGCAACCGCCGTCGCATCATCAAGCATCGCTTCTTCTTGGAGGAAGTCATCAAAGTTGCTGCCCATATTTCTTTTTCCCACGATCATCTCCTTTTCAACTGTTTCAGCCTGTCCTTCGCTAGGTCCAGATCTGGGCCCGGTGTCTTCTGTTGCTTCTTGATGAAGCTGTGCAAAAGCACCATGGTTTGCCCATCGAGCGCGAACAGAACACGAGCAATCCTGTTGTCCAACTTGATCCTCACTTCCCAGATATCCCCGCCCAGATGACCGACAAGAGGCATGCCCAAGGGCCAGCCAAACTGCACGGTCTTGATGTCCTCACCGATGGTTTTCCGATCAATGGCCGGCAAATCTTTCAGCCATTCGCGCACCGGCTCTGCGCCAGCATCGGTGCGGAAGAACCGAACATCAAGAATAGGATTCATGGCGTGGATCGTATCAATTATGATACGCAAGAACAAGGTGGATGCACGCTACGTTGCACTACTTCTGAATGTGATGACTCTGGCACCGGAGATCGTCGCGGCGACTCTGGGTGGGATGTTGCAGGAGGATGTGACGCACCACTTTTATCTTTGTACTTCTCTGTGGTCGCCAAACTCAGTGTTCAGGCTGCCTCGCCCGTGGATGTGAGTCGGATTTCTGGGGCAGCGCCAAGGGTGCCCACAAGGATGACTTTGTTAACTGATGCGATAAGTTGGCCCTACTTGTTGAATCTGCCAAAAAAGTCTTTACCCAGCTGCCCCGCCGCATCAACGCTACGACCGACGGTTTCGACAAACTTGCGACCGGTCGAAGCTTCGGATGGCGGGCCTTGAGTGAACGTAGTTGGGCCGTTATTGCCGATGCATGAATCGACATACGCAGCTTCTGCCACACCGTTTGCGCCCATCAGTCCGGCATGCGCCTCCATCGGCATCTCAACCGGTAAACCGTGATACGCCGCCGGTTCAATGCCAGCATCCCAGAGCAGGTGATACGCAATGCCAGCGCTGGCGCCTGCCGTCAGTGGTCCGCTCAAAGGCGCGGCGGCCGCCGCCAAACGATCCCAAAGCGGATCGTGATCGTGAGGCAAGCGGTCGCCAATCTGGCTGGCCAAATCGACGACAGCCAATAACAACCCTTCCGCCAGCACCCCCGCCAGAATGGAATGGGTAAGCAAAGAACGATGCGCGTCTATGCCGGCCAGCAGATCAAGATCGGGAATGCCGCCATCGCCATCGACGCCACCGGAACCAGCGTAAAAGCCGAGAAACGCCGCCAACACCTTGGGCGCGTTGTCCTTCGGGTTTTCCACCAAAGCGTTGCCGATGCTGCGTGCCAGACTCGCACCAGTACGTGAAACAGAAATGGTGCCGTCAATCGCGGCGGCAGTACGGTCGCCCAGATGGACGCTGATGCGGTGCGATCGGACAGCCTGACCAAAGCCCTTTGCCTCTGCGACTCCGGCGCGTCCGATGGATTTGACCAGATCGGACAAGGCGCCCACGCGTTGCCCGGTCAAACGAACCAGCCGGCCCGCCGAACGTCCGCCCCACTCACGCAGCACCGCAGCATCGGTACGCGACAGGGCAAAGCGCAATTCATCGCGCAAACGGCTCAGCCGGTGGATGTGCAGTTGCTGCGGCTGGGCGTGCGAGTAAGCGGCACTGGTCATTTGGTTGCGATCTCAGAAAACACAGATGTCCTCTTCTTCTTCGATTCGCAGCGGCTTGGACAGGCTACGCAGCACGTCGAGATAGCGGCGCACAGCAGAGTCCTTCAGGCTTTCCCGTCCCAGCACATCGAGCAGGAACGGTACCGCGCGCCAGATATGAACATCGACTTCCGCATCGTGCGGGCCTTTCAGTTGGTCGATTTCCCAGTAGCCAGAGCGGGTTTCAAGAACCGATAGCGTCGCAAACCGCTGACCTGTTCGTTTGGAACGGATCGAATAAATGCTCAATGGTTGCGATCGACAATATTTACCGTAGTCACCGACGCAATGCGACATCGCCTCGCCTTCTTCCACCAATGCAGACTCGCTGGTCAAGGCGGCAAAACGGAAACCGTCGCACTCCACCAGCGGCACGATGATGGGCCACTCACCCGTACCCTGCCATTTGGCCTGCTGAACCCACCACTCACGATGCATTCGTTTCAAAGGTTCCAGGCCGGCTTTCAAGCGTGCATCGTCAAACGTAGCGAATACCTCACTGGAAAAGAACCACTGCGCCAGCGGTACAAGCTCAGCCTCAAGAAAACCATCCAAACCATATTCGCCATACTCAGCCGCCACGCTGGCCTTCCAGGCGGCACGAAAGAAGTACGGCTGCACGATTGAAAGCACGTTGTCCGGGATGCCCCAGCGACGCATGGTCGCCAACAATTGCCAAGGCGGCAACACATCCATTTCACAGGCTTGCAAAAGCTTGAGATAGGTAACGGCGTTGCGACCGCTGGAATAGGGTCTTTCAGGAGAAAACCAGGTATCACCCAGCGGCGAAAACAAGGCGTCGCCATAGTCCAAATAAAGCCGCCAACCACGACTGTTTACTCCACGCTCCGCCAAGGCACGCTTAATGTCGCCAAGTTCGGAGAGCGAAGCCTGGGGGCCGAGCCATTTGGCGAGTTGGGTGTAAATGGGCATTAAAGAATTTCAGGTTGCCCGAACGGCTGGCAACACCTGTTCCAGGGGCGCACAGCTGGATTCATACATTCGCTCACAGAGACATTCAACGAATTTTGAAAGTCGCTTTGGAGGGTCAAAACGGCTACTTTTTCCACTTGTAAACATTCGTTGCAGGAAGACAAGTTTCAGACATTTCATCTGCTCCGTAGGAGATAGTTTTCCTGCTTCCTGCAAGGCATTTACCTTCCCATCAAAGTATTCAATTGCATCGCCGGTATTGTTATGAATTTTTTCATGGCCACGCAGTTTATTAAATAAATCATTAATGTTTTGAATTGAAGAGTTGAGGCAATTCTGTAGGTTCTGGTCACTTAACTTTACTTTCGGCCCGATAATTTCCATCATATTGGTTTCGAATTTTTCTAAGTCAGCAAACGAGAGAGTAAATGTCATCCTGAAGCATATCAAAAATAAAAAGGCGACATCCGCCTCACTTAATTGTGACAAAGCATCGCCATCGTGGCTGGTAAAATTTCTGGCAGCTTTTATTACTGTCGCCATAGATTTCTCTGAGGTAGATTCAAATTCCTTGATATTTACGTGTTTGTCCCAATCTTGGGCCAGTGTTCTTGCTAACAAACGGAAAGCCACCCGCTGGTGGGATAAGCCCGCATCAGGGGGTAATAACAAAGGCAAAGTATCTAGCAAAATATTTGCATTATTAGCATCAAGTGGCGGGTCGCGCATTATTGTATTTGGCAACCTAAAGATGCTTGGCTGGCTGATCAATCTGGCTGCGACTTCCCTGCAGGCTGTGATTACCTCGCGACGTAGTGCTGTATATGCCACGCTTCTGTTATTGCAAACCCATTCGCCAACTTTACTGTCTCGCTTTTCGTAAATATCTGGAGATTCAATCTTCGCCCCATGAAAACTTTTATTTATTGATTCCAAGTACCCCGCATGATTTGAGCAGAATAATATACGGTCTCTGGGAAATCCCCGTCGCATTACCAAGTTTTTCCAGATGTGATATCCCGCCTCTGGTTTTAGTTTATCGCAAGCTTCAGTGAATGATTTTTCTTCAACCAAATCATCAGCTTTGTAATTGTACCAATTTGATAGAATACTCGTTAAAGTGGTAGGCCTGGTATCTTCTGAATATTCATCCAATACCTTTAGATCTATATCCAAAATAACAAAATCAATATCTGCCAATCTGTTTTCTATAAAATAATCTGCTTCTGAAAAGGTGCTAACAAGATAAATATCTCTGTCTTCAAGATATCTTCGAAGCGAGTTTTCGTTGTGCGGAATCTCGCTAACGTTTAACCCAAAGGCGCGACCGAAAATATTATTAGTGAATTCCTGATATTGGCCGTTCTCAAAGTCTTCTACCCACAGAAAAGCACTCATTGAGTTGATCCTTTCATCAAATCGGCAGGAAAGCGCAGACATGCTCGTGAAATGTCTTGATAGACATCGACTTCTAAGTTGCCCCCCATGTGTTGGGCCAACATCCCGAGAAATTTGTGCCCACGACCACTTCCACGACTTCGTGATCGAGTCTCTTTTGTGCTGGGATTTTGGCTCACGAACACAATCGAACCACCTTCCTCATACCAGCTTACGGTAATGGCTTGTGATGAACCTGGTACACCATGTTTAATGGCGTTAACCATAATTTCTGTAAAAACTATAGTCAGTATTGATGCTTTACGTCCATGAGGGTCAAAGTGAACTTCACCATCCATGAAACCGGTCAAGTCTAACGGAAGCAGGTGTTCATTCATCCAGGCAACTACTGAATTGATTTCTGTGTCGATAATCAGACCCCCAACATCAATACTCCACTGCTCTTGAAGGCTTGTTTCCATGACTTGCCAAATTTCATCATTGACCCAAGCCTTTAGAGTCAAATTATCTGGAACTTGGCCCTGTTTCTTTGCATGGGCCAAGTAATATTGAGACATACGGCGGCGATCACGGGGAGAGCAGAGTTGCATCAATGCCAATTTGATTGAATGAGCAAATATCTTGATGGGCGATCCGCTTCCATTTGTATCCTCTCTAAAACTGCCGGCGATTGCTTCTGGATTGGTCGATACGATGGCAAACACATCCAACAACCCATTCATGGTCTGTGCCATATCTATATAGAGGCGCTCATCATGTAAGTGTTCTGTGTTGAACATGATGCTATCCACTGCACCACGGAATTTATGGGCAAACATGGCCAACATATTTTCAATAGCCTCGCGCTTCTCCCTCTCAGCCTTCGCCAGATTGCGCTGTGCTTCTGTTTTAATGCGCTCGGTCACTTCGACAAGAAGCACTTGTGCTTCAGAAATGACCCCATTTTTATCTAAATCATGTGCGCCATGATTAATGCCATTTTTCTCATCTAAAATATTATTGATAGGAAATTGCATGGTCTGAAGGTGTTTTTGCGCATTATGCAAATTAGGTTCTTCTGTGCCATTTTCACTGCACTCAATTTTTGCCATCTCAAGCAATGCGCGATTCAACATCTCTCCTGGGATCGGGTCTTGTATTGCCTTCTCATAAAGCCCAAGGGCACGAGCCGACTCATTAACTTTACCTTCGCTCGTTAATAGTAATGCCAATTCGAATAATGCGGATGAGACCCCGTGTGAAGATGCAAATTCAAGTTTATTTCTCGCGGCGTTTTTGTCTACATTAAACCCTCGTAGATGTATTAGACCCGCCCAATATGCTGCCTTTCCTGCATCCTCACTATTGTCAGTTACGGCATCAAATGATTTTAGTGCTTTGATCAACCAGTCCTTCTGCTTAGGTTCGCGAATCTTTCGACTGTAATACAAATTAGCTTTATTACACCACCCTTTTATAAATTTAATTTTATTAATAAAATTTTCGCCAAAACCTACTATGGAGCCTTGTTGCCTTCCATATTCAATAGGGCAATTAGCCAAAAGTAGGCAATATTCACCATAAGTGAAATTGGCATGATTATGCCCATGGTAGCCTGCGATTTTGCAAAAACGAGCGGAGATGGCGCTAGTCATACTTGCAACAATTTTTCGCAAAAGGGAAATGATAATTAATGATAGTAGCGTCATGCTGAAAATTTTCATAAATGGACTTGTCCATATATGCTTGCCCCATTCCACTTGAGTAGCTATGTTTTCCTGGAGGGGCATGTCATCTAGCTTTGCCTTAAACAAGGAAAATTCGTATATAGATATTATCATTATTGAAAAAAATGCAATCCAATATACCCCCCGGCCAGCCTTCCTAATGGCGTCAGATTCAAGGCTAAGGTGTAATGTATATAGAAAATTCGCGAGTGATGACGTTTTCATAAACAATTTATCTTATTTCATAAAATGCAGGGTATTACTCTGAATCCTCATCAGAATCATAGTCCGGATAAAACCAACCTTCATCTTCAGAACGTTGACAGTTGGTGGAATACTCGAACGCCTCATGGATGATTTCTTGCTCAACTTCGAATTGGTAGTTTTCATATTCGTCCATGCTGCTTCTCCGGTTTGCATTGCGATGGACGAATCCTGATCCATCTGCAAAAAACGCTAGAGGAGGCTTACCGGAGAACTTCGCTTTCCCCTTCGCGGGGAACAGCAATCACATAGTCCTCCCGCTCGATGCGGACCAGTTTGCGTAACCCCACCTGACGAAGTGGCTTGTCGATCTTCTCGCGCAGTTCCCGATCGAAATCCTTACCTTCCAGCATTTTGTCGCTCTTCCAGAGTCTTCCGTCTTTCTGGATGGCGCGTAGGGCCAATGTCAGCGCGGGGTCGAGCGGTAGCGATTTTTCAATGATTTGATCCGCAGCCCACGGACGGGTTGTGATTTCGAGAGAAAGATGCAGGGTTCGATTTTCCAGTCGGTAGCGGAACGCGCCTTCGCTGAAATAGGCATAGGTCGGGTCGATTGCGGTACGGACGTAGGTGTCGGCGATCAATTGCACCAGTGGCAATCCAATCCCGTTCAACTTGTCGATCAGACGATGAGCGGTTTCCGTGGTGTCCTCGGTTACCAACTTGGCCCAGCCGCCGGCAAGCAGTTTGATTCGGCTTTCATCCGCTTTCAGCGCCATGCCGCGCGCGTGGGCGATCAGCGTCCACAACAAGGCGAGTTCGCTGGCATCCAGGGGGTTGAACTGGTCTTTTTCCTTGCCGGTTTTGCCGACTCGGAAAGGTATGTCGGACGCGGCCGGGATATCGACCGCGTGAGTTTCTCCAGTCAGGCGATAGGGGGTGCCACTGGAATCCGGGATGCCGCCAAGAAAATCACGAAGATCGCGCGGGAACGCGGTCCGCAAGGCGTCGATGAAGGCGGCATTTCCGTCCGAACGGCCTTGTGGTGTGAGCATGTCTTCCAGGCTGAACCAGGCGAAACCTTCCGCGCCCGAGACTTGATCGAGTAGTCGAGCCTCGCCCTCCGGGGTCAGTTGAATGCTGCTGAGGCTGATGTGGTATTGCGTGAAGGCATGGTTATTCAGCGCGCCTTCCAGTTTTCGATAGGGCTGCAAGGTGTGATGAGGCGTGGCGTGGTAGTCGGTTTCTGGGCGCAGATTGAGTTCTTCGGCCAGTTCGCGCTTCAGCGTGTTATTCAGCCCAAGTTCGGCCAGGGCGAGATCTCCTTCATGTAGGGCGCGAAGACTTTCGGCATGCTGATGCTGCGCGGGTAAATCTGTGAGGTTGAGACGGCCGCCCGGGAAGACGTAGTTTTTCGCATCGCGCCTTTTCTTGTCCTCGCGATGCACAAGCAGGAAATCTCCGCCCAGGCGTATCACGCCCCAGGCGACATAAACAATGCGTATCGGCACGGCATTGCCAGTGGGGTGAAACTGGATGCGGCGGGATTCCATCTGCGCCAGTAACTGGCGTTGTTCTTCGATGATGTTGCTGGACGGGTGGCCGGTTTGATTCCAGTAACTTGCTTCAAACAACGTCTGGCCATGCGTTGACATGGATTCCAGCAGCGAGCGCCCAAGCAGATACGCGGGGAAGGAAACGAAAGCCCAGTGGCCTTTCGCGAGTTCAGCGTTATCCAGCAGGCATAGGGTTTCGAACAGGCGGCGTATGACTGATAGCGCAGCTTGGCCTGCGTCAGTTGATTGGGTGCCTGCCAGAACGGTCTGGAGATGAGTTTCAGCGATGCACTCGCGGAATGCGCCTTCCTCGGCATGAATCGGTAGCGCTTGGGCCAGCGCTTGCAGGTTAAGGTTGTTCATCGATTGGCGCTCCCAGCGCGACTTTATGCCGCATTCGACCACATGCTTGCAGCAAAGCCATGCCGCATGGCCGTACCGCTTACAGATTTTTTCTTCCGCTCACATGGATATCGCCTTGCATCGCGTGATGTGGTTCGCCACTCATAGCATCCTACGAATTTTCAAGCCGCTTGAACCAAAAGATCACGCGTGCGTGCTAACCGGAATCTTGCCGATCTTCATCCGCCATTCGCGCGGACCGCTGTCGTGCACCGAATTGCCGGTGCTGTCGACGGCAACTGTGACCGGCATGTTTTCCACGTCGAATTCGTAGACCGCTTCCATGCCGAGTTCCGGGAAGGCCAGCACGCGGGCGTGCTTGATCGCCTTGGCGACCAGATACGCGGCGCCGCCGACGGCAATGCAGTAGACGCCGGCATGTGCCTTGATCGAGGCAATGGCTTCCGGGCCGCGTTCGGACTTGCCGACCATGCCGAGCAGGCCGACCTGTTCGCCCAGCATCAGGTCGGTGAACTTGTCCATCCGTGTTGCGGTGGTCGGGCCGGCGGGGCCGACGGCTTCGTCGCGCACCGGGTCGACCGGGCCGACGTAGTAGATGAATTTGTTGTGGAAATCGACCGGCAACGGCTGGCCGGCTTTGATCAGCTCGGCCAGTTTCTTGTGCGCGGCATCGCGGCCGGTGAGCAGTTTGCCGGACAGCAGAAGCTGTTCGCCGGCTTGCCAGGTGGCGGTGTCGGCGGCGGTCAAGGTGTCGAGGTTGACGCGGCGCGCGGTGGCCGGGCCGTTCCATGCTATCTCGGGCCATTCGGACAAATCGGGCGGTGTGAAGCTGGCCGGGCCGGTGCCATCCAGCGTGAAATGAATGTGGCGGGTGGCGGCGCAGTTGGGAATCAGCCCGACCGGCAGACTGGCTGCGTGGGTGGGGAAATCCTTGATCTTGACGTCGAGCACGGTGGTCAGGCCGCCCAGGCCTTGCGCGCCGATGCCGAGCGCGTTGACCTTGTCGAGCAGTTCCAGACGCAGCTCTTCGATGCGGTTCGACGCGCCGCGTGCACGCAGTTCGTGGATGTCGATCGGGTCGAGCAGCGCTTCCTTCGCCATCAGCAGCGCTTTTTCCGGCGAGCCGCCGATGCCAAGCCCAAGGATGCCGGGCGGACACCAGCCGGCACCCATTTCTGGCAGCACCGAAAGCACCCAGTCGACGATGGAGTCGGACGGATTCAGCACGGTGAAATGCGCCTTGTTGTCCGAGCCGCCACCCTTTGCCGCGACTTTCACGTCCACTGTGGCGCCCGGCACCAGATCCATGTAGATCACTGCCGGCGTGTTGTCGCGCGTGTTCTTGCGCGCACCCGCCGGGTCGGACAGCACCGAAGCGCGCAGCGGGTTGTCCGGGTTCAGATAGGCGCGCCGCACGCCTTCGTTGACCAGATCAGTGATGTTCGGCGTGCCTTCCCAGCGCACGTCCATGCCGATCTTCAGGAATACGACGGCCATGCCGGTGTCCTGGCAGATCGGTCGATGACCTTCGGCGCACATCCGCGAGTTGATCAGGATTTGCGCCATCGCATCGCGTGCGGCGGGCGACTGTTCCATGTCGTAGGCGGCTTTCATCGCACGGATGAAATCGAGCGGGTGATAGATGGAAATGAATTGGAACGCGTCGGCGATGGACTGGATGAAATCTTCCTGGCGTATGGTGGACATGACATTCCCCTTGGCAATGGTCCTCTCCTGTCAAGCCGGCGCAGGCCGGAATCCAGAAGAGCGGAAAGACTGGGCACCGGCCGTCACCGGTGAGATGGCGATCAGTATGGCGCGGCATGAACGCATAGAAAAGCCAATATTAGCCGATCAAAATATTGGGTTTTTCAATACCCAAGCTTGAAATATTTGTGCAGTGCAATAGGCATTAAGGGAATAGCGTTCGGTCCATACAAGGAACAGGCATTGATCTGATTCCGCTTTGATCGAGTGACGAGGAGATCTACATGGCCATTGCTAGCCTTGATGTTGGCGGCAACTTGGGCGCAGGTTTGGGCGCAGGTTTGGGTACGGGGTTGGGTGAATACTGGCCTGGCATTCAACTCTATTACCCGCCAGTGAAGTACGCGCCGGCATTGGGGCTATACGAAGACCTGGCAGCCGCCGCGCTGCGTTTCCAGAAGCACGCGCGGCTATGCCACGCGCAGACCTTGTTGTTCGATCTGGAAGATGGCTGCCGCCAGAAAGCACTCTCCCGCGACTTGTTGCGGCAGGAATTGCCCAGTCTGAATCGTGATGATCTGGCGGTAGCGGTGCGGATCAACCCGTTTCGCACGCCGGAATACGAACTCGATATGAAAATGGTGCGCGACCTGTCCGACCACATCGACGTGGTGATGCTGGCGAAGGCGGGCGAAGCCTACGGCGCGGCAGAGATCCGCGATTTGTCGGCGTGTCTGGCCGGGATGAATCCGCGTATCAGCATCCAGCCGATCATCGAGCATCCCAAATCGCTGAAGATTGCGCCGGACATCATGGCCTACCCGACCGTGAAGCATGTTGTGTTCGGCATCCACGACTTCTCCAAGGCGATGGGCATCCAGATCACGCCGCGCGGCTGGACGCAGGAACTGTCGTACTTCCTGCACCAGATCATTTTCGAAGCGCGCATCAATGGCGTCGGCGTCATCGGTGGCGTCGAGGTGCTGATTGGCCAGGCTGGCATGCCGGAAAACTATCTGGAACCGCACGACATCCGGCGTTGGCTGGACCTGCACGGCGACGACGAATCGCGGGTCGTGTATCGCCACGCCTGCGAAGAAGCGGCGATGGGGCTGACTGGAAAACAGGTTATCCACCCCAGCCATATCCACCTATGCAAAGTCGCCTATACACCGTCGCCGACCGAGGTGGCGCGCAATATCCGCGTGTTGAAGGCGGCGGTGGATGCCGATGCGCTACTCGGCGGCGCCATCAAGTTCGAAGGCGAAATGCTCGATCCGCCGATGTTCGGCAAGGCCTTGCAAGTGCTGTTGCGCGCGCATGCGCTGCGAGCGTTGTCGGAAGCAGATACCGATTTTGCGTTGAAGGTGCTGGCGATGCTGCCGGCGCAAGTTGTGCGCGAAAACTGGCCGTACGGGGTGATCTTGTGAATGCACGCGATGAACCTCTCCCCCATCGGCATCACCTTTGTAGGATGGGTCAAGCGCAGCGGACCCATCAACGCCTACGAACTGATGGGTCCGCTGCGCTTGACCCATCCTACGGGGTGCTTTCGGCTATTCCGCCCTACTTTCTGTTGGAGACATCCTGTGAACGCACCTGAATCCCTGCCCATGTTGGAGTCCGCTATGCCGTTTCAATCCTTCCCCGCCTGGAACTGGCAGTTGCCCGAGCACTTCAATATCGGTGTTGCCTGTACCGATGCGCATCTGGGAACGGCCAATGAGAACAAGCTGGCGATGATTGTCGAAGACGATGTGCTGGGCGTATCGACGGCCACCTACCGGCAGCTCGCGCAGGCGACTTCGCGTTTCGCCCAATTACTGCGCAATCTGGGTGTCGCTGCGGGCGACCGGGTGCTGATCCGGTTGCCGAATTCGCTGGCTTATCCGACTGCGTTCCTGGGTGCGATGAAGCGCGGCGCCATTGCGGTGCCGACATCAACGCTGCTTACCGCCGAGGAAGTGGTTTATCTGGCGCGCGATTCGGAAGCGACGGTATTGGTCACCGACAAAGCCATGTGGCAAGGCTTGCGGGAAAAGCTGGTCGGACTCAACCATTTGCGCTTTGTCTTGCTGACCGGCCCGGGCGGCCTGTTGCCGGCCAGCGGTATCGAGGTGCGCGATCTGGAAAGCGAGTTGGCGGAGATTGTCAGTTGTGAACTGCCGCACAAGACCCTATCGCACGACCCGGCTTATCTGGTCTATACCTCCGGCACCACCGGTTATCCGAAAGGCGTGTTGCACGGACACCGGGCGATGGTCGGGCGCGAGCCGGCGGCGCAATACTGGTTCGACTTCGCTGAGGATGGGAATGACCGCATTGTCCATTCCGGCAAATTCAACTGGACCTATGTGCTTGGCTCCGGCCTGATGGATCCGCTCTATCGCGGCAAGACGGTGATCGTGCATGAAGGCAGGAACGATGCCGAAGGCTGGATACGGTTGATCGCCAAGCACAGTGCGACGATCTTCATTGGCGTGCCGACCATCTACCGCCAGATCATCCAGAAAACCCAGTTCACCGGCGCCGACGTGCCGACATTGCGGCATTGCATGAGCGCCGGCGAGCATCTGTCCGACGAGATGCTGGGGCTGTGGAAGGACCGCTTCGGCGTCGAAATCTACGAGGCGGTGGGCATGTCGGAAGTGTCGTATTACCTGTCGGAAAACAAGTTCCGGCCGATCCGTCCCGGTTCTGCAGGTTTCCCGCAGCCTGGCCACGATGTTCGCCTGCTCGATCCGGACACCCTGCGCGAAGTTGAAGTCGGCGAGGAGGGCATGATCTGCCTGCCGGCGGACGACCCGGGTCTGTTCATGCGCTACTGGAATCTGCCGGAAGAAACCGGCAAGGCGTTCAAGGACCGCTGGTTCCTGACTGGCGACTACGCCCGCTTCGATGAAGATGGCTATATCTGGTTTCTCGGTCGCCGTGACGACATCATCAATTCCTTCGGCTACCGGGTATCGCCGCACGAAATTGAACGGGTGATGAAAACGCATCCCGCCGTCGCCGATTGTGCAGCGTGTGGGGAGGAACTGGCCGCCGACAAGGTGCTGGTGGTGGCGTATGTGATGCTGCATCCGGGCTCTTCAGTGACCGCCGATGAACTGACTGCGTTCGGCCGTGAACATCTGGCCGGCTACAAAGCGCCGAAGATCGTTTATCTGGCGGCCGATTTTCCGCGCACCAAGAACGGCAAGATCATCCGCAAGCAGTTGACGCCCGCGTTGGCGACGGCGAGGTCGGCATGAGCCATTACAGACCGCGCCGTTCCATGCTCTACATCCCGGCCTGCGTGCCGCGCTTTCTGGCCAAGGGTCGCGAACTGCAGGTCGATACGCTGATCTTCGATCTGGAGGAATCCGTACTCGTCGCGCGCAAGACCGAGGCGCGCCGCAACGCCGCCGAAGCGCTGCAGCAACGCGGTTACGGCCAGCGCGAAGTGGTGGTGCGGGTGAACCGGCATGACTCCACCTGGGGACTCGATGACCTCACCGCGATTGCGCCATTGCAGCCGGATGCGATCCTTTTTCCGCGCATCGAAAGTGGTGCCGATGTGCTCGCCGCGCTGGCGGCGCTGGATGCCGCCGGCGGCGCCAACCTGCCGATCATGGTGATGCTGGAAACGCCGCTGGCGGTGTTGCGCGCCGAGGAAATCGCCGGCTCATCGAAGCGCATTTGTTGTCTGGTGATGGGCACTTCCGACCTGACCAACGAACTGCACGCCCGCATCACGCCGGATCGTCTACCGATTCTCTACAGCATGTCGCACTGCCTGCTGGCGGCGCGGGCGCATGGTTTGTCGATCGTCGATGGTGTCTATCTCGACATGAAAGACATGCCGACCTTTGAATATGCCTGCCGCATGGCGCGCGATCTCGGTTTCGACGGCAAAACGGTAATCCATCCGCTGCAGATTCAATATGCCAACGACGCCTTTACGCCGCACGCGCCCAGTGTGGAACGCGCGCGCAAGATTATCGACGCCTTCGCCGAAGCCAATGCGGAAGGGCGCGGTGTCACTGTGGTTGACGGTCGTCTGGTGGAAAATCTGCATGTCGAAGCGGCGCGACGTACCTTGATGATTCACGCCATGATCGAACAGATGGAGACGGAAAGCCTATCCAACCCCGTCAGCCCGGCGCATGCCGGTGTCCAGTAGGCATCTGGATTCCGGCCTGCGCCGGAATGACGCATTACAGGAAAGCGATGATGAGCAAAGCCAGCACCGGAAATTTCTTCGAAGATTTTTATCTTGGCCGCACCTTCGTGCATGCCACCCCGCGCACGGTCGGCGAGGGCGATATCGCGTTATATCTGGCATTGACCGGTTCGCGCCATGTCATCGGTTGCGCCGCGCCGGTGGCGCACGCACTCGGTTATCCGGCCAGGCCGCTGGATGAAATGCTGGTATTCCATCTGGCGTTCGGCAAGACCGTGGCCGACATTTCGCTCAACGCCGTCGCCAATCTGGGCTATGCCGATGTCCGTTTCCTGGCGCCGGTTTACGTCGGCGACAGCCTTGCCGCCGAATCGACGGTGATTGGCCTGAAAGAAAACAGCAGCGGCGAAAGCGGCGTGGTCTGGGTACGTTCGACGGTGGTCAATCAGAACGACGAGGAAGTGCTGACCTGGATACGTTGGGTGATGGTAAAGAAGCGCGACCTCGCGCGCCCGGCACCGAGTGTGGTGATTCCGGAAACAAGCGCGCATGTAAAGCTGGAACGGCTGGTGATTCCCGATTTTCTCGACTGTCGCGAATTCGAGACCGGCCTGACCGGTGGCCAATGGCTTTGGGACGACTACGAAGTCGGCGAACGTATCGACCATCCCGCCGGTATGACGCTGGATGAGTCCGACCACACCTTTGCCACTCGCCTGTATCAAAACCCGGCACGACTGCATTTCGATGCGCTTTTGATGCGAGATTCGAGCTTTGGCCGGCGTCTGGTTTACGGCGGCCATGTCATTTCGATCTGCCGCGCGCTCGGTTTTGAAGGACTGGAAAATGCCTTGCTGATCGTCGCCATCAACGCCGGTACACACTGCAACCCCACCTACGCTGGTGACACGATCTATACCCGCAGCGAGGTTTTGGATAAGTGGGAGCTCCCGGGACGCGAAGACCTGGGCGCGCTTCGGCTGCGCATGTTGGGCCTGAAAAACCTGACGCCGGCTGAATTGGGCGAGGCCAAAGTCGATGGCCAATATCACCCGAATGTCGTGCTTGACCTGGATTACACCGTGTTGATACCGCGACGAAATTAAACGAATTTGTAGGATGGGCCAAGCGAAGCGGGCCCATCAATCCGCCGCGTCCGATGGGCCCGCTGCGCTTGGCCCATCCTACGGATATGTGACGACGAAAACTGGAGACAAGATGACCACACCCGTACACCCCACAGCCGCCCTGTTCGCCGGCGAAAAACCCTTTCCAGTCATTCCCGCTTGCGAGCATTTCGCCGGCAGTGAAAAGCTGATCCTGAAAGCATTGGAGCAGATGGAAAAACTTGGCCCGGTATTCAACGTCACATGCGACTGCGAAGACGGCGCTCCGGCTGGGCGTGAACGCGAGCATGCGGAAATGATCGTCCGCGTACTGAAAACCGAGACCAACCATTACCGCATGGCCGGCGCCCGCATCCATGATTACTCGCACCCGGCCTGGCGGCAGGATGTGGAGATGCTGATCGCCGGCGCGGGTGAACTACTGGCTTACATCACGCTGCCGAAGAGCACCGAATACGCTCACGTTGCCGAGATGATCGATTTCATCCAGCACATGGCGTCGATGCACGGCGTCGAACGGGAGATTCCGATTCACATCCTGATCGAAACCCACGGCGCCTTGCGCGATGTGCACCGCATCGCCACGCTGCCGTGGCTACAGGTGCTCGACTTCGGGCTGATGGATTTCGTCTCCGGCCATCACGGCGCCATCCCCGCCAGCGCCATGCGCAGTCCGGGCCAGTTTGAGCACAGACTGATCGCGCGCGCCAAGACCGAAGTGGTCGCCGCCGCGCTGGCGAATGGGGTCATCCCGTGCCACAACGTCACGCTGGATCTGAAAAATCCGTACACTACCTATCAGGATGCCCGCCGCGCGCGCATGGAATTCGGTTTTTTACGTCAGTGGAGCATCTACCCGACGCAAATCCAGCCTATCGTCGATGCCATGAAACCGGATTTCAGCGAAGTGGCAACCGGCGCCGCCATCCTGCTTGCCGCGCAAACAGCCGACTGGGGCCCGATTCAGCACGCCGGCGAACTGCACGACCGGGCGACCTATCGTTATTACTGGGAAGTGCTGCAGAAAGCCCGGGTTACCGGCCTCAAATTACCCGCCGAAGCGGAAGCGGCTTTTTTTGCGTAGTGGACGTGTTTTTTTGTAATCCTAAAAAACGCAGTTGACCGGACTGTAGGTGCGAATTTATTCGCACAATCAACCGCTTGCGTGCGAATGAATTCGCACCTACATAAGTAACGCAACCTGAAGTTTCCAGGGTAATTGCTCCGCTAACCAGAGGCGTAGGGTGCGCCATGCGCACCAATGAACGTGGAATGGTGCGCATGGCGCACCCTACCGCATCGCCTGCGGCCGCTTACCGCACCAACCAGATACGCAACAATTCATCCAGCTTGTTCATCTCCACCGGCTTCGGCAGGTGATCATCCATGCCGCTGGCGAGACAGCGCTCGCGGTCTTCGTGCATGGCGTTGGCGGTCATGGCGATGATCGGAATCCGACTTGCTCCGGTTTCAGCTTCGCGTGCGCGAATCCGCATCGAAGCTTCCGGACCGTCCATGCCAGGCATTTCCATATCCATCAGGATCAGGTCGTAGTTGCCCTCAGCCAGTTTGACTAACGCTTCACCGCCATGATTGGCGATGTCGTGGGACAAGCCTAACTTGTCCAGCATGCGTGAAGCAACCACCTGATTGATCCGGTTATCCTCCACCAGCAGGAGATGACCATGCAAGGCTGTCTCGGTTTTCATTGCAACGGCGGTAGGCGTTTCAACCACATTGCCGGCCATCTCGGGGAGCGGCGTCGCCGCTTCGGCCGGTGTGCCTTCAGATTCCGGAACAGGCTTGACCGGCAAGTTGAACCAGAAGCGGCTGCCTTTGCCGGGCTCGCTTTCGACCCGGATTTCGCCGCCCATCGCATGCACCAGATCTTGTGAAATCTTCAGTCCAAGCCCGGTGCCGCCAAACTTGCGGGTGGTCGATTCATCGGCTTGGGCAAATGGTTGGAATAGCCGTGTCAGGGTATCCGCATCCATGCCAATGCCGGAATCCCGCACACTGAACTGAATCTGGGTCGCGTCCGCCACCGGTTCGATGCGGATATCAATACTGCCTTGTTGGGTGAATTTTTCCGCATTGCCGATCAGGTTGATCAGCACCTGGCGTAACCGGGTGGGGTCGCCCAGGAAGCGCGCGGGTAAATCCGGCGCGACAGAAAAACGCAGATCGAGTCCCTTGCCTTTGGCGCGTTCGGAAACTAGCGCGGCGACTTCGTTGAGCGTGAGGCGCAGGTTGAAAGGAATCTGTTCGATAGTGAGTTGGCCGGCTTCAATCTTGGCCAGATCCAGCACTTTGTTGATCAATTCGAGCAGATGCGAACCGGCGCGATTGATTTCGCCAACGTAGTCGCGGTGCTCCGGCTTCAGCGTCTCGCTTTCCAGGAGTTGTGCGAAGCCGAGAATGGCGTTCATCGGCGTGCGCAGTTCATGGCTCATGCGCGAGACGAAATCAGTTTTCGAGCGGCTGGCACGTTCGGCTTCTTCCTTCGCCACGCGCATTTCATCCAGCGCCAGACGCAAGCGCTGGTTGCTGGCATTGATCTGACGCGCAAACACAAAGCCGGCCAGCGTGGCGAGCACGATGATCAGCAACACCAGCGCCATTTCGGTGGTCTTGAAGCGCTCCCGTTGCGCGGCAAGTTGGCGTTCCAGTTCCGCCAACCGGTCGCTGCTGTTAAAGAACAGACGGTTGGCGTTTTAGTTGAGGCGGAAAAAATAGGGCGGCATATGTTTCAGATACACCGAAATTTCTTGCTCATGCTCGATCCGACTCTGGCTATCGCCGCTGTCGCGAAGTTGCATGCGTTTGCCGACCAGGCCGCGCAGTTCAGCTGTCTTGACCACTATTTGATCCAGTAGCGGCTCGATTTCGATCAACTCCATGATGTAGCCCTGCGCTTCCGGATCAGGCTTGTAGTTGACTTCTCGCACCATCTGATCATGGCCTTCGATATTCAGATAAACCACCTGACGTACCTTGCCGCCATTCTTCAAGACACCAAGGTCGTGGTGCAACTTGTCGACGAGTTCAACGATGTGTTTTTCCTGACGCAACTGCGCGGTCGCGTTGTTCAGCGTGGACATCTGGTAAACATCTTTCTCGATTTGCAGCAGGGTGCTGACCAATTCTTCCCCGATGAACAGCCGCGCGCGTTCATTGGTGCTGCGGACACCCAGTTCGTCGTAAAGATGCGAGAAGAACATCTTCAGACCAACCACGCCCATCAGCGCAATCACGAAAATGCCGATCAGCCAGAGAAAACGGGAAGCATGAATATCAGCGCTGGCGGATTCGGCAGATTGGCCGCGAACAAATGGCATGGCTTGCAAGTCCGGTATGACTGGGGCGGTCTACTTGGTGGAGCGCTTGTTATCCAGAAAGCCATATTTTCGAAACACCGCCTGACCCTCTTCGCCTGCGGTGAATTGCATCAAGCGCTTGGCCAGCGGCTTGTTCTTCGAAAAAGTCAGCAGATTGAGCAGCAGCGCTTGCGGTTGCGCCAGTTTCGGACTCAGATCAATCACATCGACAAACTTGGCGTTGTCGGGGAAAAAACCGGTTGCGCGCCAATTCAAGATCACATCGGCCTCGCCCGTCTTCATCGCGTTGCTGAGACCGCGCGAATCCGGCAGCAGACTGACGCTGGCGTCCAGCACCTGGTTGTAGATGCCGGCAGCGGTCAGAACATCCTTGGTCTCCTTGCCGACGCTGCCCGATTCGGCATTGCCGATGATGCTGTTGACATCACTGCGCAACAGTTCCTTGACATCACCCTTGATCCGCTTTGGATTGCCCTTCCTGACCATGATCGCCAGCTGGTTGTAGCCCACCGTGACGACATCGCCCAGCAAACCTTCCGCCAGGTATTTCGAACGGAAGCTAGGTTCACCCGGCAGATAAAGATCACCCACGCCGCTCTTCTTCAGACTTTGATACAAATCTTCCGAACCGCCCTGCGCCAGCGTCACTTTGACGTTCTCCCGCTGTTCAAACAGTCGAGAAATTTCCGTCATCGGCCGGATCATCGTGATACCGCAGTAGATCAGCATCTCCGGCTTGGCCGGCGCGGCCTGAACAGCGGCGGATTGAAGCAGCAACAACGCCAGGGAAAAAACAGCAAGCAATCTATATAGATACCTAGGGAAACGCTGATTAATTTGATTCCGCTCATGGTTCGACAGGCTCACCACGAACGGAATCAAAAGGTTACCGTTCATCCTGAGCTTGTCGAAGGATTTAATCAGCGTTTCCCTAGCCATCATTTCAGTCTCCCAATTTCCAAGTCAGGTCATTAGCCACGAGACGTCGTCTCTGGGCGATGGCTTCGATAACGGCAAGCGCGATTGGAAATTGAGGCTTTATGGTGGAGCCACAGGTAATCGAGTCATCCACCCGATTCGATACGCATCAAGCGAGGTTTACTGTAGGAGCGTCCGCTTGCGGCGCGATCGTGTCAAACCCGGTATCGCGCTGCTGCAGACACAACAGATCGGCCCGCAAGCGGAGCCTCTTACCTGGACTTCAACCCGAAGCCAGCGCGACAACAGCGCATAAAAGCGCGCAGATCGAGATTGCTCTGGATGTCCTGTCCGCGTAGCCTATGCCAAGGCATAGGCCAAAGGAGAAACTGCGATGCTTACCGAACGTCATGTCAAATTGTTTCGCAATGGGCGCAACCAGGCGCTGCGCATTCCGCG
>CAMDHJ010000053.1 GCA_945897865.1 Tepidiphilus sp. J10
GGCCGGGTCATGGAAATGCTCTCGGAACACACGCTGGAAGGCTGGCTGGAAGGCTATCTGCTGTCCGGCCGGCATGGCTTCTTCTCGACCTATGAAGCCTTCGTGCACGTCATCGATTCGATGTTCAACCAGCACGCCAAATGGCTGGCGATGTCGAAGGATGTGCCCTGGCGGGCGCCGGTTTCATCGCTCAACCTGCTGATCACCTCCACCGTCTGGCGGCAGGATCACAACGGTTTCACGCATCAGGATCCCGGCTTTCTCGATGTGGTGGTCAACAAGAGTCCGGAAGTCACTCGCATCTATCTGCCGGCCGACGTCAACACGCTGCTGGCCACCGCCGCGCACTGCCTGAACAGCACCGATTACATCAACGTCATCGTCTGCGACAAGCAGAAGCACTTGCAGTATCTGGACATGGATGCGGCGATCAAACACTGCACCAAGGGCATCGGCATCTGGGAGTGGGCAAGCAACGACGCCGGCCAGGAACCGGATGTGGTGATGGCCAGCGCCGGCGATATTCCGACCAAGGAAGCCCTGGCCGCGACCGTGCTGCTGCGCGAGAACTTCCCCGACCTGAAGGTGCGATTCGTCAACGTCGTCGACCTGTACAAACTGACCCCGGCCAGCGAGCACCCGCATGGATTGAGCGACCGCGATTTCGACAGCCTGTTCACCTTGGACCGCCCGGTGATCTTCAACTTCCACGGCTACCCGTGGCTGATCCACCGACTGGCTTATCGCCGCCACAACCACGCCAACATGCATGTGCGCGGCTACAAGGAGAAGGGCAGCATCAACACGCCGCTGGAACTGGCGATCCAGAACGAAATCGACCGTTTCAGCCTGGCCATCGACGTCATCGACCGCATTCCGTCGTTGCGCGTGGCCGGCGCGCACGTCAAGGAAAAGCTGCGCGACATGCAGATCGAGTGCCGCAATTACGCCTATGAAAACGGCGTTGACCTGCCGGCGGCAGATGCCTGGGTCTGGCCTTACTAATCAACAACGGAAATCACCATGTCCGATATCGCCGAAAGAGCCCTGCATACCCGCGCTGCCCGTTCCGAAGAGGCGTTGCGGCGCTCGTTGATCGACAACCTGTTTTACGTCACCGGCCGTTCGCTGAAGGATGCGTCGCCAGTCGATCTGTATACCGCGCTGGCCCATACCGTGCGCGATCGCATGCTGGAACGCTTCATCAACACGGCGGAAAAATACAAGCAAAGCAACGCCAGAACCGTGTGCTATTTCTCCGCCGAGTTCCTGCTCGGGCCGCACCTGGGCAACAACATTCTCAATCTCGGGCTGCATGACAACCTGGCGAAAGCCCTGCATGCGATGGGACTCGATCTGGACACGCTGTTGCAGCAGGAACAGGAGCCCGGCCTCGGCAACGGCGGCCTCGGGCGGCTGGCGGCTTGTTATCTTGATTCGATGGCGACGCTGGAAATTCCCGCCATCGGCTACGGCATCCGTTACGAATTCGGCCTCTTCGATCAGGTCATCAAGGATGGCTGGCAGGTTGAAGTCACCGATGCCTGGCTACGCGAGGGCAACCCGTGGGAATTGCCCAACCGGCAGTGTCGCTACCCGGTTCGGCTCGGCGGCCACACCGAGAAATATGTGGATGACCAGGAACGCGATCGGGTGCGCTGGATTGCTGGCAGCACGGTCTATGGCGTCGCCTTCGACACGCCGATCCTCGGTTTCGGCGTGATCAACGTCAACCTGTTGCGGCTGTGGAAGTCGGAAGCGCGCGATACCTTCGACTTCCAGGCTTTCAACGCCGGCGATTATTTCGGCGCCGTCGATGCCATGGTGGAAGCCGAGAACCTGACCAAGGTGCTCTACCCCAACGACGAGCCGGAAGTCGGCAAGGAGCTTCGCCTCAAACAACAGTATTTCTTCGTCTCCTGCTCGTTACAGGACATGATTCGCAGCGTCTTGCGCGATGTCGGCGATCTGAGCCACTTCGCCGACAAGTTCGTCGCCCAGCTCAACGACACCCACCCCGCCATCGCCGTGCCGGAGCTGATGCGCCTGCTGGTCGACGAACACGCGATGAACTGGCAACAGGCTTGGGATATCACGCGCAAAAGTTTTGCCTACACCAATCACACGCTGCTGCCGGAAGCGATGGAAACCTGGCAGCTGGATTTGTTCCAGCGCATCCTGCCGCGCCATCTCGAAATCATCTACGACATCAACCAGCACTTCCTCGACGAAGTGAGGCTCCGCTTTTTCGGCGACGAGCAACGCCTGATGCGCATGTCGCTGATCGCCGAAGGGCCGGTGCGACGGGTACGCATGGCGCATCTGGCGGCGGTGGGCGGCTTTGCCATCAATGGCGTCGCGACGTTGCATAGCGAACTGCTGAAAGAAACCGTGCTACGCGATTTCTTCGAACTCTGGCCGGAGAAATTCAGCAACAAGACCAACGGCGTCACCCCGCGTCGATTTATCGCGCTAGCCAACCCGCCGCTGACCGCATTGATCGAAGCGACCATCGATAACGACTGGTTGCGCAATCTGGATTCGTTGCAGCGGCTGCAACCTTATGCCGAAGACGCCAGCTTCCGGACGCGCTGGCGCGAGGTGAAGCTCAGCGCCAAACACAGACTGTCCGACCATATCGGCAAGACGCTGGGCATCGCGGTCGACCCGGCTTCGCTGTTCGACATCCAGGCCAAGCGCATCCACGAATACAAGCGCCAGCATCTCAACCTATTGCACATCATCAACCTGTATTGCCGCCTGAAAAACAGCCCGAACCTGGCAATCACGCCGCGCACCTTCATCTTTGGCGGTAAAGCTGCGCCGGGTTATCACATGGCCAAGCTGATCATCAAACTGATCCATGCCGTGGCCGATGTGGTGAACCGCGATCCGCAGGTCAACCAGACGCTGAAAGTCGTCTTCGTGCCCGATTTCAATGTCCAGAATGCCCAGTGCATCTACCCTGCCGCCGACCTCTCCGAGCAGATTTCGACCGCAGGCAAGGAAGCCTCCGGCACCGGCAACATGAAATTCTCGATGAACGGCGCGCTCACCATCGGCACGCTGGACGGCGCCAATGTGGAAATCCGGGAAGCGGTCGGCGAGGAAAACTTCTTCCTGTTCGGCCTCACCGCCACCCAGGTTCAGGATCGACTGAACGCGGGCTATCAACCCGGGCCAATCATTCAACACAACCCCGAACTTCTCCATGCGCTCGACCTGATCGACTCTGGCCTGTTCTCACACGGCGACCGCCAGATGTTCTCGCCGCTCACCGGCAACCTGCGCCATCACGATCCTTTCCTGGTTTGCGCCGATTTCGATGCCTATCTCGAATGCCAGGATCATGTCGGCGAGCAATACCGTGATGTCGACCAGTGGACGCGGATGTCCATCCTCAACGTCGCTCGCATTGGCAAATTCTCGTCCGACCGCGCCATCCGCGAATACGCCGAGGAGATATGGAAAGTCGGGCCGGTTTCGGTGGCGAAGTGAGGCCTTAAACCAGGGTTATCCGCGTAGTTAACCAAAGTGTAGGTGCGAATTTTTCCGCATATTCAGCCGTTTGCGTGCGAATGAACCCAAATCCGGCAGTTGTCCGCGTTGTAGGAGCGTCCGCTTGCGGCGCGAGCGTTGAACCTAGCTTCCTCTGTTGACCGCTCCTCAGCCCTTGAGATGTCCCATGCATACAAGCGTTAGCGCCTTCGGTCAGCCTCACCAAATGGGTGCGACCGCTACGCGTCCGATTGCGGGCCTGTCGGGTTGTCTGGCCGCGTTGCTCCTCCTTGCAGGGAACGACCATGCGCGTCGTCGCGCCTTGCCAGACAACCCGCCAGACCCACACTCGAACGCGTCCAACAGAGGAATCTAGGTTGAAGGATCGGCCCGCAAGCGGAGCCTCCTACAGCGTTATCCGCCTCACACGACAGATGAATGGAGAAATCTCCCTCTCGCCTGTATCCCGACGGCTTCACGGACAAAAATCTGCGCTCAACTGAGGTTTTCAGGATGAATTCGTACCTACATCATTCTCGCGTGGTGCCGGGATCACATCACACCCGCTTTTCCACTTCGTCTTCCAGATGTAACCGTTCTGTCATCTGGCTATGACACATTGGTCGCCATGCCAGCCGTTCGCTCCGTCTTCATTTCGGATGTCCACTTGGGCACCCGCGCCTGCCAGGCTGACAGTCTGGTCGCCTTTCTGCGTGATTTTCCCGCCCAACATTTGTATTTGATCGGCGACATCATCGATTTCTGGGGCATGAGCCGCAGCATTCACTGGAGTCCGGCTCAGAACACGGTGATCCAGAAAGTGCTCAAGCGGGCGCGGCATGGCGAAAAGGTGGTATTTGTGCCTGGCAATCACGATGAAGCAATGCGCGATTACTGCGAAACTGCATTCGGCGATATCCGGGTCGAGCGTGAATTCGTCCACGAGACCGCCGATGGTCGCCGTTTCCTGCTGACGCATGGCGACGATTTCGATCAGGTCACCCGGCATCACCGCTGGGTTGCGGTACTCGGCGATGTCGCCTACAACCTGCTGGTCCGTCTCAACGGATGGCTGTCCTGGACGCGGCGCCAGCTCGGCATTTCCGGTTACTGGTCGCTCGCTGGCTATGCCAAGCGGCGGGTCAAAACGGCCTTGCAGTTCATCTTCGATTTTGAGGATTCGGTGATTCACCATGTCCGCGAACGCCAGCTGGATGGCGTCATCTGCGGCCACATCCACTGGGCGGCGCTGAAGGAAGTCGATGGCCTGATCTACGCCAACTGCGGCGACTGGGTCGATTCCTGTACCGCCATCGTCGAACACCTCGACGGTCGACTGGAGATGATCGAATGGAGCGCGCATTGCCGTCTGCCACGCGAATCCTTAAACCAAGCACTGGTGGAAGCCGATTGATGCGTGCCTTGATGGTTTCAGATGTCTACTTTCCGCGCATCAATGGCGTCTCCACCTCAATCGAAACCTTCCGCAGCGCGCTCGCCGGGCAGGACGTGCAAACCCAGTTGATCGCACCACGCTACGCCAATGAAGCCGACACGGCGGACATCATCCGGGTGCCGGCTCGGCGCGTGCTGGGCGATCCGGAAGATCGTCTGGTGCATTACGGCAAGCTGCGCCGCGCGGCGCTGAAGGCTGCCGCCGACTGCGACGTGATCCATATCCAGACGCCATTCGCCGCGCATTACGCCGGCCTGCATGCGGCGCGGGCATTGCACAAACCGGTGATCGCAACTTATCACACGCTGTTCGAGGAATATCTCCAGCACTACATACCCTGGCTGCCTGCGGCGGGGTTGCGCGGCCTGGCGCGACGTTTTTCACGCGGCCAGTGCAACGCGCTGGATGCGGTAATTGTGCCATCCACTGCGATGCGTGAGCGACTTGGCGAATACGGTGTCACCCGGCCGCTGCATGTGCTGCCAACCGGCTTGCCGGCGAGCGCCTTCACTCCCGGCGATGGCGGCGATTTCCGCGCCCGCTTCGGCATTGCCCAGGAACGGCCGGTGGCGCTTTTCGTCGGCCGCGTGGCACATGAGAAGAACATCGACTTCCTGCTGCGGTCGGTCACCATTGCACGGCGCAACCTGCCCAATCTGCTCTTTCTGATTACCGGCGAAGGCCCGGCCCGCGCCGATCTGGAACAGCAGGCGGCTCAGCTTGGCTTGCAAGATCAGGTTCGATTCCTCGGTTATCTTGACCGCAAACGCGAATTGCCGGCGGCGTATGCCGCTGCCGACGTGTTCATCTTCGCCTCGCGCACCGAAACGCAGGGTCTGGTGTTGCTGGAGGCAATGGCGCAACGCTGCCCGGTGGTGGCGCTATCAATCATGGGCACGGCGGATATCCTGCAACCCGGCCGCGGCTGCCGCATTGCGCCGGATGACCCAGCCGGTTTCGCACAAGCAATGCAAAGCGTTCTGACTGACCCGGTGCTCCGTCTGCAGCTTGGCGACGAGGCGCGCACTTATGCCAAGGAATGGTCGGATCAAGCGCTGGCAAAAAAGCTGGCCGATTTGTATCGCAGTCTGAATTTCAGCAAACCTCGCTGAAGCGGATGCCCTGCTGATGAAGCCGCTGCGCATTCTGCTGGTGACCGAGACCTATCCACCAGAAATCAACGGTGTTGCGATGACCACGCAGCGCTTGGTGGAAGGCCTGCGTTCGCGTGGACATTGGATTGGCGTGGTGCGTCCTCACCAGCGCAATGAGCCAAAGCAAACCAACAGCGAAACCTGGACCGTGCCCGGCCTGCCGATTCCTACCTACCCCAGCCTGCGCCTCGGACTGCCGGCGTATCGCTTGCTGGGTCGCGTCATGGATCAGCAACGTCCCGACCTGGTGCATGTCGTGACCGAAGGCCCGCTCGGCTGGGCTGCCGTGTTCGCCGCCCGCAAGCGCCGACTGCCGCTGACCTCCGGCTATCACACACATTTCGCGCAATACAGCAGCCACTATCACGTCGGCTGGCTGATGCCCTGGGTCACCCGCTGGCTCGATGCGTTGCACAAGCGTTGCGATGCGACCTTTGTGCCGACGCCGGAACTGGCTGGCGATTTGACTGCACGCGGCGTTCCGAACGTGCAGCCTGTCGGCCGTGGCGTCGATACCGAGTTGTTTCATCCCGGCCGCCGGGACAGCGCTTTGCGCGCACGCTGGGGCGTGCGAGACGACGCGTTGGCTTGCCTCTATGTTGGTCGCCTGGCGCCAGAAAAAAATCTTACCGTCGTGGCGCAAGCGTTCAGTGCCATCGAGGCTAGACATCCACACGCCCGCATGATCTGGGTGGGCGATGGCCCCGCTTTGGGTAATCTACGCACGGCACACCCGGAGCATGTTTTTGCCGGCTCGCGCATCGGCACAGAACTGGCAGCGCATTACGCCAGCGCCGATCTTTTCCTGTTTGGCAGCCTGTCAGAAACCTGGGGTAACGTACTGACCGAAGCCCTCGCCAGCGGCTTGGGCGTGGTCACTTACCGACGCGCGGCAGGTGAGATATTGATTCAGGATGGGGTAAACGGCTACACGGTCAGGCCAGACGATGCCGATGCCTTCATCGAAGCTGCGCAACATCTGGCCAGCGATCCGGCCAAACGCCAAGAACTTGGTCAGCAGGCCTGCCGAAGCATGTCAGCACATGGCTGGGACCGCATCATTGAGCGCTACGAAACTGCGCTTCGGAAAGTTTCGGATTCCAGTAGTACCACCCCGTAGGATGGGCGAAGCGCAACGCGCCCATCATTCGTGCATTGTCTGATGGGTGCGCCTTCGGCATCGCCCATCCTACGACTCTTCCGAAAATGCTCAATCTTCCACCGGCTCATCGAGATACTTCTGCAAGCGGCGCTCGAAAACATGGCGATCAAAACGCCATTCTTCCAGCAGATCGAGCGCCAATTCGAACGACTTCTTGTCCAGGTCGTAAAGGCAACCCAGATTGAAATTGGCCGAATTCTCCAGCGCCAGACAAAGATCCTTCAGCGTGATGACGGCCTCATTTTCCGGACTTTTTCGGATGAATTTAGCGATGTTCTTGACAGCGTTAGCCATGGTTATGCTTCCTTACCAATGTAATGCCCGCAAGCGGGCGGATTTTTTGTGCTGATGTGCCCGCATGCGGCGAGCAATGTCATCCAGCATGGCGATCGCATCCAACACGAATGGACCCTTGTTCAACATTACGCATTCAGCGCATTCCGACATGGCGGCGTCGGTCATTTCAGCCCACGAAGGCAGGTTTTCCTTGATCAGTTGTTCAAACACCTGGGTTGCCCAAATCACCGGCACATGGGCTGCCTCGGCAAGCCACAAGATCTCTTCCTGAATCTCAGACAGCCGCGAACAGTCAATTTCCACAGCCAGCTCGCCCCGCGCAATCATCAAACCGAACGGGCCCCAACTGGCACCATGTACCCCAATTTTCGGCAGATTGACCACCGCGCGCTGGGTTTCAATTTTGGCAATTCTGCCCAGATTGCCGGCACCCCGCGGCTCCAGCGCATCCGACAGACTATCCATATCGGTAGCGGTCTGCTCAATGGAAAAGCCACCTACCTTGTCAGCTTCCTGAGCGACAAAATCCAGATCCAGTAAATCCTTCTCCCCCAGCGCCGGCAACATCGCGGCCATTTCATCGGTGCGTAACTTTGGCCCCGCAGGATCCATGTGGATCAGACAGGTTTTGTCGCTCACCTTGGCGGCGGCTCGGATGTTGTCGATCATCGACCACCAGACGGCGGCGTCATCATGTGCACAATTGATGTGCGCGACATCCATGCCACGTTCAATCAAGTCGCTCACAAAACACATCTCGCCTGCAGCCGCATTCAGCGAAGTGACCATGATGCGGCTACGTCGATGTTTCAGTTCCTTGCCGAGCAAGCGATGCGTGTTCTGTTTCAGCCGTTTGTCGCCTTGACGATTGGCCCGCACCGGATGCGACAGCTCGGCGTCAGTCGGACAGGTGCTATTGAGTGCGTTTTTGGTTTTCGCCACAGCATCAAGCGTCGCTATATCGTGGCCTTCACAACGACCGAGCGACGACAAGTCAAGCTCCGAAACCTGTTCCTGAAAAGTGCGGATATCTTCACGTCGCAGCACAATATAAGCTGACAGATTAGCAGCATCCTGCTCAAATCCGGAGTCAGCCAGGACTGGCTGCCAAGCTCCGAGCAATGCTTTCTGGCTTGCGGTGACTTTCTCCCGCAGACCTTTCAGCGCGCGCTGCAACTCGGAATTTGTTGGCATGACCGGAAAATGACACATCCACATTAAAGCGGTGAGCATACCGAGTCAGGGCGACAAAAGGATGAAGGATTTATGACAAAGGGAACAGCATCGATACCGCACTAGCGGTATCGATGCTGTTCCCTTACAGAAGCGCGTGTGGCTCGATTGAAAATATCAGCCGAAGCGACCTGTGATGTAGTCCTCGGTCTGCTTCTGTGTCGGTTTCACGAACAGCTTGTCGGTATTGCCGAACTCAATCAGCTCACCCAGATACATGAAAGCGGTGAAGTCGGAGATACGCGCCGCCTGCTGCATGTTGTGGGTGACGATAGCGATGGTGTATTCGTCTTTCAGTTCGTTGATCAGTTCTTCAATCTTGGCAGTTGAGATGGGATCAAGCGCTGAAGTGGGTTCATCAAGCAGCACAATCTCAGGTTTCACGGCAATCGTACGGGCTATACACAAGCGTTGTTGCTGACCGCCCGACAATGAAAGTCCGCTTTGTTGCAGCTTGTTTTTGGTTTCTTCCCAGATAGCGGCCTTGCGCAACGCCCATTCAACGCGTTCATCCATTTCGGATTTGTTCATCTTTTCATAAAGGCGAACACCAAACGCAATGTTTTCGTAGATCGTCATCGGGAACGGCGTCGGCTTCTGAAACACCATGCCGATCTTGGCGCGCACCAGATTCACGTCCTGTTTCTTGTCGAGCAGGTTGTTGCCATGAAAATTGATCTGGCCTTCGGCGCGCTGACCGGGGTACAGGTCATACATCCGGTTAAAGGTACGTAGCAACGTGGACTTGCCGCAACCGGATGGGCCGATGAACGCAGTCACTCGGCTTTTTGCAATATCCAGGGAGACATTGGTCAAACCGCGGAAGGCACCGTAATAGAAATTCAGGTCTCGGATGGACAGGATGGCTTCGCCATCGGCTGTAGTTTGGCTGGTGGACATTTAATACTCCGGGTTCAAGCTGAAACTTTATTGCGGAACATGACGCGGGCAATGATATTGATGGCAAGCACGATCAGGGCGATCAACAACGCGCCTCCCCAAGCCAGGCTGACCCAGTTGTCGTACGGACTCATCGCGAACTGGAAGATCACCACTGGCAGGTTACCCATCGGTTGTGTCATATCGGTACTGTAGAACTGATTGTTCAGGGCGGTGAACAACAACGGCGCGGTTTCACCCATAACGCGTGCGATGGCAAGCAGAATTCCAGTCACCACGCCGGCCTTGACCGCACGCAAGGTGACTTTCAACGAAACCTGCCAACGCGGCGCACCCACTGCGAACGCGGCTTCTCGAAGCGCGGGGGGCACTAACAGCAGCATGTTCTCAGTGGTGCGGACCACCACCGGGATTGCAATCAAAGACAAGGCAACCGATCCCGCCCAACCAGAAAAGCCGCCCAGCGTGGCCACCATCAGTGCATAGACAAACAAGCCGACGACGATGGACGGTGCAGACAACATGATGTCGGTGACGAAACGTGTGATCGCCGCGAATTTCGATGTGGTGCCATATTCAGCCAGGTAGATACCGGCCAGGATGCCGATCGGGGTAGATACAAGTGTGGTCACGCCGATAATCATCAAGCTGCCGACGATGGCGTTGCGCAGCCCCCCCCCCTCACTGCCCGGCGCTGGCGTGTCCTGGGTGAAGAAGTCCCAGCTCAACGCATTGAAGCCGTTGTAGAACAGAGTCCAGAGAATCCACATCAGCGCGGCGAGGCCGAAGGCCATGGCGACCATGGACAGGGCGATACCGATGCGGTTGGTCAGGATGCGGCGTGAATAGAGTTGCATGATCAGGTTCCTGTCCAGCTCAAATGCCTTGTTTGGCGATACCGCGCTTGATCAACCATTGGGAAATGGCCAGCACGATAAAGGTGATGACGAACAGCACCAGACCAAGGGCGAACAACGACGAAATATGCAAGCCGGGATCGGCTTCGCCGAATTCATTGGCAAGCGTTGAGGCTATCGAGGTTCCTGGCGCAAACAGACTGCCGACAATTCGATTGGCGTTGCCGATCACGAAGGTAACCGCCATCGTTTCACCCAAGGCGCGACCGAGGCCGAGCATGATGCCGCCGATGACACCGACCCGCGTATAGGGCAGCACAATGTTGGTCACCACTTCCCAAGTGGTGCAACCAACGCCATAAGCCGACTCTTTAAGTTGCGGCGGCACCGTTTCGAACACATCTCGCATCACCGAGGCAACAAACGGAATCACCATCAGCGACAATACGATGCCGGCAGTCAGAATACCAACGCCGATCGGCGGACCGGCAAACCACCCACTGATGATCGGGGTATCGCCCACCAGTTCTTGAAGATATGGCTGTACATGTTCGGCAAACAACGGCGCGAAAATAAACAAACCCCAGATACCGTAGATGATGGATGGCACGCCGGCGAGCAATTCGATCGCGGTGCCGAGCGGCCGGCGCAACCAAGCCGGACAGGTTTCGGTGAGAAACAAGGCGATACCAAAGCTGACTGGTACCGCGATGACCAGCGCGATGATCGAGGTCACCACCGTGCCGTAGATGGCGCTTAACGCGCCGTACTGGTCTTCCGGTACGTTCCAGACATTGGTCCACAAAAATGCCGGGCCAAACTCCCGGAACACCGGCATCGCTTCTATCGCCAGCGAAATCAAGATGCCTACCAGTGCCGCCAGCACGATGAAAGCAAACACCATCGTGACCTGATGGAAGAACATGTCTTGCAGTTTGAATTTCCTGACCTGCTGGGCATGCAGATCGACTGGGGTCGCCGCTTCACTCATTGCGATTGTTCCTGATGGTTTTGACATTCTACGGAAACCCCCTCACAGACAAGGAGCCTTCCGGAGAAAGTTCGGGCGCGGAAGAAATGCTTCCGCGCCCGAATAATGACCGTTGAAAATTACTTGATCTTCTTCATTTCAGCTTCAACCATCTTCACTACGTTGGCAGGAAGAGGCACAAAGCCCAATTCTTCGGCCATTTTCTGACCATTGTTCAGAGACCAAGTGAAGAATTCGACAACGCCCTTCTGTTTCGCAGCGTCTTCACCTTTTTCGTAAACCAGCGCGAAAGTCGCGCTGGTGATCGGCCAAGCATTCTTGTGCGATTGATCAAGCAGATCAGGCGCCATGCCCGGAACGTTGAAGTCGGCGCCGGCTGCGGCATCAGCGACGGAAGACTGATTCGGGACAATATATTTTCCGGCCTTGTTCTTCAGCGCAACGAAAGTCATGTTGTTCTTCATTGCGTCGGCGATATCGACATAGCCGATGGTGCCGGAAATTTTCTGCACGTTAGCAGCTACACCCGGGTTGCCCTTGCCACCAACCGCATTGACCGGCCAGTTCACGGTATTACCCGCGCCAACGTCACGCTTGAAAGCCATGGATTGCTTGGCCATGTAATTGGAGAAAGCATAAGTCGTACCCGAACCATCGGAACGGTGCGACACGGTGATGGCCGTGGCAGGCAACTTCAGGCCAGGGTTCAGCTTGGCAATTGCGGGATGATTCCACTTGGTGATGGCACCGCGGAAAATTTCAGCAGCCGTGGGGCCGTCCAGCTTGATTTCCCCGGATTTAATACCAGGCACGTTGACCACGATCGTGACAGCACCCATCACCGTAGGAATCTGAACCAAATTCATGGAATCCAAGAGAGTGGTCTTCAGGGGCGCATCGGAACCGCCGAAGTTGACGGTCTTGGCTTTGATTTGCTTGACGCCACCAGAAGAACCGATGCCCTGGTAGTTGACCTGATTACCGGTTGCGCCTTTGTAGGCTTCAGCCCACTTGGTATAGACAGCATAGGGGAAGGTCGCGCCGGCGCCGGTGATGTCAACTGCCAGTGCGGACAGACTCAGCGACATGGCGGCAACCAGGGTGGACAGCTTCACAAGGGTACGTTGGGTATTCATATTCAATCTCCAGACAGTTGCGTCTTCAGTTAATGACGGACGCAGCTTATCTGTCGATTATTACAAGCTTGTGACGATTGTAATAAATCCTGTCACATTCATGTCTACCCTTCCCTTACACCCCGGCTGCGCTGCGCACTGCATCGGCAATATGGTCAGCTGTCCGCCTGACCTGCGCCTCATCCTGCCCCTCCACCATCACACGAATAAGCGGTTCGGTGCCGGAAGCACGCAAAACCACACGACCGGTATTACCCAATTCAGCCTCAACCTCAGCGACCGCCTGCGCCACACCGGCATGGCCATCGGTCTTGAATCCCCGAGCGACGCGCACGTTGAGCAGAATCTGCGGATAGGCCGGGCAATCACGGGTGTACTCGGCCAGTGACTTGCCGGAACCACGCAGCGCCGCCAGCACTTGCAGCGCGGACACAATGCCGTCACCCGTGGTGTGTTTGTCCAGACAAAGAATGTGGCCTGATGCCTCGCCGCCAAGTAGCCAGCCGTTCTTCTGCATCAGCTCCAACACATAGCGGTCACCAACATTGGCGCGCTTGAATTCACAACCCAGCGCTTTCAAAGCCAACTCGGCGCCCAGGTTGGTCATCAACGTACCAACCACGCCATCAAGTGTCTGACCACTTTCCTTGCGGTAGCGGGCAATCGCGTAGATCAGTTTGTCACCATCCATGACCACGCCGCTGGCATCGCTCATCATCAGCCGGTCTCCGTCACCATCCAGAGCAATGCCGACATCCGCGCGATGCTTGCGCACGGCGCGCGACAGGGCGTCGGTATGGGTGGCACCGCATTCCTTATTGATGTTGAAACCGTTTGGCTCGTTGCCGATCGCAATGACATCCGCACCCAGTTCATGGAAAACATGCGGTGCAATGTGATACGCAGCACCATTGGCGCAATCGACGACGATGCGCATGCCGCGCAGGTCCATGTCGGTGGGGAATGTGCTTTTGCAGAACTCGATATAACGCGCGGCCGCCGCCTCCACCCGTTTGACCCGGCCCAACTGCTGGGATGAGGCGGTCTTCATCGGTTGCTCCAAGGACGCTTCAATCGCCAGTTCGACTTCATCTGGCAACTTGGCGCCGCGCGCGGAGAAGAATTTGATGCCGTTGTCTTCGTACGGATTATGCGAGGCGGATATCACCACGCCCGCCTGCAAACGCAGCGCCCGCGTCAGATAGGCGACACCGGGGGTCGGCATCGGGCCGGTTAGGCGGACATCAACCCCAGCCGCCGTCAAACCAGCTTGCAAGGCAGATTCCAGCATGTACCCCGAAATACGCGTGTCCTTGCCAATCAGCACCGCGGGATGTTCACCGTGCAACGCGTCGTGCTCGGCAGCAACCAGCACCTTGCCGGCGGCATAGCCCAGACGCATCGCGAATTCCGGCGTGATCGGCTCATCGCCCACTTTTCCTCGCACGCCATCGGTACCGAAATACTTCCTGCTCATTGTCTTACTCCCAATTGATGATCCGTTAATTCCAGACACAGCCGCATGGCTTCCACCGTTTCTCGCACGTCATGCACCCGCACCACGAAAGCCCCGCCCTGCAGGGCCAGCAAGGCCGCGATGACGCTAGGTAATAGCCGGTCTTGCGTCGGCCGTCCGGTGAGGCTGCCGAGAAAGGATTTGCGTGACACGCCAACCAGAACTGGCGCGATATCGGCCATTTGGTCGAGATTCTTGAATAGCGCGAGGTTATGCGCCAGGGTTTTGCCAAAGCCAAAGCCGGGATCGATCAGCAGACGTTGCGGGTCAATTCCGACCGCTAGCGCGGCTTGCTTGCGCTGTTGCAGATAACCGGTCACATCCGCCACCACATCTGCATAGGTCGGTTCGTGTTGCATATCTGCCGGCATGCCGCGCTTATGCATGACACACAGACCGCAATCGGAACCGGCTACCGCTGCCAATGCCCCCGCTGCTTCCATTCCATGCACATCGTTGATCATGTCGACACCCGCAGCCAGTGCAGCGCGCATTACTTCGGGCTTCATGGTATCGACTGAAAGCGCGATATCGGCATCACGCAAACCTTCAATTACCGGTATCACGCGGGCGATTTCCGCCGCGACACTGACCGGCGCACTGCCGGGACGCGTCGATTCGCCGCCGATGTCGAGCAGATTGGCGCCCTCGGCCTTTAATTTCAGACCGTGTTCAATTGCACGTTCGGTCGAGAAATAATGTCCGCCGTCGGAAAAGGAGTCCGGGGTGACGTTGACGATGCCCATGACCAAGGGCTGCGACAAAGGAAGACGATATCGCCCGCATTGAAAATAGGACATGGGATATGGACATTCAGGCACACCGCAGAAATGATCAGGGGCGGCATCAGCCGCCCCTGATCTGCATGCCTCAATCAGCGGATCAAGCCTCTTCCGCAGGTGTGGTGGTAGGCGCCGGTGCACTCGGCGGCGGATTGCTCGCGCTACTGACCGGCGGTGTCACTGGCTTCGGCGGATGCGGCTCCTGACCGGCCATGATCGCGTCGATCTGTTCTGCGTCGATGGTTTCCCATTCCAACAGCGCGCGCGTCATGCGCTCGACCTTGTCACGATTTTCTTCCAACGTTTTGCGTGCAAGGGCGTATTGCTGATCGATGATGCGGCGAACTTCTTCGTCAACCTTGCGCATGGTCTCTTCCGACATGCTCTTGTGCGTGGTGACCGAGCGGCCAAGAAAAATCTCGCCTTCCTCTTCGCCATAGACCATCGGCCCCAATGCATCCGACATACCCCACTGAGTCACCATGCGGCGCGCCAGATCGGTGGCACGTTGGAAGTCGTTTGAAGCGCCGGTGGTCATCTGGTTCATGAACAGCTCTTCCGCAATCCGGCCACCAAACAGCACGGCAATAGTCGACATCAGACGCGTGCGATCCTGGCTGTAACGATCTTCGGTCGGCAACTGCATGGTGACGCCGAGCGCGCGGCCGCGCGGGATGATGGTGACTTTGTGCACCGGATCGGTCTTCGGCATCAACTTGGCGACAACAGCATGGCCGGACTCGTGATACGCGGTGTTCTTACGCTCCTCCTCCGGCATGATCATCGAGCGACGTTCGGCGCCCATCATGATCTTGTCCTTGGCGCGCTCGAAATCTTCCATGTCGACCACGCGCTTGTTGGAACGGGCGGCGAACAACGCGGCCTCGTTGACCAGATTGGCCAGGTCGGCACCCGAGAAGCCGGGCGTACCGCGCGCGATGATGTCGGCTTTGACGTCCTGCGACATCGGCACCTTGCGCATGTGCACCAGCAGGATCTGTTCGCGGCCACGAATGTCCGGCAACGGCACGACAACCTGACGGTCGAAACGGCCCGGACGCAACAAGGCCGGATCAAGTACGTCGGGACGGTTGGTGGCAGCGATGACGATGACGCCGACGGTGGCTTCAAAACCATCCATTTCCACCAGCAACTGGTTAAGCGTCTGCTCGCGTTCGTCATTGCCGCCGCCCATGCCGGCGCCGCGCTGACGACCGACCGCGTCGATTTCGTCAATGAAGATGATGCAGGGCGATTGCTTCTTGGCCTGCTCGAACATGTCACGCACGCGAGCCGCGCCGACACCGACAAACATTTCGACGAAGTCGGAACCGGAAATCGAGAAGAACGGCACTTTCGCTTCGCCGGCAATCGACTTCGCCAACAAGGTCTTGCCGGTACCCGGCGAACCCACCATCAACACGCCACGCGGAATCCGGCCCCCAAGTTTCTGGAAGCGGGAAGGATCACGCAGGAATTCAACCAATTCGCCGACTTCTTCCTTGGCTTCGTCACAACCAGCGACATCGGCGAAGGTCACCAGATTGCTGTCCTGATCGAGCAGGCGAGCCTTACTCTTGCCGAACGAGAATGCACCACCCTTGCCGCCACCCTGCATCTGGCGCATGAAGAACACCCAGACGCCGATCAGCAACAACATCGGGAACCATGAAACAAAAATGCTCATCAGCATGGAGGGTTGTTCTTCCGGTTTGGCCTCGACTTGAACACCGGCTTTAAGCAGGTCTGAAACCAACCACGGATCAGACGGCGCGTACGTCGTAAAGCGCCGTCCATCGACGCCGACGCCACGCAGAACGTGGTTCTCGATGGTGACCTTGCTGACCTGACCTTGCCGCACCTGTTCAATGAAGGTGGAATAGTCGATCTGTGACTGCACGGTTTGACGCGTGTTGAACTGGTTGAACACCGTCATCAGCACCAGCGCAATAATCAGCCAGATACCGACATTCTTGAAAAGATTATTCAATTTAACTCCTTTACGACTCAACTGCCGCAGTAAGGGGCGAAGTTAGACGAATTCCGGCTCATGTTCAATCGAGTCGACCTGCTTCAGACTCCGGCCCAGCAAATACACCTCACGGCTACTGTCGCGCGATGCTTTCGGTTTACGCACCATGACAGACTTGAAAACGCTGCGCATCTGTTTCATGAAATCCTCAAATCCCGCGCCCTGAAACACCTTGACCAGAAAAATCCCTTCCGGTTTCAACCAGTTTGCAGAAAACTCCAGCGCCAATTCGGCAAGCTGGTAAATGCGCGCCTGATCCGAAATGATCACTCCGGTGATATTGGGTGACATATCGCTCATTACAAGATCAGCCTTGTTGCCTTGCAAGCGCTCAACCAGATCGTTCAGAGTGGCTTGTTCGGTGAAATCTCCCTGCACGAAATCCACCCCGTTCAACCCAACCATTTCAAGCAGATCAATACCGATGATGCGCCCTTGGCCCTTCATGCGCTCCAGCGCCACCTGACACCAGCCGCCCGGTGCGCAGCCAAGATCGACTAGCGCACTTCCCGACTTCAAAAGGTGATCGCGATCATCAATCTCCATCAACTTGTAAGCCGAACGTGATCGATAACCTTGTTCAACCGATTGTTTGACATAGAAATCGTTGACGTGGCGTTGATGCCAGACACGACTTTTTGCTTGCCGTTTCACTCAGTACACCTCATGGACTACTATCGCCCCCTTTTTCCGCACCTTTGACAGGAAGCCGAATGCTCGTATTAACCGTAGAACAACGCAAATATCTCAAATCCCAGGCCCACGCACTGAAACCGGTAGTAATGATTGGCTCACAAGGACTGAGCGAAGCCGTCATCAAGGAAACCGAGTGCGCACTCGCCGCGCATGAACTGATCAAGATACGCGTTCTGGGCGATGACCGCGAGACGCGTGAAGCTCATCTGGCTCAATTGTGTGAATTACTGAGTGCAGCCCCGGTGCTGCACATCGGAAAATTATTGTTGATCTATCGACCGGCGAAAATTCCGAAGCTGCGCCTACCGTGAATGCTGTTTCGCAACCAGGGCCAGCCCAAGCAGGCTCTGGATCAGGTAGACCACGCTGGAGATGCCGTGCCAGGTGGCAAAGCGGTCTCGGAACAGGCTTTGCATGACGTCCTTCGGCAAAGCCGCTTCCTTGAGTTGCGCAATGATTGGTTGTATGCCGAAATGCCCTGCCAGGGTCAACAACAGCATCAGCAGGACAATCCAGAAATAGGCTTGTTTCAGTGTACCAGCGCCAAACCGGACAAACCGAAACAGTAACAACCAGATACCGCATGCAATACCAATCCAGGCGATGCCAGTGAACATCTTGCCAGCCAACATGCCGGCCAACATGCGATCGCTCAGGTTGTAGAACAACATCGGCGCAGCAAGATAACCGATTGCCCAGAGCCCGCCGACCCATAAAGTCAGCGCCCAGGCAGCCAGAAGATCAGGTAGTCGTTTCACTTCAGATGTAGTGAACGTCGACGATCTCGTAGTGGCGCAAGCCGCCGGGTGCGTGCACATCAGCGACATCACCCGCGTATTTGCCGATCAAAGCGCGAGCAATTGGAGATCCGACTGAAATTTTGCCTTGCTTAATATCGGCCTCATCGTCGCCAACGATCTGATAACGGACTTCATCCCCGGTTTCAGCGTCGACCAATTCAACTGTCGCGGCAAACACGACACGGCCATCAACATCAAGATGAGTCGGATCGATGATCTGGGCATTGGCGAGCTTGCCTTCCAGATCTTTGATGCGGCCTTCAATAAAACCCTGCTTTTCCTTCGCCGCATCATATTCGGCGTTTTCCGACAGGTCGCCATGCGAACGCGCTTCGGCAATTGCCGCGATCACGCTCGGCCGCTCTACACTTTTCAGGCGTTGCAATTCATTGCGCAGTTTCTCCGCGCCGACTACCGTCAGGGGGACTTTTGTCATTTGATTTACCTCGAATCAGTGCAGACGTGTATGCAACTCTTGCAGGGAATAGACGGTAATTTCCCGTCGCTCCTGCATGCCGAGACAAGCAGCCTTGCCGCCAGCCAACGTCGTGAAATAGGGAATGTTCTGGCTGAGTGCGGCGGCACGAATCGCAAAGGAGTCTTTCACCGCACGCTTGTCTTCAACAACGTTGATGATCAATTGGATATCCTTGTTCTTGATCATATCGACGATGTGCGGCCGCCCCTCCGCTACCTTATTGACCCGAATAACCGGCACACCAGCCAACTCAATAGCTTTGGCGGTTCCCCGCGTGGCAAATAATTTGAAGCCGAGTTCGTTCAATCTTATGGCGATCTCTGCGACCTGCGGATGCTCTGGATTACGCACCGAAACAAACACGTTGCCCTGGCGCGGCAATTTGACGCTGGCGGCATACTGAGATTTCAGGAAAGCCTCGCCAAAACTTTCGCCCACACCCATCACCTCACCCGTCGATTTCATTTCCGGACCTAGCAGCGGGTCTACTCCGGGGAATTTACGGAACGGAAAAACGGCTTCCTTGACAGAGAAATAAGGCGGAATGATTTCCTTGGTCGCGCCCTGCGAAGCCAAGGATTGCCCAACCATGCAGCGGGCTGCGATCTTCGCCAACGGGCGCCCCGTCGCCTTGGAGACATAAGGCACCGTGCGCGAAGCTCGTGGATTGACTTCGAGAACATAGACCCGGGCTTCATCGCCCAAACCCTTGATGGCGAACTGGACGTTCATCAGCCCGACGACACCCAGTGCTTTTGCCATAGCAACGGTCTGCTGACGTAATTCATCTTGAATTGCCACCGACAGACTGTAAGGCGGCAATGAACAGGCCGAGTCGCCAGAGTGCACGCCGGCTTGCTCAATGTGTTCCATGATGCCGCCAAGCAACACCGCTTCGCCATCACACAATGCATCGACATCAACTTCGATCGCATCATTCAGGAAACGATCAAGCAGAACCGGAGAATCATTTGAAACCTTCACTGCTTCACGCATGTACCGTTGCAAGTCGGCTTCTTCTCGAACAATTTCCATCGCACGGCCACCCAGCACATAAGACGGTCGCACGACGAGCGGGTAGCCGATTTCGGTAGCCAGGCGTAGCGCTTCATCTTCAGCACGGGCAGTGCGATTCGGCGGTTGCAGCAAGCCGAGTTCATTGATCATCTGCTGGAAACGTTCCCGGTCTTCCGCACGGTCAATGGCATCAGGGGTTGTTCCAATAATTGGGACACCATTTGCCTCCAGATCGCGCGCCAATTTCAATGGCGTTTGACCTCCGTACTGGACAATGACACCCACCGGCTTTTCGATGCGCACCACTTCCAAAACATCTTCTAGAGTCAGAGGTTCGAAATAGAGGCGATCCGAGGTGTCGTAATCCGTAGAAACGGTTTCCGGATTGCAATTGACCATGATGGTTTCATAACCATCTTCACGCATCGCCAATGCGGCATGGACACAGCAATAATCGAATTCGATACCTTGACCAATCCGGTTCGGCCCACCACCAAGCACCATGATCTTTTTGCGATCAGAAGGAAGAGACTCACATTCTTCTTCATAGGTTGAATACAAATAGGCGGTGGATGTTGCGAACTCAGCCGCGCAGGTATCTACCCGTTTGTACACCGGATGCACCCCAAGATCCCAACGCCGGGCGCGTACTGCATGTTGATCCGTACCAAACAACTTGGCCAGCCGGCGATCAGAGAAACCATTTCTTTTCAGCGTGAACAATTCATCACGACTTGCTTGCGCCAGTTCCCGGCCTTTAATTGCCTGTTCCTGTGCAACCAGATCTGCGATCTGGGCAAGAAACCAGGGATCAATCTTGCTAATGCGTTGAATATCGTCAAACGTCATGCCCATTCGGAAAGCATCTGCAACAAACCAGAGCCTTTCCGCGCCAGGATTACCCATTTCAGCCTTGATTTCATCTTCATCAGTCGATTTTTCATCAAGACCATCAACGCCAGTTTCCAGCCCACGCAGTGCCTTTTGCAAAGATTCCTGCATGGTCCTGCCGATTGCCATGACCTCACCAACCGACTTCATTTGAGTCGTCAGCCGATCATTTGCCTGAGGAAACTTCTCGAAAGCAAAACGGGGCACCTTGGTGACGACATAATCAATCGAAGGCTCGAACGAAGTTGGCGTAGCACCGTTGGTAATTTCGTTTTTAAGTTCGTCAAGCGTGTAACCAACGGCTAGTTTGGCGGCAACTTTTGCGATCGGAAAACCGGTCGCTTTTGAAGCCAGCGCAGATGAACGCGACACGCGCGGATTCATCTCGATGACTACTATGCGTCCATCCGCTGGGTTGATGGCAAATTGCACATTTGATCCACCGGTATCAACGCCTATTTCACGAAGTACGGCAATCGAGGCATTGCGTAGAAGCTGATATTCGCGATCGGTCAGCGTTTGCGCCGGCGCTACGGTGATTGAGTCACCGGTATGCACCCCCATAGGATCCAAATTCTCAATCGAACAAATGATGATGCAATTATCCGCGCTGTCGCGAACCACCTCCATCTCGAATTCTTTCCATCCAATCAACGATTCTTCAATCAGCAATTCTCGCGTTGGCGAAGCTTCCAGACCACCGTCGCAAATGGCCAGAAATTCTTCCATGTTGTAGGCAATGCCACCGCCACTGCCACCCATCGTGAACGAGGGGCGAATAATGGTCGGGAAGCCAATACCAGCCTGAATCTGAACCGCCTCTTCAAGGCTATGAGCCAAAGAAGATCTCGGATTAGCCAAACCAATCCGAGCCATCGCCTGCTTGAATTTCTCACGGTCTTCCGCTTTGTCAATAGCCTCTCTTGAAGCACCAATCAACTCGACATTATATTTTTCCAATACACCGAACTTGGCCAAATCAAGTGCACAGTTGAGTGCGGTTTGCCCCCCCATCGTCGGCAGGATTGCATCAGGGCGTTCCTTCTCAACGATGCGTTCCACTGTCTGCCAGTTGATTGGTTCGATATAGGTTGCATCGGCCATATCCGGATCGGTCATGATCGTAGCCGGGTTGGAATTCACCAAAATGACACGGTAACCCTCTGCTTTCAGGGCCTTGCAGGCTTGTGCACCGGAATAATCGAACTCGCAGGCCTGACCGATAACAATCGGGCCGGCGCCAATGATCAGTACGGTTTTGATGTCGTTACGCTTAGGCATTTCGTGCGCTGTTTTCGTGCATTAATTTGATGAACCGATCGAACAAATAGGCGACATCATGCGGGCCTGGACTTGCTTCAGGATGCCCCTGAAAACTGAATGCCGGTACATCAGTGCGTTCGATGCCTTGAAGCGAGCCATCAAACAGAGACACATGGGTGACCCGCAAATCATTTGGCAAGCTGTTGATATCCACCGCAAAACCATGATTCTGGCTTGTGATCATCACACGTTTGCTATCCAAGTCTTGCACCGGGTGATTACCACCGTGGTGACCAAATTTCATTTTTATAGTCCTCGCACCCGAGGCGAGTCCCAGCAACTGGTGGCCCAAACAAATTCCATAGGTAGGGATACGTGCTTCCAACACGTCCTGAATGGCTTGAATTGCGTAGTCACATGGCTCAGGATCACCCGGCCCGTTTGAAAGAAAAACACCATCCGGCTTCATTGCCAGAACTTCATGCGCCGGCGTTTGCGCGGGGACTACGGTAATTTTGCAGTTTCGACCTGCAAGCATGCGCAAGATGTTTCGCTTCACCCCAAAGTCATAAACAACCACATGGAATCGAGATGGCCCAGGTTGCGCAAATCCCTTACCCAACCTCCATTCACCTTCCTGCCATTCATAAGAGTCATCACAGGTCACTACCTTGGCCAGATCCATACCAGCCATACTTGGGCAAGCCTGCGCTCGTGCCAATGCCTCAGTTTCATCAACCTTGCCAACAGCAATGCATCCGTTCTGCGCCCCCTTTTCCCGCAAATGCCGGGTCAACTTGCGAGTATCGATTCCGGCAATCCCGACTACATTATTTGCTTTCAAGTAGTCAGTAAGCGTTTGAGTCATGCGGAAGTTGCTAGCGACCAACGGAAGGTCACGAATAATCAAACCCGATGCATGAATCCGGCTAGATTCAACATCATCCAGATTCGTACCTACATTTCCGATATGAGGATATGTCAGGGTAACGATCTGACGACAATAGGAAGGGTCCGTAAGAATTTCCTGATAGCCGGTCATCGAGGTGTTGAAAACCACCTCGCCAACGCCAATCCCCTCGGCGCCAATTCCATAACCATGGAAAGCCGTACCATCGGCTAAAACCAAAATCGCAGGCACGAAGGCAGACAAGATAACCCCTGGTCCAGATGTGACAAGCGGGACAGGCTCTCGCCCATCCCGCTTGATTAAAAGAGTGCAGATTATACGGTTACAGTCACAACGTCTCAATAGACGCTATTCAACAGTCATCACAAAGTAAAACGCCCCGCGTCGCGGGGCGTTGAGAGGGGAGTCTGGCGATGACCTACTTTCGCGGGCGAGATGCCTACTATCATTGGCGCTGGGGCGTTTCACGGTCCTGTTCGGAATGGGAAGGGGTGGGACCGCCCCGCTATGGTCGC
>CAMDHJ010000054.1 GCA_945897865.1 Tepidiphilus sp. J10
CCTTAACGGCCAAATGGTTCTTCAAAGAATAGCCAGAAAGTCCCATGCCTAATAGGCCGATGACCGCTGAAAACCCCAAAAACTTCACTTCATGACGTTCTGCTTCACCTGTCTGATGATCCATATTTAAGTAAATCCCCCGTTAAAAATCAAATTGGAACTGAATCCTAAATTTAAATGCCACTATGCCGCAACTGCCATTTTAAAAAAAATCTTGACAGGTCCCTCATTAATATTGGATAAGCAAGCTTCGATTTGGGGGTATAGCTCAGCTGGGAGAGCGCTTGCATGGCATGCAAGAGGTCAGCGGTTCGATCCCGCTTACCTCCACCAAGAATCGAGAAAATCCGGGCAACCGGGTTTTCGGCCTCATAAGTCCCTATCGTCTAGAGGCCTAGGACATCACCCTTTCACGGTGAGTACCGGGGTTCGAATCCCCGTGGGGACGCCAGTCTGTAATAAAATCTGGGCACCGTTAACGCGGTGCCCATTTTTATTTCATCGACCTACCTGCTCCAGGTAGGTCTACCCTGCCGCGTAGAGTCATCTGGCCTACCTTCACCTGAATATCCTCCACCAGGAAGCGCAGCAGCTGTTTGCCATAGCCCAGGCTCTGGTCCAGAAGCATGGACTTGAGACGGTCCATGGCCATCGCCACCCGTTGTGGTGATACCTTGAATGGCGACGGTTGGTCACGCTTAACCAACGCTAATTCCGCCTGAACCTCCTCACGCTCGTCCTTCTGCGCGTTGATACGGATCCTGAGGGTGCTATCCAGTGACACGATGCCCTGTTCAATTGCATGATAGAGATTGTTAAGGCCCTCATCCTGGGTCTTGAGCAGTTGGGTCAGCTTCTGAAGGTTGTTTTTCCCCTCTGAAGGCTGGGTGACTATCAGAGCACTTTGCACCTGAGACGCCTCAGGCAATATACAAAAGCATGACCGGCAAATCGCCGGAAAACTTCTGTAAGTGCTTGATTTGGTGCGGTCGGCGGGACTCGAACCCACGACCCTCGGCTTCGGAGGCCGATACTCTATCCATCTGAGCTACGACCGCAAGGTTTGAAACTGGTTTGTTTGGAACGACTTTAACAGCAGGAGTCGTTTCCTTTGGCAAACGAGCTACGACTGACAGTTTCAAAGTGGCCGAAGCATAGCATAGAGGTCGTCTAGTCGGCTGCGAAAACCCTTATAATCATCAGGTTCCCAAACCAAGACTAGGGTCTGTGCCATGTCCGATCTGCACCAAATGACAAAAACGACGCCAAAGGATTTCATCGCGGCCACGCTAGGCGGTTTGTTTGCGCCTGGCCTGACGATCTTTATGATCGTGATGTTGTTTCTTGGATTTCAAAAGAATATGGGGCAACCCGACCCTGCTCCGATTGCTGAAAAGGCCGTGCTTGAGCGCATCCAACCCTTCGGCCAATCGCTTGCAGTTGATCCGAATGTTCCTAAAATCGAACGGACAGGCGAGCAGGTTTACAACGAAATCTGCGCCGGTTGCCATGCTTCTGGCGCATTGGGTTCGCCGAAATTCAAAGAGAAGGCGGATTGGAGCAAGCGGATTGCACAGAGCTATCCAACTTTGCTTGATCACGCGATCAAAGGCTTCAACAAGATGCCGGCGCGTGGCGGCGACCCTGACCTCTCCGATCTGGAAGTTGCGCGTGGCATTGTTTATATGACCAATGCGGCGGGCGCCAACTTTGAGGCGGTGCTGAAGAAAGAAGTTGAACCGACAGCCGATGAGCTGGCTCGCGGCAAGACAGTCTATGTTGATAACTGCGCGTACTGTCATGACACCGGCATCACCGGTGCGCAAAAGTTGACCGATGCAAAGGCCTGGACGCCGCTGATCAAGGAAGGCAAGGAATACCTCTATAACGCCGCGATCAATGGCAGCTTCGGCGGGCCGGCAAAGGGCGGCAACCTGAAACTGTCTGATGCGGATACCCGCCGGGCGGTTGATTACATGGTTGCACAAGCCAAGACCGCGATTGCAGCTACTGGCAAAGCCTCGAAGCAAGCCGCAACAAAATAAGCCCTTCGCCAGACCAATCAAGAACGCGGCTTTATGCCGCGTTTTTCATTTGCTCAGCATCGCTTTCAACGCCGAAAGGCGGCGCCTTCCATCCTCTTTAACCTCAGCGCTTTCGACGCCACCGGCGCCTGTTCGCCGCACCTCGTTGGAGTCGATTTCATCAAGGAAGCGCGAGGGTTCACACGCCACAATTTCGCCTCCCCGCTTGCGTCGGGCACAGAAGCTGATCACCAGACTGCGTTGGGCGCGGGTGATGCCGACATACATCAAGCGGCGTTCTTCTTCCAGTCGCGCGCCCTCCAGACATTCCCGATGCGGCAAGACTTCTTCTTCCACACCGACCAGATAGACGTGCGGAAATTCGAGCCCTTTTGCCGCATGCAAAGTTGACAGGCGCACCGCATCGACGTCCTCGTTATCGCGCCCTTCGAGCAAGTTCATCAGGGCAACCGTCTGGGTCAGTTCGATCAGCGTCTTGCCATCCTCGGCGCCCTTTTTGCTTAACCAATCGACAAAGTCGCGCACATTCATCCATTTGGCTTTAGCAGCGCGATCATCTTCGGTTTCATACAGCCATTCCTCATATTGAATAGCCGCCAGCAACTCTTCCAGCAAGCTGCCGGCGACTTCCTTTTCGGCGCGGTCGGCAATGCGATTGATGAAGTCGCAAAAAGTGGTCAACGGCTCCAGTTGCCGCTCAAGTAGCGTGGCCTGGAAAGCGGTCTCGAAGGTGGCGGCAAACAGACTGATATGCCGCTGGCCGGCGTGATCGCCAAGTTTTTCCAGCGTGCCGGTGCCAATGCCGCGTCGCGGTGTGGTCACCGCGCGGATGAACGCCGGGTCGTCGTCCGGATTGGCGATCAGGCGCAGGTAGGCGGTGATATCCTTGATTTCGGCTTTATCGAAAAAGGACTGTCCACCCGAGAGCTGGTAGGAAATTTTGGCCTCGCGCAAAGCTTCTTCGAACAAACGAGCCTGATGGTTGCCACGATACAGAATGGCATAGTCGGCAAAGCGGGTGTGGCGCTCGAATTTGTGCGCCGAAATACGCAACGCGACAGATTCTGCTTCATGCCGATCATCGCGGCATTGCAGAAGTTCGATGTGGTCACCCAGACCATGTTCGCTCCACAAATTCTTTTCATGCAGACGCGGGTTGTTGCGAATGACGCTGTTGGCGGCGCGCAGGATGCGTTGGCTGGAGCGGTAGTTTTGCGTCAGCGGAATGATCTTGAGGCTAGGATAGTCCTCGCTCAGCCGGCGCAGATTCTCTACGTCGGCGCCACGCCACGCGTAGATGGCCTGGTCGTCGTCGCCGACAGCGGTAAATCGTCCCGCAACCCCGGCAAGCAACTTCATCAACTCATATTGCGCACCGTTGGTGTCCTGATACTCATCGACCAGCAAATAGCGCAGGCGGCTTTGCCAGGTATCCAGCGCTTCCGGGTGACCGCGAAAGAGTTCGACCGGCAGCCGAATCAAGTCATCGAAGTCCATTGCCTGATAAGCACGCAAGGTGTCCTGATAAGCCTGGTAGGCAGATGCCCACTGACGTTCCGCCTCGTCCTTGGCCGTCAACAGTGCCGCTTGCGGCGCCAGCAGCGCGTTTTTCCAATTGGATACAACGCTGACAGCTTGGCGCAACGTCGCCTTGTCCGCCGTTTTCAGAATGTCGGACAGTATTTGCTGGGCATCGGCCGCATCCAGTACAGAAAAACGCGGCTTGTAGCCAATCCGCTTGGCCTCATGGCGCAAGATTTGCAAACCTAGCGAGTGAAAAGTGGAAACAGTCAGGCCCTTGCCCTGGCGCCTTGGCAGCAATTCCGACACCCGTTCGCGCATTTCGCGCGCGGCCTTGTTGGTAAACGTGATGGCGGCAATATGGCGCACGTCAATGCCACATTCGGTCGCCAGATAAGCAATCTTTCGAGTAATTACCCGGGTTTTTCCGGAACCGGCGCCAGCCAGAACCAACAACGGGCCATCCAGATATTTAGCGGCTTCACGCTGTTGCGGGTTCAAGCCAGAAAGCATGGAGGACATGGGCGCCCGAAAGGTAATAACCAAAAAAATAAAGGCCAAAAGGAAACGGCCCGCATCAAGCGGGCCGTTTCAGGTCAAGCTGAATTTCAGCGCAGTCCGCTGATGTATTCGGCAACGGCCTTCATTTCATGGTCGGTCATTTTCCGCGCGATAACTCGCATCATCATGCCGCCATCGTTGACACGGTCGCCGCTACGGAAATTCTTCAGTTGCGATTCGACATATTTGGCGTGCTGACCAGCCAGGCGGGGAAACTGAACCGGAATGCCTGCACCGGCCGGGCCGTGGCAAGACGCACAAGCAGGAACGCCACTACCGGCATTACCGCCCTTGTATATTTTCTGACCTTCAGCGACCAGAGCAGCATCCTTGGCCAGGCGCGGCTTCGGCTGTTGCGCACTGAAATAGGCTGCCAGATTCAGCATGTCTTCATGCGATAAGGTTGCTGCATTGGGCGCCATGATCGCGTTCTTGCGCGCACCAGATTTGAATTCACCCAGTTGTTTGGCGAGGTATTCCGGCGACTGACCGGCAAGAGAAGGATATGTCGGGGAAGTACTGTTGCCGTCTGTGCTATGGCAAGCGCCGCAGACATCGTTGACAATTTTTTGGGCTTTCGCAGCATCACCCTTGGCATTGGTAGCCGGGGCGGGGTTAGCCAACACCGGGGTAGCCACAGATAAGGCCGCGATAAGCAGGCCGGTCAACAGCGCGAGGGATTTCATCTATAGCTCCTTAATCCACAATAACAGCAATGTAATCGCGGCATTTTAGCGGCCTGTTTGCTATAGTGCCAGCCTTTCAATTGGTGGCCCTCCCGTGCTCAACGCCGCCTTCCATATTACTGTCGCGCAAATTCGCGAACTCCCCTCCGACAGCCTGGCCGAAGTTGCCTTTGCCGGACGTTCCAACGCGGGCAAATCAAGCGCAATCAATACGCTGTGCAACCACAAACGGCTGGCTTTCGTCAGCAAAATGCCTGGTCGCACCCAGCACTTGAACTTCTTCCGCGTCGAAGATGGCCGTTTTCTGGTCGACTTGCCCGGTTATGGCTATGCGCGAGCTCCCAAAGCGCAAAAACATGTCTGGCAGGCGTTGATCGGCGGTTATCTGGCGGAACGCAGCCAACTCGCCGGCCTGATCATGATCATGGATATTCGCCACCCGCTGACCGAACTCGATCGTTCCCTGCTGGAATGGTTTCGCCCCTCCGGCCGGCCGGTGCATGTTCTGCTTTCCAAATCCGACAAGCTGTCACGCGGCCCCGCCGCTCAGACCTTGCTGACGGTCAGTAGCGAACTCAAGAAAATGGGCATGATCGCTAGCGTGCAATTGTTTTCCAGCCTGAAAAAAATCGGTGTCGATCAGGCCGAAGGCGTGGTTCGCGAATGGCTGGGCACGCCCAAAAAAAACCCGGCCTATGTGGAGGTTGTGGAACCTCAGGCCGGGTAAAAATGCCTTGAAATTGCATCAAGGCCCCGCTCAGGGAGGGAAGCGGGAGACGAAGCGATTCGTCAGAAACATTGAGCCATCAAAACCAGCAAATGTTCCCCCACCCCACTTTTGACAGACTGGTATTTTCGTTTCAGGAGAGATGCAACATGTTCGATTTGTCGAGCTTTCCCCACAAACGTATGCGCCGCATGCGGCGAGATGTTTTCTCGCGCCGGCTGATGCGGGAAAACACCCTGACAGCGGCCGATCTGATCCTGCCGGTATTTGTGCTGGATGGCGAAAACCGGATCGAGGACATCGCCTCCATGCCGGGTGTGCACCGGATGAGCCTGGACAAATTGTTTGGCGTCGCGGAAGACTGTATGAAGCTCGGCATTCCCGCCCTGGCACTGTTTCCGGTGATTGATGCTTCGCTAAAAAGCCTCGACGCGGCGGAAGCCTACAACCCGAATGGCCTGGTGCCGCTGGCGGTTGCCGCATTGAAAGCGCGCTTCCCGGAATTGGGTGTGATTACCGACATCGCGCTCGACCCCTACACCAGTCATGGCCAGGATGGCCTGATTGATGCAGCCGGTTATGTGCTCAATGACGAAACCATCGCTGTACTGACCCGCCAAGCTGAATGCCACGCCAACGCAGGCGCCGACATCGTTGCACCGTCTGACATGATGGATGGCCGCATACACGCAGTACGCGACGCGCTCGACGCCGCCGGCTACATCCACACCCGCATCCTCGCCTACTCCGCCAAATATGCCTCCAGCTTCTACGGTCCGTTCCGCGACGCAGTGGGCTCCGCCGCCAACCTAGGCCAAGGCGACAAATACACTTATCAGATGGACCCGGCCAACTCGGATGAAGCGCTCTGGGAAGTCGGCCTCGATCTGCAGGAAGGCGCCGACATGGTGATGATTAAACCCGGCATGCCGTATCTGGACATCGTGCGGCGGGTGAAAGAAACCTACAAAGCGCCGACGTTTGTATATCAAGTCAGCGGCGAATACGCCATGCTCAAAGCCGCCGCGCAAAATGGCTGGCTGAACGAAAAAGCCTGCGTGCTGGAAAGTTTGCTCGGTTTCAAGCGTGCCGGTGCCGATGCGGTGCTGACCTACTTCGCGATCGACGCAGCACGCTGGCTGGCAGAGAAATAATCCACATCATTTACCGATTCCGATCCAACCAACACGTCATACCGGATAAAACCGGTTTGACGATGAAAGCCACATCAGGAATATCGTGCCCGACGCTCTCGATCCACCTGAATGATGTAGCGCTGTATCGCGGTTTCCACGCTGGGTGGTAGGTCGATGAATTGGCACCCGGCACGATGTGTCAAGCGACCATTCTTCAAGGTAATTTCAAACGTCGTACAGACATTGAGCCCAACCGCAAACTCACCCGTGCCGGGCAGGGTGATGCGGCAACCATGGTAGATCTCGCCAGCCTTGAGCCTGCCCACCTCGGGGTAAGCCAGCACGCCGACCCCACCGATGCTGATATCCACCACCACCGATTCCAACAAACCCGCACTGGTATTGATCAAGCATTTCACCGGATTGATGACGGAAGTCACCAGGCGGTAATACTCACGCCGTTGCAAGCGGAGAATCTCTCGCGGGATGGGCACACGAAAAACCGCCTCTTGGCCCAACTTGGCCGCCGTCACACCAGCGCTGGAAAACTGAATATGCACCTGATCGTGCGTTGTCGCGAATGTGCATTCCTTGCTGCCAAGCAACTGTGCATTCATTGCCGCATCGACACCCTGCTCGAACAGCAGATACCCCTTATCGAGATCGATAGCGACCAGCGTCGAAAGTAAAAACTGCTTGCTGGTATTGCCGTACAAGGCGACGATGTTCTTGTCATCCATTAACTCTCGCAAGATGCGTTCGATCTCCGCCGCGTGATTGACCAAGTAGCGGTCGCGGTCCTCTGTTGAGATCAATTCAATTTTCATGGGGTTGATTGTAATGGTACGTGCCTTAAACTCATGCCCTAAAATGGCGCTCTCAGAGCATTCAAATTGATTCAATGCTGCTTCAATCAGAGGCAATTATATGAGTTCGAAGCACCCGAAACAGTGAGGTCGTAACAGTGGGAATTTTGGATAAACTGCGAAAAAGCAGCCGCGCTTGGGCAAAAACCATCGCTGTTGTTGAACAGCCGTCTAGAGTCAAAGACCTAGGTACGGTAAGCACAAATGCAGCTATCGACCATGACCCTGTTGCGATTCGGAAAGACACCTTCAAGATTCGCCTTGCGCACGACGATAGCCGTACACGGGAAGCGCGGTTTCTTGTGGAAAAACGTTATCGTGACGTTGGCTATCAAGTTGCTTCAAAACAAAGCCAACAAGTCTGCCCGGAACGCATCACACTTGGTACTTACAAGGACGACGAAGTTATTGGCACCATCACCGTCGGCTTTGATACCGGCGCAGGTCTTCTGGTTGACGAACTTTACAAAAGCGAAGTTGACGGGCTCAGGCAGCAAGGCTTGCGGGTATGCGAGTTCACCAAACTAGCCATAGACCACAAAGGCGCCTCCAAACGCATGCTTGCTGGCCTGTTTCATGTCGCTTATCTTTATGCGGCCAGGATTTGGGGCTATTCGGACATCGTTATCGAGGTCAATCCTTCGCATGTCGCCTTTTATCAGCGCATGCTGGGCTTTCAGCAATTAGGCGGTGAGAAAATCTGTCCGCGAGTTGGCGCACCTGCAGTGCTGCTGAGGTTGAATGCAGCCGTTTTTACCTCTCAAATGATCGAAAAATTCGGCGGGCGGCCTGATCTGTCTCGTCAGGAGCGTTCTCTGTATCCGTATTTCATGTCTCCGCAAGAGGAGCGCGTCATTCTGGCGCGCATCGCCCGAGGCTGATGCCATGAACTTTGACTACCAGGAAGCGTTTTCTCGCAATATTGGCTGGCTCACCGAGCAGGAACAAGCCACTTTGCGGAACAAGCGCATTGCTATTGCAGGCATGGGTGGCGTCGGCGGATTTCACCTGCTGACCCTGGTCAGACTGGGAGTCGGAAAATTCAACATTGCCGATCTGGACACATTCGAACTCGCCAATTTCAACCGACAAGCTGGCGCCTCGTTGGCCAGCATCGGCCGTCACAAGGCTGAAGTGCTTGCCGAACAGGCGCTGCAGATCAATCCGGAATGCGATATCCAGATTTTCAAGAACGGGGTGCAACCTGAAAACGTTGGCGATTTTTTTCAGGATGTCGATCTCTATGTCGATGGCCTGGATTTCTTCGCCATCTCAGCCCGTCAGATGGTGTTTGCCTGGTGCCATGAATATGGCATTCCCGCCACCACCGTGGCACCACTCGGCATCAGCGCCGGCCTGTTGAACTTCCTCCCCGGCAAGATGAGTTTTGAAGACTATTTTCAGTGGGGTGACCGCCCGGAACTGGATAAAGCAATACGTTTCCTGGTTGGACTGGCACCCGCCCTCCTGCATCGTCATTACCTGGCTGATCCAAGCCGCGTCAACCTGAAAGCCCGCAAAGGCCCATCCACCATCATGGCCTGCCAACTTTGTGCCGGCGTCGCCGCCAGCGAAGCCATGAAAATCCTGCTTGGGCGCGGAAAAGTTTGGGCCGCCCCGCACGGCATCCAGTTCGACGGATACCGCAACAAACTGGCGCATACCTGGCGACCGGGCGGCAATCGCAACCCGATCAACCGAATCGCCATTGCCATCGCCCGCCATCAATTGGGGATTTGAAAGGTGCACCAGCTGATATCATTTAGATAGATCTGATATCAGAGGCCAACATGATTCGTACGGCAATCAACCTGGACGAGAGTGACAAGGCTTGGTTGTACCAACAGGCATCCAGCCGCCATGTGCCAATGGCAGAACTGGTGCGCCAAGCGATACGCGCCTATCGCGCCTCACAACCCTGTGGCGAAGAAAACTTCGAGGCACTCCTTACTGGCACTACGGGCACCTTGCAGCAAGGGGATGGATTGGAATGGCAGGAACACCTTCGTAATGAGTGGGCCCGTTGAAAAACCTGCTGGATTCGGTCATAGACTATTTCAATGGCATCACGCCTGCCCCAGCGTTTTTGCGGCTGCATAGAGATGAATTGGCAATCTCACCCATTACCCATGCCGAAGTGCTGACCGGGTTTAAGCAAGCCGAACTGGTACGTCACGCCCGCTTGCTGAAGACATTCGGGTTTTTCAGCATTGAAGAGGCCACAGCCGACCTGGCAGCTCGCCTCCGCCTTAAGCAGCACTGGAAACTGCCAGACGCATTCCAAGCTGCCCTAGCCATCGAACATAGTGTGCAATCGGTAACACGCAATACCAAAGACTTCGACCCGGAAAAACTTTATTACATCGTTGTGCCTTACCGGGTCTGAGTCCAGCTCGCCAACAATCACACGGCTTGCCTCATTCAGAATCAACACCATCAAAGCAAAGATCGACTGGAGCCGACATGACCCTCCCCGCCCACCTAGCCAGCATCCTTGATCTCGCCCGCTGGGCGCCCAGCGGCGACAACACACAACCCTGGAAATTCGAGATTCTCGGCGATGAACATGTCCTGGTGCATGGCTTCGATACGCGCGACCATGTTGTTTATGATCGAGACGGCCATGCCAGCCAACTGGCGATCGGCGCTTTGCTCGAAACAATGGAAATCTCCGCAACCACGCAAGGCCGGCGTTGCGAAATCGTACGTCGCCCAGACACGCCCGAAACGCATTTGTTGATCGATGTGCGATTCACCCAGGATGCAACCGTGGCGCTAGACCCACTGGCCGCCGGCATCGAAAAACGCGTCGTGCAACGCCGCCCAATGTCCACCCAAGCGCTCACAACAGACCAGAAGGCCGCGCTGGCTGCCGCTTTGCCGGAAGGCTACCAGATCATCTGGTTCGAAAGCCTGTCAGAGCGCTGGCGCATGGCTCGGTTCATGTTCGACAACGCCAAAGTACGGCTAACGATCCCCGAAGGCTACGAAGTCCATAGCAGCGTCATCGAATGGAATGCCCAGTTCAGCGAAGACCGCATACCCGATCAGGCAGTCGGCGTCGACCCGCTGACCGCGCGCTTGATGCGCTGGGTGATGGGCAGCTGGACGCGTGTCGAATTCTTTAACAAGTACCTATTGGGCGATTTGCCACCGAGAATCCAGCTCGATCTGCTACCCGGCGTCTTCTGCGCTGCACATTACGCACTGCTGGCGGACAAACCACTGCAAAGCATCGACGACTATGTAACTGCCGGCCGCGCCATGCAACGCTTCTGGCTAACTGCAACTCGTCTTGGGCTGTTCATTCAACCGGAAATGACACCGGTCATATTTACCCGCTATCACCGCAATGGACTCCGCTATACCCAGAACACCAAGGCGAATGCACTAGTAAATAACTTGAACCGTCGTTTGCTGGATGTATTGGTTGGGCTCCGCCCGGACACCCTCTTCTTCATGGGGCGGATGGGATTCGGTCCCGCTCCACGGGCCCGCTCTACCCGCAAATCACTCTCCTCCTTGATCGGAAACGGCACTGTCTAATCCAGAGGCGAGCCAGCTTCGGTGGCTTCCTGCCTTTCCCGCAACAGAAAGACTGGAGCGGTGACCGTGCTCCTCCGTGAAGATTACGGATGACGCAAACCACGACAATCATCCACCCAGACTGTCGGATTATTTTACAACCCACGTTTCAAATGCACGACACAGCAAGCTGAAATGCGCGTATCACATTGAAATCATTAGGCATATATAGTGTTGGCACGGAACATGCTTTATCAAGTGCAAGGAGTGATTGGCGATACGCGTAGACCAAGCCAAACTCGCCTCACCTTAGTAACGGCGTCAGACTTTACGCAATCTTGTAACCGACATTTGGAGAAATGAGATGAAAAACATGAAACAGAATAAATTGGCGTTATCAATCGGCGCCATGGTATTGAGCAGCTTGGTGATCACAACGGCACATGCGGCTCCTATCGCTTCGGCAGAAGCGGTTGTGTCTTTTACTGATTTTACTGTTAACTGGCTTACTGGCAGCAAAGCGGGAACACAAGTAGATGCGAGCGACTTCAGTTCTTTGTCGTTTACCAGCACTCAGCAAACGTCGGCAAACCTGCCGGGTTTCGCTGGAGTGTCCGATCTTGTTTCAAGCACTGTAAGTGCTCCGCTTCTGGCCCAATCGTCACTGGGCACCATTGATCCCTCCATCATTTTTGCCACCGCCACCCCGACTACCATTTTCAATCAAGTAGCTCTTCCCCTTGTTGGAAACTTTTCTGCATCCGAGTCCAACGAAACCGGGGCACCGATTACAGGTTTGGGAGTTACCGCTAACGCAGACATAAACGCCGCATCTTATGCATCGCTTGACACATCCAATGGGGTTGCCGGTGCAGGCACCACCTCCGTTCTGTCTTCACAGATGACATTTGTGTCAGGACTGAATGGCAATTTACGGTTCAACTTCGATATTGATTCGTATATTGCTGCATTCCTGACAAATGGCGCAGCACAAGCTGCCACGGGTAGCTGGAGTGTCGGTTTCTCGTTACAGGACATAACCAACCCATTTGCCTCTACCCTAGTCGGGTTTTACTCTGTCGGCGATACCGTCAGCAATAATGCACCCGGAAATGGCATCACAAATCTTGGCGCGTTAAACGGCGCCCATACTGGATTGTCTTTCGATTCAGCATTGCTAAATGCGGGTAACAAGTACAGCTTGACGGCAAATATTACTACTACTGCAACGGCCCAAAGACAACAGGCAGTTCCGGAGCCGGCAACGTTGGCTCTGCTTGGAATCGGTCTGCTTGGATTCGGCGTGATGTCGCGTAGAACCAAGAAATAATGTCCGAAGAAATAAGATAAACCCCCGTTGCATCTGCTACTAAAGCAGATATGGCACCGGACTCAAACCCCTGGCATTGTCAGGGGTTTTTTCTTGTGGACATCGCTTCCCTAAGACGCTAGCTTATTCGCTCCACAGCAAGACAAGACCGAGAGGGTTCAACATGCCCAGCCTGCCAGTCATAAAACAACTTCTGCGCGAGGTAGTCTCGAACAAGGACGCCTTTCGCGTGCCAGAACCCGACTTGATTATGGAGAATGCAGCCCAGGTGGCCTCCTTCCATGAGGCCGGCCGCGAGGACGGAGTGATGGCGCCGGTCTACCTGTTCCATGCGGCCCAGGTTTGCGAAGTTGTCAAGCCGGGCGACACCGTGCTGGACTTGGGCTGCGGTCCCGCAAACCAGTTGGGCCTGGTCGCCCGGCTCAATCCTGACGTGCACTTCATCGGCGTGGATCTCTCAGACCAGATGCTAGCGATGGCCGAGCGCAATCTCCAGGCGCACGGCATCACGAACGTCACACTCCGGCATGGCGACATCACGGACTTGAATGGATTCGACACGGCGAGCGCGGATGCCGTCATGTCCACCGTGGTGCTGCATCATCTGCCGGACGAGGCCGCGCTGTTCAAGTGTTTTGCCGAGGTTCAGCGCGTGCTGAAGCCCGGCGGCGGCCTCTATCTGGTCGACTTCGGCCACCTCAAAACCGAGGCTGCAATACGCTATTTTGCCTATCAATATGAAGACCGTCAGCCGGCACTGTTCACGGTCGACTATCTCAATTCACTGCGTGCGGCCTTCGAACGCGATACCTGGAGCGAAGGCTGGTCCCGTTACCTGAAGGATTACGGCGGGCTCCATTCCACCTTTGTCGTGCCCTATATGGTGGCAGCAAAAAGCCCGCCTCGCCGATCGCTGTCGGCCGATATGCTGAAGCGTTTACATGCGGTCTATCAAAACATGCCGGCCTACCACCATGCAGACTTCAGGGATCTAGTTACTTTTTTCCGGTTGGGCGGCTTGCGCAGCCCCGCAATTCTCTAGCCCGGTAGACTGAAGCTGACGCAGTCGCGGGCAGCTTTTCGCTGCTGCCCGCTCTAGGGATGACCAGCCCAGGTCACAGATTTTTGAGCAACACCTTGGCGTCTTCCAACTCCAGGAATTTCTGTCCACTGGCGATGGCGGCCTCCAGTTCCTTTTTCGCCTCCACTTTTTTCCCGGAGCGGGCCAGCGCGACACCATAGTGATAGCGCAACACCCCCTCCTTGGGACTCTTGGTGGCTGCCTTGCCCAGCAGATCCAAACCGCGCGGCAGTTGCCCCTGTTCCACCAGAATCCAGCCCAGGGTGTTCTGCACAGCTGGTTGGTCCGGGGCGATCTTGAGCGCCTGCTCGGCGGTGGCCAGGGCGCGGTTATCTTTCTCGCGCTGGTAGAGGCTGGCCAGGTTGTTCAGGGCGATGATAGTGTTGGGCTTCGCTTTCAGCAATTGCTCATAGAGGGCGATGGCCTCGCGGTTGCGTTTGCTCAACATGTAGAACTCGGCCGCATAGTTTCGTGCCGCCAGATCCTTGGGGTGCTGCTTGATCCAGTCGGCCAGTTGCCGATCAGCAGCCTTGCCGTCGCCAGCCACTTGAAAGGCACGATGCAGCTTGATCAGTCCGGCCGTGCCGGCCCCTTTCGTAAGGGCTTCCTGGTAGGACTTGATGGCCTGGGGATAGTTTTTCTGCAACAACCGGATATCTGCCTCGAGGTCAAATCCAAGTGGCGACTTGGGTAGCTGGCTTTGGATCTGGCGGGCTATGGCGAGGGCTGCGTCGGGCTTGTTGTCAGCCAATTCCAGGCGTATCAGGCTTTCCTGGGCCGGGAGAAAGTCCAGCTTGAGTTTGAGGGCTGTTTTCAGGCTGTCGCGCGCGGCCCCTATTTGCTTGTCGGCCGTCTGGGCTATGGCCAGCAGCCGATAGGCCTCTGGCGATTGGGGGGCCTGGTGGGTCAGACGCGTGTAGGTGTCAATGGCGGCATCCTTCTTGCCGGTCGCCAATTGCGTGGCGCCTAGCAGATTCAGGGCCACCAGGCTGTCCGGATTTGCATTGGTCGCTTGACTTGCCAGAGCCAAGGCTTTGGCATTCTCTTTGGCACCCAGATAATGAAGTGCGAGTGCGTTATAGGCCGGTAGATACTTGGGATCGGCCTTGACGGCCTTTTCCAGCCAGGCCACGGCATCAATTTCTCTCTTTCCGGCCGCAGCCAGATCCGCCAGCGCCAGCATAGCCTGCACGTTGTTCTGGTCCGACGCCAGGATGCCTTCGAAACGCTTGCGGGCGGCCTCGGGTTTCCCATCCTGCATGTCCATACGCGCCAGATTGATGGCGGCCGAGAAGAAGCTGGGCTGGAGTTTGAGAGCCTCCTCCAGTGCCTTGCGCGCTCCCACACGATCCTGTTTGCCCAGCAGGGCTCCAGCCCGGAGATTGTGGGTGAGCGGGTTGATAGGTAATTTCTTATCCAGTTGGGTAATAGCCTGGAGAGCTTGGTCATATTGCTTGTTGTGTATATGGAGCATAACCAAGGGAATATCTGCTAGGCCGGGCTTGTTGCTCAGTCGGGTGGCTGTCTCGAGATTGGCGAGGGCTGCGTTGGAATTTCCAGCAGCCAACTGGCTCGCCGCCTGCTGGGTCTTGATTCTGGCACTTTCCGGATCGAGGGTGGCGGCCTTGTCCAGGTAAGCTTGGGCCTTGTTGTAATCCTTGGCCTGGAGATAGACCTGCCCGGCCAAGGTGAGCATCTGAGCATCCTCGGCGTGTTTTGACAGAAGCAGCTGAATGGTTTTCAGCGCGCCTTGAATGTCACCCAGCATTAGCTGGCTCCCCACCAGAACCTTGGCAGCCTCGAGATTGTCTGGGAGCGCGGCAAGCACCTTGCCTGCGGCCTTACTGCTTTGTACATAATGGCCCAGGCCATAACTCACCATGGCAAAGGCCATTTGGGATGGCAGGTGGTCAGGGGCAATACGCAGGACGTCCAGCAGGGCGCTGTCGGCCTTTTCCAGATTGCTGCGCCCAAGCTCAAAGATGCCACGCACGTATCTGACCATGGGATTATTGGCATCGACCTTTTCCGCGGCCTGCAGCGCCTTTTCCGCTGCCACCAGGTCATTTCCGCGCAACTTGATCTCCGCAATGGCCAAGTGGGCCTGGATTTCATCAGGCTTGGAGGAGATGAGCTGTTGATATTCAGCCAGAGCCTCCGCGGTTTTGCCGGTGCCGAGTAAAACTCGCGCCTTCAGATAGAGTGCATCGACCGATTTCCCGTCACGTTGCAAAACCGAGTTCAGCAGCGCAACGGCCTGAGCCGGCTGCTCATTGACCAGCGCAAGTCGGGCCTTGGCTAATTGCAGATCGTTCGAGAAGCTATTCCCCCCTACGGCAGCAATTGACTTATCGCCTTCATTGATGGCGTTTGAGGCCGCAGCTGGATTGTTGAGGCCCAAGAATGCGTTGGCTTTTTCTGCCTGAACATACGCAATCGAAGATGAAGTCAATATTGCAACTGGAATATCCAGTTCGGTTACATCTTTATACTTCCCTTGCTTGATCAGCGTCTTGGCTAGCAAGGGGAGAGCCAGTTCCGATTGCCCTCCCAACTCTATTGCCTTGCGAAGTTCCTTTTCACTCCCCTGCCAATCACCTGTCGTTTGCAGGGTCTGCCCCAACAATAACCTAGCCTCGGCGTTATCCGGCACTTTTTGCAAGGCACTTTTCAGTTCGATGATGGCAGCCTTGTTATCTGAGTTTTTCAAAGCCAGTTTGGCGGCTTCGATTCGGCTTTCCGGGCTTTCTTCTCCGCATCCAGCCAAGGGTAGCGTAAATAAAAGGGCAAGTACCAAAGGGCGCAGGCGAGCATAGGATGTCATGGAATTCCCTTTTGAATGAATAATGAACGGGGGGATTGTAGGGCTAATGTGGCGGCTTTTTTTCTGACAAGCCGTGTAGAACATTGTTTTTGGAGACATAAATCGGTTTCAATAAGCTATCGTTCTCTTCCGATACCATTTTTGTGAAACGCTGATTAGCTTGGTTTCGTCATTTACACGCAGGCGGAAAACCAGCTGAACCGATAACCTGGATCCCAGCCTGAGCGGGAATGACGGATTGTTTAGCGCTTCCCTAGACGCCCACAAGGGCTAAAAATAGGCAACATGTACAAAGCAAGCTCAGCTTCCCTTCTCTACTCGACCAGGCACGAGGAAAAATACTGCCATGCCTAAATTCAATTTCAACCCTTCGTTGGCTATGCTGCGCCAGGTTTTTCTGTCTGCTGTCGCTCTGACTTTCAGCTTGTCGGTATGGGCCGATGCCGCTGGCGAGAGTCTGGCACGTAGTCTGTACGATCGCCCGGATGGAAAAGATGCCACTTCCCTGCTGTCAATGTCATTGACCGAGAAAGGGCGGGCGCCCCGCGAACGGGTTATGCTGACTTACCGTCTCGACATGAAGCTGGGCGACGTGGCTACGCTGATTCGTTTCACCGATCCGGCGGACATCGAAGGCACCGGTTTGTTGACGATGGATTACGCATCCAAAGATTCCGATCAATGGATTTATTTGCCCGCGCTGGATCGTGTACGACGGGTGGCTTCGGATCGCAAGGCAGGGCGTTTTGTGAATTCCGATTATTACTTTGAGGACTTGCGAACACGGACTGTCGAGAAGGATGACCACCGCATCATCGGCAGCGAGGCCATCAGCGGCGTCAATTGCGAGATATTGGAAAGCACGCCGGTTGACCAGGACAACTCGGTGTATTTAAAGCGATTGGTCTGGGTGGACCGCTCCACGATGCTGCCGATGCGCATCGATTTTTTCGAGAAACGTGCCGATCAACCAAGCAAGCGCTGGCTTTTGTTGAAGAAAGCACGTGTGAAAGGGTTCTGGACGGTGATGGATAGCACGTTGACTACACTTGCTAATGGCCACCAGACCCGATTGACCGTTGAACAGATTCTCTATGATCGCCGCTTACCCGCCCGCTTGTTCACCACGCAGACGCTGGCAGATGAAAGCGCCGAAGAAGATTTCCGTCCCTGATTGCCGAGGCTCAAAATGAATAAATCATCTTTATTGTTTAAGGCGAGCTTGGTTGCTCTGATCTTTGGCATCGTACAACCTGGAACGGGCCTGGCCGATGAACCCAAACCCGAGGCGAACGTTGACGATCCCTACGTTAATAGACCCTCCGTTGACGGGCCCTACGATGATGAGGCTGAAGCCCTACCAAGCAAAAAAGTTATAAAAAAACCCAAGAAGAAGCCTAAAAGCGCGAAAGAGAATTCTGCTTTCAAAATTGACAGCCTGCGCGCCGAACTTGGTGGGTTCAACGACAAATCCGCACCAGACGGCGATCTGAATCTCAATCTTGGCGCCAGCACGAATGGCCGGGTGAACGATGACTGGGAATTCGCGCTGGGCATGCGTCTGGATGCACAAGCACAAACCGGGTCGCCGGACTTTTCTCGCGTTAAATTGGACTACGCCGAGAATTTCTTGCGCTGGCGTAGCCCCGAGATGCGGATCACGCTGGGCACGCAAAATCTGCTCTGGGGTCGGGTAGATGAAATCTCGCCGATTGATCGTTTGAGCCGTACAGATCTGTCGCATTTCATTCTTGACAGGCTGCCCGATCGCCGCCGTGCTGTGCCTGCGTTAAGGTTGGAAAGTTTTCAGGGCGATTTCAAGATTGACGCCGCTTGGCTGCCCTTTTTTGACCCAGCTGTTTTGCCCGATGATGAAAGCGTCTGGCACCCGGTAGATACCGCAAACGGTCGCATTCTTGGCCTTGGGCCCATCCCCTTTCCGTTCCCTGGCATGTCGGCAAAGCTAGGCGGTGAAGAAGATGGCGGCAGCGGCGGCGCTGGCGTTCGAGTCACCCATACTGGGGGCAGTTTCGATTACGGTTTTAGCTTGCAACGAGCTCGCCAGTCGATGCCGTATTACAAGATTTCAGCCACCCCCAGTTTCCCGGCAATCCTGACGCTGACCGCAGTTCATCCTTACAGCTGGATTGTCGGCGGCGAACTGGAAACCCAGGTCGCTGGCGCTACTTGGCGCTTGGAAGCGGCCTGGAGCAGCGACTTGCCGGTCACCGATGCGAACACTTTCAGCTTCCGCACCGAGCCGGCTAGCGATCTGGTGGTGGGGGTGGAGTTTTTCCCCGGTGATGGCGAGACCCGTATCACGCTGCAAGTTGCTGGCCACAAGACACACACCAGTAAAGTGATTGATCGCACGGAGTTTTATATGGTGAACGGCGAAGTTGAGCGTAGCTTCGCGCAGGGACGCTGGCGCGGCAATCTGCGTTTCTTTAGCGGGTTGAATGATCAAGATGTCTACCTCAATCCCAAGCTGACTTATCTGGGTATCGATAAACATGAGCTATTCATCGCGGCGCATTTTTTTGATGGTTCCGAGCAAACGCCGGGTGGTTTCCATAAGGGTCACGACATGATCAGCGTTGGTTGGCAGGCCAAGTTCTGAATCTGGATGCCCGGATTGGGGAAACACTGAGCTATTCGTCACCCCGGCGAAGGCTGGGGTCCAAAAGTCGTTGATTTTGTTGAGTCCGACACACTGGACCCCGGCCTTAGCCGGGGTGACGGGCCTTTTTAAATTTTCACGTCTTTCGACACCCTGTTATGGAAGTACTTACCTAAGCGCAAAACGGCTGAAACCACCCTGCCTGGATTCCCGCCTTCGCGGGAATGACAGTGGTCTTTGGTTTTCGGGGCTGGCTTCCTGCATTCCCAAGAATGATGAATTATTCAGCGCTTCCCTAACGCAGGGTAGATAGAATTTCTGGCACGTCTGAATTCCGATTCGATTCCGAGAGCATCCAATGGCTTCAACCAAGAGCGCACCAGATACACAGATTCAGGAAGTGCCACAGTATTCTCCGCATATGGTGCATATCCCGGAACCGGAAGGCCGTTTCTGGAAAATGATCGAGCCGCGTTTGCTCGGTCATCGCACCGCGATTGCGCTGATTGTGATGATCCATATCGTGGCGGCTTTTTTTCTCTGGCGGCTGGAATTCAACAATTCCCCCTCGCTGTATTACCCGCAGCAATCGCCGGCTTCCATCCTGGAGCGTGAGGTTCGAGCCGAGTTTCCGAATGACGAGCTTCTGATTGCGCTGTTCAGCGGCGAAAACCTGTATTCGAACCAGGTTTTGCAGTCGATGGACAAATTGAGCCAGGCGCTGGAACAAAACCCGGTGGTTGATCGCGTGATGTCAGTCACCCAGGTTGATCACATGGCCGCAACTGAAGATGGATTTGCAGTTGAACGCCTGGTCGATGCGGAAAATCTGGACCAACGCACGGAAGCGGAATGGCGTGAACGCGTGCTGACCGACCGCTTTGCACCGGGCTGGCTGGCTTCCAAGGATGGCACCGTACTGGCGGTTGTTGTCCGGGTCAAGAAACTGGAGGAGAGCCGTCAACGTGTGGCGCTGGAAGAGTTTGTGCGCGAGACAGTCACTTCCGTAGGTCTGGGCGATCGTCTGGTCGCGGTGGCCGGACCCGTGGCGTTGGATGCCGCAGAATTCCGCTCGATGATTCAAGACAGCATCATGTTCACGCCCCTGGTATTTGCGCTGGGACTTGAACTACTGCTTTGGGTGGTGGGGCGGATGCGCCCGATGCTGATCGGCGCTGTGGCAATGAGCACAGTCGTGGTCAGTTGTGTCGCGTTGGTTTCCGCAGTTGGGCAGCCTTATACGTTGGTCACCGCGATGGTGCCCACCTTGCTTGCCGCCTATACCGTCGCCAATCTGCTGCACTTCTACGCGGCGTTGCAACGTACGCGCCACGCCGGCTTCCGCCGCCCGAGACGGGTGATTTATGCCAGTCGACTGGTTCATAAACCGGCGTTTTTCAATCTGCTCAGCACGATCGCCGGCATGGGTAGCCTGGTGCTGGTACCTATTCCGCCAATTCAGGTATTTGGCCTAGTCTGCGCCTTTGGCACAATCATGATTTATCTGGTGATTTTTTACCTGGTTCCGCCCTTGCTGGTAGCTTATGACACGGGTCCCTGGCCAAAAAGCAGCGCCGGTTTTGCCTGGACGAAGCGGATTTCCTATGGTCTGGCCAGTTTCAGCATGCGCAATGCCGGCAAAGTGGTGATTGGGATTGCTTTACTGGTTGGACTGGCTGCACCCCAGATTCTCAAGGTGACGGTCGAATCCAACCTACTCAAGTTCTTCAACGACGAACACAGCATTTCAAAATCGACCCGCATCATCGAAGAACGTCTAGTTGGTATTGGTACACTCGAAATCATCATCGATGGTTCAAAACGCGATGCCTTCAAGGATGCGGACACGTTGCTACAGACGAAACGACTGCAGACTTGGATCGATACCTTGCCGGAAGTGGATCGCAGTTTTTCGATGGCGGATTTGATCGAGGAAATGAACTGGGCATTTCATAGTGAAGAGCCGGAATACCGGACTCTGCCGACTAACAGCAAGTTATTGAGTCAGTTGCTGTTGATTTATGACGGTCAGGATCTGAACGAACTGGTCAACGGTGAATTTCAACGCAGCCGAATCCTGCTGAGCCTCAATGTGCAAGGGGCAAATGAAATACACGCAGTGATCGAAAAAATTAATGCCCACTTGGCCAGCGAAAACTATCCCGGCCTCAAATTTGATTTTGCCGGCTTTGGCCGCATATTTTCAGATCAGCAAGAACTGCTGGTGGTAGGTCAACTACAGAGCTTCGCGGGCGCTTTTGGACAGATTTTCCTGATCATGCTGTTTTTGTGGCGTTCGCTCCCTTTGGCGGTGATCAGCATGTTGCCCAACCTGGCGCCATTGTCCGTGGTGTTTATCTTGATGGGTTCAGTCGGCATCTATCTTGATTTGGCAACCGTATTGATTGCCAGTGTATTGCTCGGTATCACCGTCGACGACACCATCCATTTCCTGCATCAATATCAGGAACGAAGGCATAAAGGCCGTGGCGTGGTTTTCTCGCTGGCGCGGAGTTTTGAGGCATCGGGCCGTGCAGTGGTAGCAATTTCTTTACTTCTGGTGGTTCAGTTTCTTATGTTTGTCGGCTCGGATTTCCAACCCTCAGCCCATTTTGGTTTGCTCACCGCTACTGGTTTGCTGTCGGGCCAGGTGTTTGAACTACTCCTGCTCCCCGCGTTGATCGTGCTCTGGAGTCGTTTAAAAACCAGGCTCGCTTTCTTGTCCGTCTGAGCCTAACCAATCATGATCCTTCGGCTCGCCCCCGAAGATGAAAGCGGCGCTGGGATCATCCATAAATAAAAAGAGGGCGCTGGCGGACGCGAGGTCGACAAACGTATGGCGGGCGAACCCCGTCGCCTAACCGGACCCGGCCCGAACAGTCCGCCCCCCCGAATGTTTCGCGCACACAGTGCGCAGGACGCACGGTAAAGAGGCCCACACCGATTTCCGACATGAGGCAACCCTGATCGGGCTGACCGCCAACGCCCTTCCCCCAAGGACGTCACTGGAGAAGGCACATGAAATCGCAACTGGAAACGCTGCACAAGTGCGTTGCCGGCATCGATGTGCATCGCATGAAACATGTTGTCACCGTCCTCATTGAGGACACCACCGGCAACCTTACCCGCCAGACTCGCGAATACGGCGGCTTCAAGCGCGACCTCAAGGCCCTGGCCGCTTGGCTGTGCGAGTTGGGCGTCGAGCTCATCGTTCTGGAAAGCACTGGCATCTACTGGAAAAGCGTCTACGCACGGCTTGAAGACGTCGGCCTGCGTATCTGGGTGGTCAACGCTCACCATGTCAAGAACGTGCCCGGCCGCAAGACCGATGTCGCCGACAGCGAGTGGCTCGCCCAACTGGGCCGCTACGGTCTGGTTCGCCCAAGCTTCATCCCGCCCAAGGACCTGCGCGAACTGCGTCTGGTCAGCCGCTACCGGCGCAAGCTGGAAGGCATGCGGTCCGCCGAAACCAACCGCTTGCACAAGATTCTGGACGATGCCGGCATCAAACTCGGTGGACTGGTTTCGGACATCAACGGCAAAGCCGCCCGCGCGATGGTCGATGGCCTGATTGACGGCCTGGCGCCCTGCGAATTGATCAAACTCAGCGGCCGCCTCAAAGCACCGAAGGAATCCTTGCTGGCTTCGCTCGAAGGCGATCTGACGGCACGGCATCGATTGGTGTTTGAGGAAATCCGGGAACACCTGCGTGAATTGGAACGCCACCTGGAAAACCTCGACGCCTACTTGCGCGAAGCGATGGCGCCCTACGCCTGGGCCTGGACTCTGTTGCAAACGATCCCCGGCATCGACGAGATTGCGGCGGCGCTGATCCAGATCGAGATTGGCGACGATCTCTCGCATTTCGGCAGCGCCGACCGTTTTGCGTCCTGGGCGGCGCTGTGCCCCGGCAACCATGAGAGCGCGGGCAAGCGAAAGAGCGGCAAGACGCGCAAGGGCAATTCGATTCTCCGGTATTTGTTGTGCGAGGCCGCGAATGGGGCAATTCGCACCCTTTTGTCAATGCCGATTCAAAATTGACACACTTTCCCACCATATTGCCGATTTAAAACTGATACACCCCCATTGCCTGAAGTGATGCGTGGAGTGTTCGTCCCGAAGTGGAGGCCGAAGGCCGAAACGT
>CAMDHJ010000055.1 GCA_945897865.1 Tepidiphilus sp. J10
TCTGTTGAGCGCTTCTTAGCCTTCGAGAAGTGGCAAGAATGCAAGCGTTCGCGCCTCCGGTCACACTCACCAATTAGGCGACCCCGCTACGAGTCCGATTGCGGGCCTGCCATGCCGTCTGGCCGCGTTGCTCCTCCTTGCGGGAAACGGCCCCGCGCGTCGTCGCGCCTTGCCAGCCGACCTGGCAGGCCCACACTCGGACTCGTTCAACAGAGGAATCCAGGATGATCGACTCTTCCGCCACCTTGTCGCAAACCCGACAATTCCAGCGTCTGGTTTGTCGGCTTCTGCGGTAAATCGACTCGCCGGTTCGACAGAACAAGGACTTAGTATTGGCATGGCTATTGCAATCAGACTAGCGAACCGCAGCGAAAATCCAGTCCGCGCAACAGGAGCCATGTTTACTGTTAACCATCCCTCGGCCTTCAGCCATGCCTGAACAGGGCCACCGTCCCAGCCTGCATCTGGTTGCCGCCACCACCGCGCCGCCCGATTGCACGACCTGTCCGCATCGCGACACCGTGCTGGCGGCGGGTCGCTGCGTGCCTGGCGATATTTGTCTGCCGGCGCATAGCGGACGCCAGATCGATCGTTTTCTGCGGCTGAACCCTGAATTTGCCGAAGCCTGTCTGACCGATCCATTCTGGGAACGGCGTGCGATAGCGGTGCGCTATGTGGCGCTGGAACGGGTGGCCGAGCTGGCACACGATGCCGATGAAGTCGTGCGGCGGGCGGTTGCCATTCGTTTGCCGCTGGCGCAACTTGCCACCTTATGCAATGACCCGGACCGCGAGGTACGCATTACCGTTGCAGCACGGCTGCCGGTGGATCAACTTGAACGCATGATGGACGATGAAGATTATCTGGTGCGCCAGCATGTTGCCGAACGCCTGCCGCATGGCCGGCTGCCACGCATGACGCACGATGTCGATCGCGAAGTGCGCAAGGCGGTGGCGCGCCGGCTGCCGGCCTTTGCTTTGAAGCGCATGGCGGCCGATGACGAGGCCGAGGTGCGACGCATCGTCGCCGCCCGTGTATTTCCGGACGACGCCGTCGATTTGCTGCAAGACCCAGACTGGCTGGTTCGTCTGGAAGCCGCGCGCATCGCACCTGTCGATGCCATTGCCGAACTGATCGATGACCCCGAACCGGATGTGCAGGCAGTGGTGCGCAGCCGTCTGGAAAATTTTCTGAAACAGGATGAAACCTCATGAATCGCTGCGTCCCCGATGAAGCCACCGTCAAACGGCTGATCGCCGAGATCGAGGCCAGCGCGCCGAGCCCGCACCAGGCCAGTCTGCTCGCCGTCACCGAACGCTTGATCCCGGAATGTCCCTGTCGATTTGCAATGACCCGAGGTGGCTGGTATCGCGCCGGTGGCCTGATCCGCAGCGACGGCGAACGCGTGGCCGACAATCTGGATGTCTGGTTGACGGAAGAATTGGCTGATTGCGATGACGATCTGAATGAGTTTCTCGACCGCCATGGCGAAAACGAACTGCTGGTCACCCGCCATACCGGTCGCACCCACTATTTCGTGGCCCAATACGGCCCGGACCCGGAGGAATTCCTGCAACTGGAAATTGAGGAATTGCAGGAGGTGCTGGACCGCAAATTGTGGGATGCCGCCACGCCGCCGGGCGATGAGCAGGAACTGAGCGATCCGATCAAACCGGTTGTGGTTCCGGCGCAGATCGTCGGCAAGCCGTATTACAAATTCCGTCGCCTGACCGACATCAAGCAGGTTGTTTCACGTTTGCCGTCGCCTATTGGCGATCTGCATGCCTTGAGCCGTTTCATGCAGGAATGGCGCACCAGTCGCGCCGACACTAACGGCAAGCATTTCTGCGAGCACTGGATCATCGGCCTGCGTGAACATCATGACCGTTACAACAACGTATTGCAGAGCGCCGTTCCGGTATCCCGTCACGCCCACAAGCTCAAATCCTTTCACTGGAACGAAGCCCTCAGCGGCCTTGAAGCCGGTCGCCAGTTACAGGCTTTCGATCGCGCCGCCGGCTATAGCGGCGCCTGGTATTTCCACCTGGTCACCAGCGGCCTGACGCCACGCAATATGGCCTTTACCGCATTGCACGACATCGAAGCCGGCTTCGGTTATCTGGGTGATCTGGATACCGCACTGCTTTATGGCTGGCTGCGCAAGCCGTATTCAATCTGAACGGTCACATTCAGGATGGATGCGACAAAAGCCTGTCGGCTTTGCGACAAGCGTAGCCGGACACCGCTTCCCCATTCGTCTTTCCCGCGCCTGCGGGGATCCAGTTCACAGAATGAAATTCCGTTCAAAAACAAGTAGATGAACGCACTGGATTTCCGCATACGCGGGAATGGCGGAAGAAAGCCATTCGCTGGCACAGCGCTTGCAACACATTGATCACCGCAATCAGAAAGCCGCGCCATGCAAGCCAAGCAAATTGCCGAACTGTTGAACGAACCAGCGTGTACCCACAACACCAAATCGAAATCTGGCTGCGCGCGGCCCAAGCCCGGCGCCACTGCCGGCGGCTGCTCGTTTGACGGCGCCCAGATCGCATTGCTGCCGATCGCCGATGTCGCGCATATCGTGCATGGTCCGATCGCTTGCGCCGGTTCGTCGTGGGATAACCGAGGCACCCGTTCCAGCGGCCCGACGCTTTACAAAATCGGCATGACCACCGACCTGACCGAGCAGGATGTGATCATGGGTCGTGGCGAAAAGCGCTTGTTTCATGCCATCAAACAAGCCATCGACAGCCAATCTCCGGCTGCCGTTTTCGTCTACAACACTTGTGTGCCGGCCCTGACCGGCGACGATGTCGAATCAATCTGCAAGGCTGCCGCCGAACGTTGGGGCACGCCGGTGGTGCCGGTCGATTGCGCCGGTTTCTACGGCACCAAGAACCTGGGCAACCGCATTGCTGGCGAGTCGATGTTCAAGTTTGTCATCGGTACCCGCGAACCCGATCCCGTGCCCCCCGAAGCGCAACGCCCCGGCATCAACGTGCATGACGTCAACCTGATCGGCGAGTACAACATTGCCGGCGAGTTCTGGCATGTGCTGCCGTTGTTCGACGAACTCGGCCTGCGTGTCCTCGGCTCGCTGTCCGGCGATGCGCGCTTTCACGAAGTGCAGACCATGCACCGCGCCGAGGTCAGCATGGTGGTCTGCGCCAAGGCCTTGTTGAATGTGGCGCGCAAGCTGGAAACTCAATACAAGGTACCGTTCTTTGAGGGCAGTTTCTACGGCGTCACCGACACCTCGCATGCTTTCCGTGAATTTGCCCGCATCATTGGTGACGAATCGCTGACGGCACGCACGGAAGCCATGATCGTGCGTGAAGAAGCCAAGATTGACGCCGCACTAGAACCCTGGCGCCAGCGGCTCAAGGGCAAGCGCGTGCTGCTCAATACCGGCGGTGTCAAATCCTGGTCTGTCGTTTCCGCTTTGCAGGATCTGGGCATGATCGTCGTGGCCACCGGCACCAGCAAATCGACCGAGGAAGACAAGGCGCGCATCCGCGAATTGATGGGCGAAGACGCCAAGATGCTCTCCGACGGCAGCCCGAAGGCGCTGCTCGGCGTATTCAAGGAATACAACGCCGACATCCTGATCGCCGGCGGTCGCAACATGTATGTTGCCCTGAAAGCACGCATCCCGTTCCTGGACATCAACCAGGAACGCGAATTCGGCTACGAGGGCTACACCGGCATGCTGGAACTGGCGCGGCAACTGGCGCTGACGTTGCAGAGTCCGGTCTGGGAATCGGTGCGCAAACCGGCACCGTGGCAGCAGGCGCGCTCCATTTGATTACGCCTGAGCAGTCGGGCTGACGGCTTACTGCCAACCTACTTGGATGAAAAAATGATGACGTCTCCGGTTTGACCGGAGATCAATCGGTTCAGATGAAATTTGACCAACGGGTCATCAGGGCGTGTCTGTGCAAGGCTGGCGAAGGTGGCCTCAGCCTCGGGCATTTGCTGCGCAATTTGTGCATAAGCCTGAGCGTATTCCTGATCCGGACTGGGTAAAGCAATCAACGAAGAAAACAAGGGTTGATAAACCATCAGGGGTTCTGTTTTGCCTTTCAGCACCAATTTGCCCACAGGCCGGACCTTTACACCTTGGCAGCCCGATAGGGTTGCCTCCGAAACGCAAACCAGTGTGCCCAGTTGCTTGTTTACGCTTTCCAGTCGAGAGGCCGTATTCACGGGATCGCCCAGCGCCCGGTAATCAAAGATGGTTGTGCCGCCAAAGTTGCCCACGGTCACTTCCCCGGTGTGAATGCCAATCCGCGTGGCCCCCCAGGGCACACCGGTTGCCTGCGCATCCAAAGCGTATTGAATGGCGAAAACGTGCATCGCCTCGGCGCAACGTAGAGCGCGTTGACGATGGTCTGCTTGTTCAACCGGGGCAGAGAACATGATAGCCACCGCATCGCCGACGATACGGTCAAGCGTGCCCTCATGCTCGAAGGCAATGCGAATCATGTTATCCAGGTAGGCATTCAACAAACCCACGGCGACAACCGGGTCGAGTTTTTCCATCAGATTGGTGAATCCAGCCAGATCGGTAAAGATAAAGCTGCATTCACGCCGTTGTCCGCCCAACTCCAACGCACCCGGTTTATCGACCAGATAGGCAACCAGGTTGGGCGACACATAACGTGAAAAAGCCTGCTTCACCCAGCGCTGGCGACGCTCGCTCTGGGTGTGGTGATACAAGCTGCCGAACACGAAGGCCAGCAACATGATGAGGCCAGGAAAACTCGGGTCGAGCAATAAACTGTACTTTGAGTAGGCCACCCACCCGCCCCACCCGGTAGCCGCAAGCATCACCAGAACCAAGGCAGCAGATACCAGCGCCCCCGAATGCAAGGCGAGAAACCCCACCAACAGACCGCCCACGATAAACAGTGGAACCTCAAGACCGATGGCCCAGTTGGGGCGAATCAACGGGGTTCCCGCCAGGACTTGTTCCAAAGCAAGTGCATGCACCTCCACCCCGGGAATAATCTGCTTGAAGGGACTGAAGCGCAGATCCATCAGCCCCTTTGCCGAAGTGCCGATCAACACGATGTTGCCTGCAATCTGGTCTTGCGGAATCTCACCCGCAAAGACCTTCCAGGCTGGCAGATAACGCTTGTGACCACCGCGCGTAAAACGCACCCACATCTCACATTCTCTGGTGGTTGCGATGCTCAGGTCGCCAATCAAAACCGCTTCAATACCGGCACCCGGCTGTTCCGAGACGGTGACCACATAGTCACTTGCATGCTGGCTTACACGCAAAGCCTCGGCGGATAGTGAAGGCATGGTTTGATCAGCAACCCGCACCATCAAGGGCACACGGCGCACAACGCCATCGGCATCAGGAAAAAAACTCACCGCGCCATTGCCCGCAGCAGCGGCCTGAAAGCCGGGCAAGGCGCCAACACTACTTCCATAGCCATGCAGATACGGTAATGACGAAGGTCCGAGTTCCACTACTTCGAAAGGCCGCGCGAGTTCGTAGCGGCTCCTTATTCGATCCTCAGGCATATTGCCAAGAACCACCTTCCCTTTGCTGAGCGCCTGCTCAAACGTGATGTCATGGTCGGGCAAGGCCATCAATTGCTTGCGCAGTGCCAAAGGAGCCTGCGTCCAGGTATTCGCCATCATGGCGGGTGAAGTGCGGTCAGCTTCAGCAAAGACCACATCGAATACGATGGATGCCGCGCCGGCATCGCGAAGTTTTTCTACCAGTTCAGCCAATTTGCTGCGTGGCCAAGGCCACTGGCCAATGCGTTGCAAGCTTTCATTGTCAAGGTCAACCACTCGAACCGGCGCATCTTGGTAAGGGGGGTTGTCCCAGCGCTGATACTGGTCAAACAGGTTGTTACGCAATACTTGCGTAAACAGCGGGTCAATCTGGTATAGACCCAACCCCAACAAAACGATCAAGACCGGAATGAGCCAACCTAAAGTCAGTTTCTTCCGTTGCATCGTTTGGTCGGTGCAGCGTCAGCGCACCAGACATGCGCCTTGGGATTGCCCCTCGCCAAGCAGATCATCCAAACCCGGCAGATTGCCCAGGATCGGGAAAAGCAGGCCCATTCCGGGGTCATCCGACAATTCGATAGGCAGGGTGTCAAAGTTGGCCACATAACCCGCCTTGACTGCGGGGAACAGTTTCTCCCCGGCCCGGTTGCCGGCAATGATCATGCCCTCAAAAACGGCAAGATAGAGCCCGGCGGGAATTTCTCCCTGGATGCGGCCCGGAATGGCATCCATGACTTCTTGTTTGAACGCTACTGCGCAGGTTGCATCGCCCTGCTCACAGAGAAGCAGGGCAAAGTCCGTGCCGCGAATACCAATGTTGGCTGCCGGTGTCCTGGTTAGATAGGCATCCTTGTTACCGCGTTTGCCTACCAGTCCGGAAACGCTTCGCAAGCCCCCCTTCACCAGATTCAGTACGGCCGAATCCGCGTCGGGGTGACCTTCATCAAAGCGGTATTTCTCAATCACCAATCGACTGCCTGGACGCAGAATGACTGTGCTCCCATCGCTAAAGCGCAGACGAGCCGCGCTGCTTTTCTCCGTCGTCACCACATCCCCGGAATCAACCGTTGAATCTTTGGCCAAGGTGCGAATCTTTCCATTCGCGCCTTGTGCCGCAACCGTTCCGGAAACACTCAGCACAACTGCGGCCTCGCCTGCCGCCCACGTTGCCTGCGCCAGCAGGCAAAACGCCAGCACCCAGAATAAGTTAACGGCAGACCAGACGGCTTTCATCGTTCCATCCCTGTAGATCAGCTTGATTCATAAGATCGTTGAACAAGCCATTCATGCCTGTTTGATTGCTATTGGATTGCGCATCCAACAGGCTGGCCAGATTCTCCATACCCACAGTCAGCAAATCCGGCGCCGCCCCCTCGCCTGCCAGCACGGTTTGAGGTGTTTGAATGCCGATCAAACCCAACAGGTTTTCAAAACTTACAATTTGCTGCACCACCGGCGGCGGCAGCCCCGCGAAGGCTTGGTTGAAATTGATATCGAATGACGACGGGTTGTAGATCACGCTGTAGGCAATGCTCGGGAGCATTTCAGAAGCAAAGCTGTCAACCACGGCATTGGCGATCAACGGGGTGTAAAGGGTATCCAGCGCCGGGAAATATCCTCCCCATAACGCCACATTCAATTCGCCATCCAGCGTCGCGATACCCGTTACATTGAGGAAGTCATAGTCTGTGCCCTGTGCCGTCCCCCCCAGTTCGATCAACGTTGTAGAAAGTGGATTGAGCGTGAGATTGCCGACAATGTTGATTGTGCCTGGCGACCCGCCGGGCGACAGGGTGACTGTGTTGTTGATGACGACATCTCCGGTAACCGTACCATTGCCGCCAAAAGTGCCTCCCATCAGGGTCACGTCACCCTCGATATCGCCACCATTCAGACGCGTCGAACCTGCTGTTTGAGTCAGCCCACTCTGGAAGGCTGTCGTTCCCGCCACCAATTCAAGTGCACCTTGATTGTCTACCGTTTGCGTCAAGATCAGGTTGGGGCCCAGGTTCATGCTACCAGTGCTGGCGTTGGTGAGCGCGCCGGCAAATGTGGTGTTGGACAGCATCAGCATGCCGGCATTGGTCAGATCGCCAGTATTGGTCCATAAAACCGTACTGTCTGCCGGCAAATTGATGAAACCTGTAGGAGTGCTGTTGAGGTCACCCGCGCCGGCATAGTTGCCATCAAACAGGTTGAAGGTTCCGGCTACCGTCAGATCGGTGTTGTTGGTCAGCGTGCCACCCGCCAATGTCAGTGTTCGGTTGGCCGCCAACGTACCGCTGTCAAAGGTTAACGAACCGGCACGCAGGGTCAGAGAACCTGCGGGGAAGTCGAGGTTGGAAAAGACAAACGAGAGATTGGGGTTATCGAGTATCCGGTCCCCCTCTCCTGCGAAATCAAAGGCGCCGTTGCTGAAATCCAGTGTGCCGGTACCGCCAAACGTGCCGCCAGACCAGGACAAAAGCCCCCCGGAATCCATGACCAGCGTGCCGCCGGCGTTCAGATCAACGGTACCGTCGGTTATCCGTGAATGGGCAGTTGCGGTTACAGCGCCGGTCAGGCTTAGATACCCCAAGTTGGTGAAACCTTTGGTCAACGTGGTATCGGCAAGATTGGCAGTGCCATAGTTGATGAAATTTGAAGACACCGTGTCGGCACCCACATTGAACGTGCCCTGATTGATCAGCGTGTCACCGACAATGTTGCCACCGGCCTGTACATCAAAGGTGACATCCGAATTGACATTGACTGTGGCAGTGCTGGCACCATTCTCGATATTCATTGTGCCGGTGCCATCCAATACAACCTGACCGGCACCAGTCCAATCAATCTGGCCCATGAAATTGTGCGTATCGCCAAGCAGCAAGGTGGCGGCAGATGCAATGTTGAAGTCGCTGGTATGTGTACCGCCGTGGCTCAGGTGGAGTTCACCCGCTTGCACATCAACCGTGCCGTTGTTGTTGAAAACTTGCTGAATATCAACGTCGCCGACGGAAATTTTGCTCAGTTTGCGTCCGGCATTCAAAGTGAGCGAGCCGGCACCGCTAACACTGCCCGACGTCCAGACGTAATTGTTGTCGATGATGACCGTGCCGGGATTGTTCAACATGCCGCCCTGAAGCCTGAAACCTGGCCCCAAATTACTTAACCCTGCGGGCAGATTGAGGACACCGCCGGTTCCCACATTCACCCAGTCTGTGAATGTGCTGTTACGGTGATTCACATTCAACATCGCCTCATTCAACGCCACATCAGTGCCTTCAAGCCGGACACTTGTCATTTGGGTGGCATCGTCAAGGTCTAGCTGCCCGCCGTTCAGCACTGTGACTGTCGTCTCCAGCGTGGCCGGTGCATTGATGAAACTTGTAACGTTGTCAAACACAAATTCGCCCGCCCTGACGTACAGCGATGCGGCTGAAATGTCGTGGTCCCCGGTCACAACCACGTTGCCACCTAGTGCGTACAACGAAATATCCAGCGCAGGTCGGTTGATGGCATCGTCGATCAGCAGATCAAGTGGTGCAGTCAGTTCAATTCGGCTGCCATCCAGCCCAGAGAAGGTGTAATGGCTCAAGTAAAGATTGCTGGCTTCCTGCGTCACAGAAATACCGTCACCGCCAGTGGCGGTAATGTCTACCAAGCCGGATGCGCCAGGGGCAAGCGTGACCCGAACAGAGTGAGCCATCAGCGCAATGCTTCCGTTGATTGCCTCCAGAACGCCTGCCGGGCCGTCCCTTCGGCTGTTGTAACTCGCGGCAGCCGTTGCTGTGATGTCTGGCGATATCACCCGTGCACCATTCCACAAGTCGATATTGCCGAGGTCAGCCGTCAGCACCACGCTGGTATGGCCGATCACTCGTGTCGCCGCATCTTGAACGTTGATGTCACCATCTTCAGCGATCAAATGGATGAACTTACCCGAGAGCGTGGCATCGCTGCCGAGCCGGATAAGGGCTGCATCGTTGTAGGTTTTATCGTCGCTGTAACGCAGCGTCAGGCTGGCGGCACCACTACCCACGTCAATCACCGCAGCGTTATCAATTTCGATCGATGCAGCCAGATCGCCCAGGCGATCGTCATCCACGACGCCGTTGGCCACGGTTTCGTTGGCGGTCAGCGTCAAGTTGCCGTTATCAGTAAAAATATCGGCATGGATGTGGATGCTGCGTCCTGCCGTCATGGTCAGGTCACCGACATCGCCATCGCCTGGACCGTAGTTGGCAATAATGGCCGAGTTGACGGTGATGTCGTTGTTGGCCTGCAGTTCCACGGCCGTGCCGGCATTCAACAAGGCGGTAATCTGGTCGGGATGCAGCGTGGAATCGGCCCCTGCGCTGTCCCCAAACTGCAACGGATTATTGAACGGAACTGGCGCAATGCCGGGTATGTAGATCTGCACCAGGCCGGTATCGACTGCAGTGTTGTCATAAAGCGGGCTTGCCACCAGGAAGTTGCCGTCGAACAGGTCGGTCACGCCACCGCTGCCCATTCGGTCTTCGGCGGTATCGCCAATCAGCGAGTTGATACTGCTGACTTCACCTCGGATACCCGTGCTGCCGTCGCCCCAGGTCACCGCGCCGACGTTGACGGTGGCGCCGTTATCCCAGATAGGTGAGCTCACCGCGTAATGGCCATAGGCAAGAAGGGTGATGCCTTGTCCAACTTGGTCGTTGGTGTTTGAACCCACGAGTGAATTGGCGGCAGAAATCACCCCGCTAACGCCGCTCGTGCCATTTCCCCAAGTGACGGAACCGGCATTTGCGGCAGCTCCGTTGTCCCAAGACGTAGTGCGCACCAGATAATTGCCGGTATAGGTATTTGCACCGTCGGTGAGTTGGAGGATGCCCTCATAACCAGAGAAATCCCCTGCGCTGGAGCCCACCAGCGAGTTGTTGGAAGACACCGTGCCAACAGTGGCGGTCGTACCCGATGCCCAGGTAATGGCACCTTTGCCACCATCCCAGTCAGTGCTGGAAATCACGTAATTGCTCTGGTCGTAATTGAAGTAGCTCAACTCGACAAGACTGCCGTTGCCAATACGGTCACCGGTATGCGAACCGATCAGTGAGTTGGCTGCGGAGACAACGCCAACGGTGCCAGTCGTTCCATCCCCCCAGGTCACCGCACCTGCATCCGTATTTAACCCGTCATCCCAATCCGGACTTCTGACCACATAGTTGCCGTTGGTAAGCACATCGACATAACCCGGCCAGCCTATCCAATCGAAGTTGCTGGAGCCAACGAGTGAGTTGGTGGTCGAAACTGCACCGAACACATTGCCGTCGTTCCAGGTGACCGCACCTGCGTCGTCGACACCGTCGTTGTCCCACAGTGGACTCAAGATCAAATAGATCAAATAGTTGCCATTGAAGAGTTCTACGACGCCCCCCGAACCGACCTGATCCATTGCTTGCGTACCCACAATGGAATTGACTGCAGAAACAACGCCTGTACGTCCACTGGCAGAGGGCATGTAGGTGACTGCACCAGCTTGTGGTGCAAGTCCATTCGCCCAGTTGGGGCTCTGTATGACCAGATTGTTATCAAACAGGCCGATGACCCCGCCGGAACCGATTTGATCACCAGCATCCTTACCAACCAGGGCATTACTGGACGAAACCGCACCTTTTGTGCCATTCACACCATCAATCCAGATCACTGCACCCGTATCGGCATTCCAGTTCGGGTTGATGATGAGGTAATTGTCGTTGGCCAGACTGGCGCTGGAGACGCCACCGATCCGGTCGTCAGCGTGAGTGCCCACCACGGAGTTGAGCGAGGAAATGGGCCCGGAAACCCCGGTGTTGCCGTTCCCCCAGGTCACCGCACCTGCATCGTTGGCGTTGAATGCGGTGTTGTCCCAATCCGGGCTCATGATCACATAATTCCCATTGGCCAGAACGGCGTAACCACTGCCGATCCGGTCGTCCCCACTCGACCCGACCAACGAGTTGGCGGCACTGATCGCACCAAATCCAGAGCTGCTTTGCCCGTTCGAACCCTTTACCCAAGTTACGGCGCCGGTATCTGTAATGCCGTCTTTGTCCCATTCCGGCGAGATGATCAGATAGTTGCTGTTGGCCAACTCCACCACGCCACCCTGGAGGTAATTAAGCGTAAGGCCGACATGATCATTGTCCTGCTGACCCACCATGGAATTCGTAGCCGATACGATACCTCCGGTTCCGCTGAAGCCATCTCCCCAGGTCACAGCGCCGGCATCCGTGATGAGCCCGTTGTCCCAAAGAGGGCTACTGACCACATAGTTGCCATTGCTCAATACAGTGATGCCATCGCTACCGATTTCATCGCCAGTGGCGGCCCCGACCAGCGAGTTGGATGCGGCAATGGCGCCAATTGCATCACCCACCATCAAGCCTGTACTGCCATCCACCCAGGTAACGGCACCTGAAGTGTTATTCCAGTTGGGGCTATGCACCACATAGTTGGCATTACCAACCTCAAAGAGGCCACCCAGGCCAATCTTGTCCCCAGGAATGCTGCCGAGGAGGGAGTTGCTTCCATCTACAACACCCGCCACACCCGCATAGCCATCCCCCCAGGTCACTGCGCCTTTGCCGCCATCCCAATCCGGGTTGAGCGCCACGTAGTTGCCGTTGCTGAGCTCTGTGATACCCCAAACTCCACCCACTTGGTCGTTCGTATGGCTACCCACCAACGAGTTTTCCCAGCTGACAACGCCTGCAACACCCGTGTCGCCGTCACCCCATGTGAGCGCCCCTGCTGCAGAGGCCAGGCCGTTGTTCCACTTGGGCGAGCGGACCAGATAGTTGCTGCTGCCATACAGAGGAATCACTCCGCCAATACCAGCGCCGCCTCCGTAACCGACCCGGTCATTCGAGGTGGAACCAATCAAGGAATTGGCGTCACTGATCACGTTGCTGGCATTGCTTGTCTCGCCGCTATTACCGTTGACCCAGGTCACCGCACCTACATCAACAACAGCGGGCAGGACGTCATCCCACGCCCAACTGTTGACCACATAGTTTCCATTGGGCAGGAGCGTAATCTCATTGGAGCCGACACCATCCCCGTCAGTGGTACCCACCAATGAGTTGGTTGAGGACACCTCACCATTCACGCCAGTGGCACCACTACCCCAAGTCACCGCACCGCGCTGGCTGGACCAGTCACCGCTACGCACGACATAGTGACTGTTGCCAAGCAGGGTGATGCCACCGTTGCCAACATTGTCATTGTCATGACTGCCCACAAGTGAAATGGAAGCGGAGATTGCACCTTGGGCGCCAGTGGTACCGGATCCCCAGGTAACAGCACCCGCCTCGGTGGCTGGCTTACTGGTGTTTTCCCATCCCGGGGTGCTGACGACGTAATTGTGGTTGGCCAACTCGACAACACTGCTGCCATCGAAGTCGCCTCCACTGGATCCTACCAATGAAATGGTTGAAGAAATGGCGCCATGGATACCGGTCGTACCTGAGCCCCAAGTCAGCGCGCCCAGTGGGCCATCATTGGTCTGATTCCAGTTGGGGGTGAATACCAGAAAGTTGCCGTTACCCAGTTGGGTAATGCTGCTGCCGGAAAAATCATCGGTTCCAGTGCCGACCAAAGAGTTGGCGTCAGAAAGCAGGCCGTTGACGCCGGCAGTCGCCGATGACCAGGTGACGGCGCCGATGTCGGCATCGCTCTGCGTCCTCCAATACGGACTTTCCATCAGGAAATTGCCGTTGCTCAGTGAGGTGATGTTACCGCTGCCCACATAGCTGCCTGCCACTTCACCAAACAGGGAGGAAATCAATGCTCCCGTAGTCCCGTTGTAGAGGTGAACTGCGCCCTTGTTGCCATCATTGGACGGCTCTCGTACCAGAATATTGCCATTTGCCAGTACTTGCGTGATGTCGCCAAACCTGTCGCCCGCATTGATGTCCGGATCCACCAGGTTGATGGTGAAATAAGCCGCACCAGCCGCGCTGTCGTCAATGATGATGTTGCGTGGGTCCAACAGCAGGCTACCGGCGGCGCCGTTCGGTGCGCTGGCGTCAGCCCGCCCGCCGAAGAGAAAAGCCGCTTTGCCGGAAACTTCCAGCGAGCCGCCCGCGCCTTCAACGTCACCGCCACGCGCTGAAACCTTGCCATAGAACGCAGTTTTTTCATTCGACCACACCACCACGTTGCCACCGTTGCCTGATTGCGTGGCGTTCGCCTCCAGCGTGCTGGAAAAATTGACATAGGTGTTGGCGGAATTGGGCGTGTCGGCGTCTACTCCTCGCGCACCGCCGCCGACCAACACAGAGCCGCCTCCGTGTATGCCACCGGCACTGGCGTGTGCGCCCAACAAAACCACCTCATGACCCAGCAGCTTGATCTCGCCACCTTGCCCGCCGTTGGCCAGGTAAGTGGCAGAGGTCAGCAGGCGGCCATCGACGCCATTGCTGACCACAGCCTGGATGCGGCCACCTTGCTGCGCGCCGCTGGCGTCCAGCAGAGCAGCTTCGGTTTGAATCAAGTGGTCTGCGTTCAGGCTGATCTGGCCACCGTCACCCACCGATGCCCGGGCCGTCATCTCACCCGACTGCAGTACTTTCTGGGCTACGAACTTGATTGTGCCGCCCAGACTTGTGCCGTTTGCAGCCACACTACCCTGGCTATACAGCGCATCGGCTTCAATTTCCACCTGTCCACCTTGACCGACATGGCTGTTTGCCGAGATTTGGCTACCGGTTTCCAGCGAGGCGGATTGGGTTGCCTTCAAGTAGATACGCCCGCCATCTCGTACAACGCTGCTGGCATTCAGCGTGCCCGCCTGCTGTAAAGCTGCACCGTACATACCAATGTGGCCACCTTCGGCAATTACCGTGCCCAAGTTGATTGCCCTCCCGTCTGGCGCGGTGACCTGCACGCGGAGTGCAGGGTTGAGGGTGTTGGTCAGTTCAACTGTATGCCCGGCAGCCAGGATGATTTCGCCGTTGGGGCTGGTGATCACACCGCTGTTTTCGACATCAGGGGCAATCAACAGCACTTGCCCGCCACTGGAAGTGGAAATTGCGCCGGTGTTTTTAACGGAGCCTTCGGTGCCGTTACCGGAGAATTTGAGCCTGCCAGCCAGAAAATCTGCATTACCGAGATTCAGACTGGAGGCAATCAGCCCGGCGGTGTCAACACGAGACTCCGCACCAAACACCACGCCATTTGGGTTGATCAGAAAAACGCGTCCGTTGGATTGCAACTGTCCAAGTATTTGTGACGGGTCTTGTCCGGTAACACGGTTGAGCACAGCGCTAGCGCTGTTTTGCTGAACAAATTGGGTGAGTTCGCTTCGCCCGATTGAGAAACTGCCCCAATTGATGATGGCATTGGGAGAGTTGGTCACCGTCAGCGCATTTCCGATCTGATTGAAACTGGCAGTGCCGCTCACCACAGTAGGTGCAGTGGGGTTGGCCAACGCGGAAGAAACCGCCATGGCGGCAATTACCAGCACAAGCGTTTTGGGTTTTTTCCCCAGCCCTGCCTGCTTACCATGTGCCTGACGGTTCTCCGCCACCGGCACCAACATGCCAAGGCGTTTGTCGAAAATGAGTCGATATAGCGCCTTGTTCATGTCATCTACCTCAGAACACCCAAGCCAGGCTAGCGTGTAAACGGCCATCTCCGGGGTCTTTGTCCCCGCCTCCGTCAACAACGTGACCATAATTCAGACGGGCATTGAAACCAGCACCTTTTGAAAATGTCAGGCCCAAGCCCACACTGGCAATGTCTGCGCGGGATATTTCGCCGGCTTGCGGGTTCAGGCGTTGTACACCGCCCCCATCCATAAAGGCAGACAGTCGGAGGTGGGCATCTACAACGCCGGTTGACTTACCCAGGTCTGGGCCGGTGATCTCCATGCTGGCTCGCCATCCACGGTCTCCACTGATTGAACGCTCACCAAAGCCACGCACAGAATTCATGCCCCCCAAGCCGAACTGCTCACCCGGCACCAAGGGGTCATTACCTATCTGGCCTTCCATGGACACATTGATACGCCAATCTTTCTTCAGCATGTGGCGCATGCTGCCACCTATACGAAACAAGCTGTAGTCGGCCTCAGCCCCGGCCCGGGCGGCATTGAAGTCAAAATCGTGACCATGCTTGCCGCCTGCAAAATTCTGGTGCAACCCCGCCTGGAAACTCATTTGCGTAGAACGGCCTTCCCATCGGCCGATATAGGTAGCGCTAACAGGATGGACAGTAACGTCCGTACCCAAGGGTGTACCGAGAAAATCGACCGTATTCTGGTAAGCGCGGTAGTCCAAACCCAAAGCGATGCGGTGCTCGAAATCACTGTGTTTGGTGAGGTTGAGGTTATATCGCGCCCCAAACAAAGCCCCCTTGCCGCTGACCTGGAAATTATTGCTGATGGTGCCGGAATCCACGTTGGAATACCCCGCGTGGAAATCCAGCGAATCAGCCCGGAGGTACAACGGGACGTGATAACCCAAGCCCAAGACTGTGACGTCATCCGCCTGAAAGGGCGAGGTCTGGAAGTGCGCAGTAAAAACGTGATCCCGGTTGAACAGATTGGCTTGTTGCCAGCCGATTCCGAGCCGAGCCTCTCCTGTCGCCGAGTTACCCGTGTTATCCAGGCTGACGAACGTTTTGGTCGGTGCAACATCTTCAACGCGAACCAATGCCTCAATGTCTTCTGGTTGCTTACCCGCCTTCAACAGTACCTGGGTCTGTTTTGCGGAATTCTCATTCGCTAGACGCAGGCTTTCGGCAATCTTGACCGAGTTGGGCATCTCACCATTCACCAAAGCGGGCAGACTTTGGCGAATGTTGTGTTCGTCATGGTGTTTGGCGCCAATGATTTTTACCTGTGAGAGTCGTGGCTCAACGATGTTCAGCTTGATCTGACCGTCGCTGATTTCCTGCTCAGGCACATTGACAGTCACGGTTGAAAACCCCCGCGAGACGTAAAGCTGACGAATAGCCTGACGCGCAGCCTCAATGTCGGAAAACTTACGGTTATCGCCAACATAAGGTGACATAGCCGCTTGAATCTCTGCGGCATCGACTAGGGATGATCCTGAAATAACGTAACCCCGAATGGCAAATACGGTCTCATCTGCTGAGGCTGCCGACACGCCATACGAAAAACCGACCATCAACAATGTCAGAAAAAGCGATTTGGGTTGAATCGTACTCACGAGCCCACCACGTTCAACATGATGGTCATTGCAACAATGGGCAGCAGTGCCTGGAGGTTTATTAATGCACTCATTAAATTAACCTACTACAGTCGGTTGGTTGATTGTAGGCGAAGTCATGGAAATGTTGTTTGCCCCGATTCAGCTTCGACTAAAGCGCTTGTCAGAGCGCGAATACGCTGACTCATGCACACAAAATGCCACACGTCAATTCAACCCTTAGGGGTTGTCATCCCGGCACACATGAACTCAGGCCGTTGAGGTACCACCACCGCGTTTGCTGATGTAATCCTGAACTTGTTCCTGCGCACGGGGTTTTGAGAAGAAATAGCCTTGCCCGTATTCCACCCCCATGCTTTGCAAAACTGGAATATCCGCTTCTTGTTCGATACCTTCGGCAATACAGTTCATTTCCAGGTCATGTGCCATGCTGGCAATCGCTTTTGTAATGCGTCGGCTACCGTCATGCTCAAGCATGGCAAAAACAAAAGACTGATCGATTTTCAGCGTATCGATCGGAAACTGGCTGAGGTAATTGAGCGATGAGTAGCCTGTACCGAAGTCGTCAATAGCGATCAATAAATCGAGTTCTTTCAATTTGTTGAGCGCTTCGGCTGCAACCATCGGATTGCCGATCAAGGCACTTTCCGTGACTTCAAGCTTGATGCGTTTGGGGTCCACCCCTGAAGCACGGATGATGTCGATGAGCGTTTCCACTTCATCCTGTTCCTGCAACTGTCGAGCAGAAACGTTGATACTCATAAACAGGCGTGGCGCACCTGGATGATGTTCATCCATGTCTGACTGGAATTCAGCCAACGCAGCGAGCGCTGTTTTCAACACCCAACGTCCTATGGGCACAATCAATCCGGTGTTTTCTGCCACACCAATGAATCCGACCGGTGACACAAAACCCATATCGGGTTGATTCCAGCGTATCAGTGCCTCAAAGCCGCCAAGTTGGCGGTTATGTAGATGAACCACGGGCTGGTAATACAACAGGAATTCGTTACGTTCGATGGCATCGCTCAAGTTTTGCGCGATCTTGAGTTGGTCGATAGCGAAGGTTTTTAGGCTGCTGATGTCATTTTCTTCAGCTAGCTGTGCATCCGTTTTAAGCGGAATGCCCCCCATGGACTCCCGCCAACGCTCGACAACAACTTGCAAAATATACGATAGCAGTGGGTCGGATTGCTTGAGTTTGCTGACAACCAAATCGCGTGATATGGGGATCAGGGTTGTTTCTTCGGTGGCGGTAGCCGTCGCTGTTCGGGCACGACGATCAATGAGTGCGATTTCGCCGAACATATCACCTTCGTTAAGCAGGGCTATATCCTGATCCTGCCCCGAGCGGTAGGAGGAAATACGGATAGCCCCCCGCTCGATCAAATAGGCGATTTGACCAAAATCACCTTCATTAAAGATCGTGTTCCCTGCGCTGTAAAACTCACGAATCCAGTGATCCATTCGATTCCTTGTGCTGATCAGTGCAACTCAGAAAACTCAACCCATTACCGCGACTATCATTGTCCGACCGGAACGTGTCAATGTATTTGAGACGCCTCAATTTTCCTGATTTCGTCCAATCAAATCGTGACTTCAGAAATTCATAACATTGCCACTTGGCAGGGAAGGCGGGGCAATGATAGTTTGTGCAATATCCGGGCTGGACTTTGATACTTTCATGCTCTGACAGCGCATCGATTGCGCTAGGAGGGCGTAGTGATTCATAAGCCCTACTGAGCGAAACTTTCCAATGCGGGTAAGGAAGCAGCGGGACCAACAAGGCGCGCGAGTTTTGACAAAACCTGGGGTGGATAGGCCGCAACATCAAACCCCATCTCCGCAACCTCGATGTAACCATTTGAAAATATTTGCATGTCCTGACATATTTTCTTCAACACACAAACACTTCATCCTTCTGTTTCCATGAAAAAAATCTCGATTTTATTTGTCTGCATGGGCAACATCTGTCGATCCCCCACGGCAGAAGGCGTGTTTCGCGAAAAGCTGAAACAAACCGGCTTATCCGACCTCGTCAAGATAGACTCAGCCGGCACACATGATTACCACATCGGCAGACCACCGGATAACCGTGCTCAGGATGCCGCCGGCAAGCGGGGTTACGATTTATCTGATTTACGCGGCCGACAGGTCAATGCGGAGGATTTCGAAGCATTCGACTTCATTCTCGCGATGGACAAGGACAATCTGACCATCCTGACCGAACAGTGTCCGCCACACTTGCAGCACAAGATTCGCCGTTTGCTCTCATTCAGCCAGCGTTTTACAGACCTTGATGTACCCGACCCCTACTACGGCGGCAAAACCGGCTTTGACCAGGTACTCGACATGGTGGAAGACGCAGCCGAAGGCTTGATCAAGCAGATCAAAGCCAGCCAAGCCGGCAAGTAACACTGCGTTTACGAAGGTTAGTGACGGATCACCCACAAGTAGCAGCGCCTACCAAGGCGCGATTGTTCTGGACTTCGCGCCTTGGTAGGCGCTGCTACGACGCCGGCAACTGCGCTAAATAGCTTCTTGGCTCAGGCCTGGCGGGCACAAAAAAACCGGCGCATAAAAGCACCGGTTTTTTTGCTTCAACACCCCTTTAGCAACCCTCAGCCAGTCGGGGACTGCTCTGAGGCTGCTGATTTCGTTTCCACCAGAACCAGTGGTTCGGCAGCTGTCGGAGCCTCGGACTTGGGCCGGGGACGACGACGCGGATTCGAAGGTGGCCCCCACTCATTCGGCTTTTCCTCAGCCGCCGGTGCACTGGCATTGGCCGATTCACCCGTCGCGGCGTCCTCTGAACGCGTTTCCACCATCACCAACCGCTCAGCAGCGGTCTGCTCGTTGGTACGACCACCACGACCGCGACGCCGACGAGATGGCGAAGCCTTCTCAGCCCCCTCAAACTCGGCAACTTGTGCGCCTGGCGCTACGGTTTCGACCAGTTGCAAACCGGTTGCGGACAAATCGACAGTAATCGGCTGATTGGCGACTGCCTTGGGTTCAACCGCTTTCTCTTCGTTGGCGAATTTGAACTCGACTTCGGCTTGCACGGGTTGTGCGGCAGGTTGACGGATGGGCTGTGGACTGGACTCCGAAGCGGACTCCGAAGCAGGTTCAGAAGCGGCCTCAGAAGTTGAGCCCGAAGTTGACGCAGAAGCAGCCTGAACTTCCGATCTTTCCGGTTTAGCTTCGGTTTCAATCCGAATCACCAACGGCGCTGAATTGCTATCAGCAGCAACAGGCGACATCATCTGACTAACTTGCGCGCTTGCCGTTTGGCCTTCCGCTTCAGCCACGATTTCACTCACGGTCTGCTCGGCTACCGCGCCGGCACTTTCCGGACGTCCTTCACCACGTCGGCCACGACCACCACGCCGGCCACGACGACGGCTATCGCGCTCCTCGCCCCCGTTTTCATTCGGAGACTCGGCCGCAATCTGACCGCCTTCGATCGGCGCAATCAACGGCAGATCCTGCTCAATGGCCGTGGCAGTTTCCGCTGCCGGCTGACGTTCGCGACGCGGGCGTTCCGGTCGCTCACCACGTTCGCCGCGATCGGGACGTTCCGTCCGTTCAGGGCGGGCTTCACGCGGCTCTCGTGGCTCACGCGGCGGCTTGGCTTCAACCCGTTCCGGACGTGCCGCGCGATCAACCTGCTCAGCACGCTCCGGTTTATCGCCACGCGGACGCCGGTCACCGCGCGGTTCACGGTTATCCCGCTCGCCACGCTCGCCACGCTCGCCACGCTCGCTACGATCACCTCGATCATTGCGGCCATCACGTCCCCGCCGTGGTTCACGTTCACGTCGCGGTTCGGCTTTTTTGACCTCAACCGGCTTGACTTCTTCGACCGGCTCGCTGCCACCACGCAACCAGCCGAAAAGACGCCCGAACAGACCCTGTTTAACAGTGGTTGCCGGTACTTCCGGCGTTGCAACCTGTGCGACATGCGCCGGCGCCGGCTGCGACGGCGTGATGCCTTGCACCACTGGCTGCTGCCGATCCGGTTTGTCGGCGCTGCCGTTGCGCGGCTGCATCTCAACCTCAACCGGCTTTTCCACCATCCGATAACTCGGTGCCAGCGGCTCGGTCTGGTTCAACTGGTCGTGACGGAAACGTGCCAGGTTGTAGCGCGGCACTTCAAAGTGCATGTTCGGAATCAACATGATTTCGACACGGTGACGCGCTTCGATAGCCAGAATGTCATGCCGCTTTTCATTCAGCAGGAAAGTCGCGACATCAACCGGAATCTGCAGATGCACGGCACCGGTGTTGTCCTTCATCGCCTCTTCCTGAAGCATGCGCAGGAGATGCAGAGCGAAGGATTCGGTGCTCCGCACATGGCCGGTACCGGCGCAGCGCGGGCAAGTGACGTAACTGGTTTCACCCAGACTCGGCTGCAGGCGCTGGCGAGACAGTTCGAGCAGGCCAAAGCGGGAAATCTTGCCGGTCTGCACTCGCGCCCGATCATGGTGCAGCGATTCACGCAGGCGGTCTTCAACCTCGCGCTGATTCTTCTGGTTCTCCATGTCGATGAAATCGATCACGATCAGGCCACCCAGGTCGCGCAAACGCAACTGACGCGCGACTTCTTCCGCCGCTTCCAGATTGGTGTTGAGCGCGGTCTGCTCAATGTCGCTGCCCTTGGTGGCCTGCGCCGAGTTGACGTCAACGGCTACCAACGCTTCGGTATGGTCGATGACGATGGCACCGCCGGAAGGCAATGACACCTGGCGCGAGAAGGCACTTTCAATCTGATGTTCGACCTGAAAGCGCGAGAACAAGGGCACCGGATCGGTATACAGCTTGACCTTGTGCACGTTGGGCGGCATCACATGCGCCATGAACTGCCGCGCCTGCTCGAAAATTGCAGGTTCATCAATCAGCAACTCGCCAACATCGGGCGTGAAGTAATCGCGGATGGCGCGAATCACCAGGCTGGATTCCTGATAGATCAGGAACGCGCCGGTCTGGCCTTTGGCAGCACCATCGATGGCGGTCCAAAGTTGCAACAGGTAGTTCAAGTCCCATTGCAATTCTTCGACACTACGGCCAATGCCGGCAGTGCGGCCGATCAAGCTCATGCCGGCCGGCACTTCCAGTTGCGCCAAGGCATCGCGCAGTTCGTTACGCTCTTCGCCTTCGATCCGGCGCGACACACCACCACCACGCGGATTGTTCGGCATCAGAACCAGATAACGGCCAGCCAGGCTGACCTGGTTGGTCAGCGCTGCGCCCTTGTTGCCGCGTTCGTCCTTTTCCACCTGCACCACCAGCTCAAGACCTTCCTTGAGCATGTCCTGCATGCGACCTCGGCTGAAATCACCTTTCTCAGCGCCGGGTATGGCGGAACGGGAAATTTCCTTGAACGGCAGGAAACCGTGCCGGTCGGTGCCGTAATTGACGAAGCAGGCTTCGAGCGAAGGCTCGACGCGCGTGACAATGGCTTTGTAGATATTGCCTTTGCGCTGTTCCTTGTTGGCGGATTCAATGTCGAGATCGACCAGTTTCTGGCCTTCGACAATGGCGACGCGGAGCTCCTCCGCCTGCGTCGCGTTGAACAACATACGTTTCATGTTTCACCCCAGCGCTCTCGCACCCCGGGGGATAAACCCCGCCGGACCATCCTTGTGTTCGGGACAGACAACAGCGGCAATGCAGTACAGGGGATCAGTCGGCGTGTTTATTGATGTCGCTGAGCGGCTGGGGCATGGTTGAGGTTCATCGTATTTTCCTGTCGATTCAATGCGATCGCTTCTTAAGCGGGCACTGAACCAGACGCAGATTCATCCGGGTGCGGGTCGCGCATATAAATTGCGTTACCATCGCTGCTTTTTTCGAGCGTTGCCTTTCGTGTCCACCCAGATTCGCTGATCTTCCTTCGTTCCGCGCTCTAGCGCACAAACGAA
>CAMDHJ010000056.1 GCA_945897865.1 Tepidiphilus sp. J10
ATTCAGGATCCTGTTGTGACTGTCATGGTGGGCGGTGGTGTCGGACCTTATAGTCAGCAGATCAGAGTCCTCGGCGAGGCGGCAAAGCCACAAGCGCTGAACTATCGCGAGCACATGTCGCTGGTGGATTTGATGATCGCCGTCGGCGGCATCACCGATTTTGCAGCTGGCAATAAGGCCAGCATCCTGCGTGTGGTTGACGGCAAGCCGCAGCAGTTTGGCGTCAGGATAGAAGATCTGCTTAAGGGCGGTGATGTTTCGGCCAATGTGGATATGCGACCAGGTGATGTCCTGATCATCCCGGAAAGCTGGTTCTGACCTTTTTATGCGGGTATTTAATCGCGCCGGGAGTTCGTTCGGATGAATGAAGCATTTGAGCAGATATTTGGCTATCTCCGGGCGATCTGGCGAAAACGCTGGGTCGTGCTGGGTACAGCCTGGCTTGTCGCCTTGGTGGGTTGGGTTTACGTTTATTTTCTGGAAAACCGCTACGAAGCAGAGGCGCGTGTTTACGTTGATACACAGTCACTATTGGCACCTCTGATGTCCGGGCTTGCGGTCCAGCCAAATACCGGGCAGCAGATCGCGATGGTGACTCGCACGTTGGCAAGCCGGCCCAATCTGGAAAAAGTGGCGCGGATGACTGATTTGGATCTGCGCGCGAAAACGCCCAAGCAACAGGAAATTCTCTATAACGACCTGGCAAAGGCGATCAGTTTGGCGGGTAGTGATCGGGAGAATCTGTACACCATCAAGTATCAGAATACGAATCCTGATGTCGCCAAGCGGGTCGTTCAGGCACTGCTGACAATCTTCACTGAAAGCAGTCTCGGCGGTGCGCGCAAGAATATTTCTACTACCCAGAAATTCCTTGAGGATCAATTGGCTAGTTACCAAGCCAAAATGTTGGAAAAAGAAAAGGAACTTGAGGCATTCAAGTTGAGCAATATCAAGTCGATGCCGGGACAAGGTGGGGATTTTTACTCAAAGCTGAATTCGATGGATCTGGCGCTCGAACAGGCCAAGCTGGAGCTGGAAGAAGCATCCAACCGCAAGATTCAGTTGCAGCAGCAACTGGAAGATCAGGAAGAAGTGCTGAGCATGCCGGCCCCTGGTGGGGTGACCAATTCCGCCTTGGATAGCCGGATTTCTGCATTGCAGTCGCAAATCGATAACCTGCGCTTGCGTTATACCGATCTGCACCCGGAGATTGCGCGTATCAAGCAGTTGATCGATCGTCTGCTGGAGCAGAAAAAGCGTGAAGACGACGAGTTGAAGGCGCAGCCGCAGGGCGCAATAAAAGCGCAGAACCCGGTTTATCAGCAGCTTTCTGTCGCCATTGCGGAAGCCGATGCGAATGAGGCTGCTATGAAAGCGCGGGTCAAGCAATTGCAAGGCAAGCGGAATGCACTGTTCGGTTCGGCTGATCGGATTCCGGTCATTGAACATGATTTCGCTCAAATGCAGCGTGACCTTGCCGTATTGAAGCAAAACTATACCGCTTTGTTGACGCGTCGCGAGACTGTGCTGATGTCCAGCGAGGTTGAAAGCAAAACCGATGCAGTTGAATTCAGGGTGATTGATCCGCCACGTGTACCCAACAAACCGGCATGGCCAAATCGCCCACTATTCGTGACAGCTGTGCCTTTGCTCGGCATTGGCTTTGGTATCGCGCTTGCATTCCTGTTGTCGCAATTACGGCCCAGTATCGATAACCGGCGTCAATTGCTTGATCTGACCAGCTTCCCCCTGCTTGGCATGGTTTCAATGATCAAGACCGAACAGGCGCAGAGCAAGAGACGTCGTTCAAATCTGACTTTCTTGGCAGGTAGTTCAGCGTTAGGCATGGCATTGCTGGCACAGATCATCTACTACCTCGTTCTTTCACCGGCGGCATAGGCCAGGAGTCGATATGAGCATCATCGAACGCGCAGCTGGCAAATTGGGTACCTCGGACCCTGCCCCAACTGTGATTCAATCCGCGCCGCGTGTATCCGCATCTGTCGATGAGGGTAGGTTGATCGAAGCTGCCATTGAGCGCGCCGAGGCCTCATTCAACCGGGTGCAGCCGCCACAGCAGCCACAGCAGCCACATCAGCAACAGCAGCCGTATCGTCAATCACCCAAACTGGATGATGATGACGGTCCTGCTACGATCATCGGCAGTCAGCGTGGCATGGTCGATCTGGCTCGCTTGAAATTGGCGGGTGCGCTGACGCCGGATGCCGGCCGCAGCCGGATTGCCGAGGAATATCGCTTGATCAAGCGCCCTTTGTTGATCAACGCATTTGGTCAAGGCGGCAATCCCCCGGTGCGGAATGGGAACCTGATCATGGTGACCAGCTCAGTGCCGGGCGAGGGCAAATCATTTACGGCCATCAACCTCGCTATCAGCATGGCCACCGAGCTTGAAAGCACCGTGCTGCTGGTGGATGCCGATGTGACCAAATCCTCCGTGGTGCGTTATCTTGGTCTGAAAGCAGATTTGGGGTTGCTGGATGTATTGCGTGATCCCAAGGTTGAATTGGCCGATGTGCTGATCAAGACCGACATCGCCAAGTTGACCGTATTGCCCTCGGGTAAAGGGTTCGCGCATGCCACGGAATTGCTGGCAAGCAGTTCGATGAAGGCGTTTGTGGAAGATATTTCCACGCGCTACCAGGACCGGATCATTATTTTCGATTGCCCGCCTTTATTGGCCACCAGTGAAGCTTCGGTATTGGCAAGTTATATGGGCCAGATCGTTTTCGTTGTGGAAGCTGAGCGGACTCCGCAAGAGGCAGTCAAGGATGCGCTTGCGCATCTGGTCGATTGTCAGCATGTCGGTCTGGTTCTCAATAAGGCACCAGCTCGCACAGCGGGTGGCGATTACTACGGCTATGGATACGGTTATGGCGGCTATGGCGAGTACAGCAAGCAATAAAAGGATTTTTTTGCTGGCTTGTCTGCTGGCCACTGCACCGGTTTGGGCTGGGGACTGGAAATTCACGTCTGGTATTGCGTTGTCGGAACGTTTTTCCGACAACGTCGATTTGGCGCCGAACAGTCAGACGGATTCCGACTGGATCACCGAGATCACGCCACGGTTTTCTGCATCGCGTGCTGGCGGAAGGGGCAAGGTCGCTGTCGATTACAGCTTGCAAGGCCTGCTGTATGCCAGCGAGTCTGATCAGAATGATGTCCGTCATAACCTGAATGGTCAGGCAAGCTTGGAATTGGCCAAGGATTTTTTCTTTCTTGATGCCGCAGCGCGTATCTCGCATCAACTCTTGAGTCTTGCTGATGCTGGTGGTCTGGGCGATGCAGTCGGTTCGGGGAATACCACTGCGGTTGGGTCTTACAGCTTGAGCCCTTACATCAAACATCGTTTTGGTTCGGCGGCAACAGTGGAAGCCCGACTGACGCAGGATGGCGTGTTTATTGGTGATTCCTCGGTATCGGATACCAACAGCACGCGCTATCAATTGAACGCGGTCAGTGGTAATTACTTTTCGTCGCTTTCCTGGGGGGCCAATTACTCCAAGTCGGATACGCGTAACAGTGGCACAAGCACAAGCGATAACGGCAGTGAGTCCGCCTCCGCCAATGCGCGTTATCGGTTGTCGCGCAAATTGGGCCTGTTGGCCCAGGCAAGCATGGAGAAGAATGATTTCACTGGTGCCAGCACCAGCGTTGGAGACTATTCCTCTTATGGTCTTGGTATGTTCTACACCCCGAGTCGTCGGGTTTCGATGGATGTTTTGTACAACGATTCCGATAACGGCAGCTTTATCAGCGGAAAGCTGACGCTGAACCCGACATCGCGCACTTCGATGGCAGCTTCGATGGGAGAACGTGCCTATGGACGTTCTTATTCATTAGACCTGGCGCATCGGACGCGCAAAACGAACTGGAGTTTGCGATATAGCGATGATCTGACGACGTCGCAACAGCAGTACCTGAACTATTCAGGGGTGCAAAATGCTTATTACTGTCCAATCTCCAAAACAATAGAAATTGTTCCCTACGGGAAACTTCCATCTGATCCGGTCACCTGTGTATTTTTTCGCTCGTCCGGACCGCCAAGCCAAGCACAACTTAATCAAACTTATTTGTCAAAAAATCTGATCGGGACCGTAGGGTATTCCCTACGGCGCAATACATGGCTGCTCAGCCTGTTTGATACTCGGCGTGAATACCAGAGTTTGGTTGGTGGCAGCGATACTACACTTGGTCTCCAGGCATCTTGGAGCCTACGCCCGGCCGCTCACACCACTTTTACGCTCTCAGGCAGCGTCTCCCGGAACGAAATCAGTGGCTCGCCTGAGCGCGAGGATGATCTCTGGAACCTCACTTTGTTGGCGACACATCAATTTCTGCCTAAAGTTTCCGGCAGTGTTGAAGCGCGTCATCAGCAACGAAAATCCAACCAGGTTGGCGGTGGTTACGCCGAGAATTCCGTGGCGGCCAGACTCAACATGAGCTTCTAACCATGTACGAAAGCTATTACCAACTCCGCGACAAACCGTTTCAGCTCAATCCAGATCCGCGATTTTTCTTTGCCAGCAAGGGCCACAAGCGGGCGTTTGCCTATCTTGAATATGGACTTTCTCTCGGTGAGGGTTTCATCGTCATTACCGGTGACGTGGGCGCTGGCAAGACTTTACTGGTCAAGAGCCTGCTCAAGAAACTGGAAAACGGCAGCTATCTGATTGGTCAACTGGTCAGCACCCAGCTGGATGCGGAAGACACCTTGCGCAGCGTCGCTGCCGCATTTGGCCTGCAAGCGGAGGGGTTGACCAAGTCTGCCTTGCTGAAGAGTCTGGAGGATTATCTGCGGCTTGCGGTCAGGCAAAACCGGCGACCTTTGTTGATCGTGGATGAGGCGCAAAACCTCAACCATCGCGCGGTGGAAGAGTTGCGCATGCTGTCCAACTTCCACGAGAACGACAAATCTCTACTGCAAAGCTTTCTCCTCGGACAACCCGAATTCCGCGACACCATCCAGAGTCCGGAAATGCTGCAACTGCGGCAGCGGGTCATTGCGTCCTATCATCTTGGCCCGCTTGATCGTGCCGAAACCATTCAATACATCGTGCACCGCTTGAATACTGTCGGCTGGCAAGGTAATCCGACATTCAGCGAAGACGCCTTCGATATCATTCACCAGTTTTCCGCTGGCGTGCCACGCCGTATCAACACCTTGTGTGACCGGATCCTGCTGTTTGGCTATCTGGAGGAGCGCAATGTGCTCGACGCCGGAGCCGTGCAGGAAGTGATCAGCGATCTACGCCAGGAAGTGCATCATCAGGAGCCACATGCGCAGCGGCATGTTCAAGCAAGCGCGAGTATGGAGCATGTGCGCACCTCCGCATCAGGCGGAGGTGCTGTTTCAACCACGCTGGCGGAAGACCTGGAGACGCGCCTGACCTCGATGGAGCGTTCCATCAATCGTTTGATTCCTTTGGTTCGCAAGGTGCTTTACACGGTGACATCGGGGAAAGAAAACGAATGAGCACCGCGCGAATGAGCACCGAGATTGTCTGCATCGTCGGTGCGCGACCGAATTTCATGAAGATTGCGCCGATCATGGCGGCTTTCGCCAAACATGGCGTTGCCGCCAAGCTGGTGCATACCGGCCAGCATTACGATCCGGCGATGAGCGATAGTTTTTTTGAGCAACTCGGCATTCCGCGACCGGATGTCAATCTCGAAGTCGGTTCAGCCAGTCATGCTGTGCAAACCGCAGAGATCATGCGGGCCTTCGAACCGGTGCTGGATGTCGAACAGCCGCGCGCGGTGTTGGTGGTTGGGGATGTCAATTCGACGATTGCCTGCGCGTTGGTGGCGGCCAAGAAAGGCGTCAAGGTGATTCACGTTGAAGCCGGCTTGCGCAGCTACGACCGTGGCATGCCGGAAGAAGTCAACCGCGTGCTGACCGACCAGATTTCCGACCTGCTGTTCACTACCGAACGTTCCGCGCTATCAAATCTGCAACGTGAAGGCATCGCCGAAGAACGCGTGCACTTTGCCGGCAATGTGATGATCGATACCTTGCGCGCACATCTGGCGCGTGCGGTTGATGCTGCTGAAACGCTGGGTGGCAAACCCGTGCGGGGCTATGCGGTCGTCACTCTGCATCGGCCGTCGAATGTCGATCATGAAGCCACTTTCCGCGCCCTTCTGGAGATGCTCAATCAGGTCGCTGAAAAAATGGATGTCGTCTTCCCGATTCATCCTCGCACCCAGGCTACTGCCGAGCGCTTTGGTTTTGCCGATTTGCTCAAACGTCCGGGCATGCGCATGTTGCCGCCGCAGGGCTACCTGGAAATGCTCGGTTTGACCCGGGATGCAACCGTCGTGATGACTGATTCCGGTGGCCTTCAGGAGGAAACCACGGCTTTGGGCGTGCCCTGTATCACGTTGCGGGAAAACACTGAGCGTCCAATTACCATTGCTGAAGGCACTAATACCCTGACGGGCCCGGATCCGGAAAAAATTATGCAGTGCCTTGCCGATATTCTGGAGAACGGTGGCAAACGTGGCCGTATTCCCGAATTATGGGATGGTCAGGCGGCAGACCGCATCGCGCTTGCGTTGCGAGCCTGGCTGGATGTGCGCTGAACGGATGTGCGCTGATCTAATGGCAGTTTCTCTTGCGTAATCCGGAAATCACCAATGTCATGAGTGTCGATGTGGAGGATTACTTCCAGGTCGGCGCTTTCGAACACACCATCCCGCGCGCCGATTGGCCGAAATGGCCATGCCGTGTCGAGGCGAACATCGCGCGCATCCTTGCCTTGTTCGAGCGGCATCAGATCAAGGCGACATTCTTTACCCTGGGCTGGATCGCGGAACGTTACCCGCAGATGGTGCGTGGCATTGTCGATGCCGGCCATGAATTGGCCAGCCATGGGTATGGTCATCAGCGCGCCAGCGCACTGACCAACACCGAGTTTCGGCAAGACGTGACTCGCGCCAAGGCATTGCTGGAAGATATTGCCGGGCATGCGGTCAACGGCTATCGGGCACCGAGTTTTTCGATTGGCCTCGCTAATCTGTGGGCACTCGATGTCCTGGCTGAAACCGGCCATCGTTACAGTTCCAGCATTTACCCCATTGCGCATGATCACTACGGCATGCCGGATGCGCCGCGTTTTCCGTATCGTCCGGAACAGTGCACCGCATTGCTCGAAATGCCGCCGACCACAGTCAAATGGCGCGGTCGCAACCTACCGGCGGCGGGCGGTGGATTTTTCCGTTTGCTGCCCTACGCTGCGTCGAAATGGCTGATCAAGCGCGTCAATGGCGACGATAAACGTCCCGCCATGTTTTATTTCCATCCCTGGGAAATCGATCCGCAGCAGCCGCGTGTGCCGGGCGCACCGCTGAAAAGCCGGTTTCGCCACTACGTCAATCTTGGCCGCATGGAGGCCAAGATTGATCGACTTTGCCGCGACTTCAGCTGGGGGCGCGCGGACCAGGTATATGCAGTTGAACTCGCAGCTGATTCGATCGCGCCGGCAAAGTCATGAGTTTGATCATTCGTGCGGCCGAAGAAGCTGATGCCGGCGCTTGGGATGCGTTTGTATTTGCGCTGCCGGAAGCCACCTTTTTCCATCGTTTTGGCTGGCGTCAGGTCATTCAAAAGGCTTACGGCCACCGCACGCATTTTTTGATTGCCGAGCGGGATGGTGTCATTGAGGGCGTGCTGCCACTGGCTGAGATCAAGAGCCGCTTGTTCGGCCATTCATTGATCGCCAGTCCGTTTTGCGTATATGGCGGCATTGCTGCCGCAACGACGGAAGCGCGCCGGCAACTTGATCAACGGGCGCAGGCTCTGGCGGCGGAACTTGGCGTCGGACATCTGGAGTATCGCGATCGCGACGCCCCGGCGCACACCGATTGGCCGGGCAGCGAGTTGTATGTCACGTTCCGCAAGGTGCTTGATCCGGAAGTCGAAAAGAACATGGCGGCGATTCCACGCAAGCAGCGCGCGATGGTACGCAAGGGCATCAAGAATGGTCTCAGCATCGATCTGGAAACAGGGGTTGACGGCTTTTTTTCGGTTTATGCCGACAACGTGCGCCGGCATGGCACGCCGGCCATGCCGAAACGCTACTTTGCTTTGCTGCGTGAAGTCTTTGGCGCCGACTGTGAGGTCATGTTGGTGCGTGACCCTGCGGGCGAGGTGGTCAGCGGCGTATTGAGCTTTTACTTCCGTGATGAAATTCTGCCTTATTACGCCGGAGACGCGCTCGCCGCGCGCGGGCTGGCGGCGAATGACTTCAAATACTGGGAACTGATGCGGCGCGCCTGCGAACGCGGCATTCGCATCTTTGATTACGGCCGCAGCAAAGTCGGTACCGGGCCTTACGACTTCAAGCGCAACTGGGGCTTTGAGCCGCAAATGCTGCATTACCGCTATCACCTGGTGAAAGCGGAGCGGCTGCCGGAGAACAATCCGAATAATCCGAAATATCAATTGTTCATTCGCGCCTGGCAGCATCTGCCATTGCCTGTGGCTAATTTTCTTGGCCCCTACATCGTCAAGAATCTTGGTTGAAGAAGGTCTCAGCCCTGTCACATGCCGGACCTGCTCTTTCTTGCCCACCGGATTCCTTACCCACCCAACAAGGGCGACAAGATTCGCGCCTGGCATCTGCTTGAGCATTTGACGCGGAAGCATCGGGTGCATCTTGGTGCGTTCATTGATGACCCGGATGATTGGCGTTATGCCGATAAGTTGCGCGCCCTATGCGCCAGTACCTGCCTGATTGGCATCAATCCGCGTTGGGGCAAGTTGCGCGCGCTCAGCGGATTGTTCACCGGTCAACCGCTGACCTTGCCGTTTTATCGACATGCTGGCATGCAGCGATGGGTGGACGCGAGGCTGGCGGCAGGTGTTGGCAATGTGCTGACCTATTCCTCGGCGATGGCGCGCTTTGTCATTGGCGATAAGGCAATTCAACACGAGGCATCCCAACGCATGGCAACCCGTCGCGTGATGGACTTCGTCGATATCGATTCCGATAAATGGCGCCAATATGCGCCGACAAAAACCTGGCCGCTGTCCTGGTTGTATCAGCGCGAAGGCAAAAAAATGCTGGCCTGGGAACGTCAGGTTGCTATCGAATTCGATGCCAGCTTGTTCGTGTCCGGGGCGGAAGCGGCTGATTTCCAGGCGCTGGCGCCGGAAAGCGCGGCAAAGGTCAGCTATTACCACAATGGTGTCGACGCCGATTATTTCAGTCCAGAGCGTGACTATCCGAATCCCTACCCGGATGCTGCCGAGGTGGTCGTCTTTACCGGCGCGATGGACTACTGGCCGAATGTCGATGCGGTGCTCTGGTTTTCCGCCGAAGTCCTGCCGCTGTTGCGCCAAAGCTTGCCGAACTGCCTGTTCGCCATCGTCGGCAGCAAGCCCGCAGTGGAAGTCCAGGCGCTGGCCAGCCAGGCCAATATTCTTGTAACCGGATGGGTGGAAGATATCCGGCCTTACATGGCACATGCTCGGGTGATCGTTGCGCCGTTACGCATCGCGCGCGGCATTCAGAACAAGGTGCTGGAAGGCATGGCGATGGCCAAACCGGTGGTCGCAACGCCGCAGGCATTGGAAGGCATTGCCGCGATCCCTGACCAGGAAGTCCGGGTTGCCGCCGATGCTGCCGCGCAGGCCGCTGCGGTACTGGCGGTAATGCGCGAAGCTTCTAATGACAACGCAGCCGAAAGCGTAAGCGGAAGCTTGATTGGCGCGGCGGCGCGGCGGCGGGTGATACAGGATTTCAGCTGGGAAAACAGCCTGGCGCGAGTCGATAAACTTCTGGAGACATGATGGACATCGAAGCCCGCGCCGGTTGGCGCAACACCCTGTTGTTGTTGTCGTCGTCGTTGATCGTGGTGATCCTGCTGCTGCAGCCGACCTTCATGTCGATGGTGGACATCTGGGAGCGCTCGGAGACCTTTGCCCACGGCTATGTCATTTTGCCGATTTCCTTGTGGTTGATCTGGCGTAACCGGCAGACGCTGGCAGCGATACCGGTGCATACCGACTGGCGCGCCCTGGTTGTGATCGTCGGTCTTGGTCTGGGCTGGCTCGCTGCGCGTGTGGGTGGCGTGCAGGTGATAGAACAATACGCGCTGGTCGGCATTCTGATCTCGGTGGTCTGGCTGTTGCTTGGGCTGAAACAGATGCGCGCTCTTGCCTTTCCGATGGGGTTCTTGTTGTTGATGGTGCCCAACGGCGAAGGTTTGATTCCGCCGATGATGGAATTCACTGCGGATTTCACCGTCGGTGCGGTCAAGATGATTGGCATCCCGGTGTTCCGCGAAGGCTTGTTTTTTAACCTGCCATCAGGCGAGTGGAGCGTGGTCGAAGGTTGTTCCGGCCTGCGCTATCTGATCTCGTCGGTCACACTGGGCACGCTGTATGCCTATCTCACCTATCGCACCTTGTGGAAGCGTGTCGCCTTCAGTCTGGCGGCAGTGATCGTACCGGTCATCGCCAACGGCTTCCGCGCCACCATGATCGTGCTGATCGCGCACTATTCCGACATGAAGCTGGCGCTTGGCGTCGATCATTTCATCTACGGCTGGGTCTGGTTCGGCATCGTCATGTTGGCGATGTTCTGGATCGGACTGATCTGGCGTGAGGATCTGGCGGAAGAGCCGACCCCCAAGCCGGCGGTGAAGCCGGCTTTCGCCTATCCTGCCATGGCTGCGCTCCTGCTTGTGCTGGCCTTGTTGCCGCTTTACGAAGCGAAAATCGACAGCCGGACCATTGCCTCTCCAGCGCTCGCCTTGCCGCCTCCCGCACCAGGTTGGACGCAGGAGCAAGCGCCATTCTCCAGTTGGGAGCCGCATTGGGTGGGCATGGATCAGCAACTGCTTGGTCATTACCGTAAAGACGGCCAGCAAATCATGTTGTTTGTTGGCTGGTATGGCGCCCAACGCCAGGACGCGGAACTGATCAACAGCCAGAACTTCATGGTTCGTCAAAAGCACCCGGAATGGCGCAGCATGCGCCGGGTGGAAAAGCAGACCAGTTTGGGCGAGCAGGTCATCCCGCTGGCCGAGTCCGGCTTGCTGGCGAACGGCAACAACCAACGCATTCTGGTCTGGCAATGGCACCGCATCAATGGCAAGGATGGCATCAACCCCTACCAGGCCAAGTTCGATCTGGCGGTGCGCAAGCTTCTCGGGCAACCGGATGAGGCTACCGCAATCATTGTCGCCACTCCGTATACAGAGAATGCGGAAGCCGCCGCTTCTACACTGAAGGACTTTGTCGCCGCCCACAAGGCTGCGCTGGATCGCCAACTGGATCAGACTGGCCAGCCATGACGCCAGCCACTCCGCCGGCTACCATAGCTACCCCATGCCTGATCGCGCATGTGGTTTACCACTTTGGCACCGGCGGCATGGAAAACGGCATGGTCAACCTGATCAATCGGCTGCCGGAAACACAATTCCGGCATACGGTGATCAGCCTGACCGACCACACCGAGTTCCGCCAACGTATTCGCCACAGCCACGTCGAGTTCATCGATCTGCACAAGCAACCCGGGCATGACTTGTCCTGGATGCGCCGCTTGTACCGAATCCTGCGTGAAACTCGCCCAGCCATCGTCCACACGCGCAACCTGAACGCCCTCGAAGCCCAGTTCGTCGCGGCGGCTGCGCGGGTTCCAGCACGGGTGCATGGCGAACATGGGCGCGATGTGTTCGATCTGGATGGCAAAAACTGGAAATACAATCTGCTGCGGCGCGCAGCGCGGCCGTTGGTGGACCAGTACATCACGGTCAGCCGTGATCTGGCCGGCTGGCTGCAAGCATCGGTGGGTGTCTTGCCGCAACGCCTGAGCCAGATCTATAACGGCGTTGATAACGCGAAGTTCCACCCTCGCACGGGCGATCGACCGCCATTGGGTCCAGCAGGCTTCCTGTCTGGTGCTACCTGTGTCATCGGCAGCGTCGGCCGCATGGCAGCGGTCAAGGATTATCCGACGCTGGTACGCGCCTTTATCCAGCTTTGCCAATTCGGTGAGCCTGTGTCGGGCGTGCGATTGATGCTCGTCGGCGATGGACCGTCACGCCAGGCTTGCCAGTCATTGCTGGACCAGGCCGGCTTGGCTGACCGCGCCTGGTTGGCGGGTAATCGCGACGATACCGCTGAGCTGATGCGGGCGATGGATATCTTCGTGCTGCCTTCTCTCGGCGAGGGCATCTCGAACACCATCCTGGAAGCGATGAGTAGCGGATTACCGGTGATTGCCACGGCGGTGGGCGGCAATCCTGAGTTGGTCAATGCCGGAGAAACCGGTACTTTGTTCCCGCCCGGTGCCACCGAGGTGCTGGCTCGCAGCCTGCTGGACTACGCCGCCGATCCCACGCGGATCGGGCGTGAAGGCGCTGCGGCGCGGGCGCGAATTGAAAGTGATTTTTCCCTCGAACGCATGGTTGCCAGTTATCAGGCCGTGTATCTGAAGGCGCTGGAGTGAAATGGTTGAAGAAGATGCGTGTGCAGAAAGTTGAAACCATGCCAGCGGCATCCGGGCTGGGAATAAATTTGCGCTGATTTAAGTTTTATCCCCAACTGCCGAAAAGCATTTACAGAAAATACGTCAATAACAGCAAAAACCCAGAGGCAAACCAGTATGTGCGGTATTACCGGCATCTTTGATTTACGCGAACAGCGCCCGATCGACCGGGACGTCCTGCAACGCATCAACGACATTCAATGGCATCGCGGCCCGGATGAGGCCGGCCTGCACCTGGAACCTGGCCTTGGCCTCGGGCATCGGCGCCTGTCGATCATCGACATCGCCGCCGGCCAGCAACCCCTTGCGAATGAAGATGACAGCGTCTGGGTGGTGTTCAACGGCGAAATCTACAACTTTGTCGACCTGATCCCTGAACTCACTGCGCTTGGCCATGCCTTCCGCACCCGTTCCGATACCGAAACCATCGTGCATGCCTGGGAACAATGGGGTGAAGACTGCGTGCATCACTTTCGCGGCATGTTCGCCTTCGCATTGTGGGACCGCAATAAACAGGTGCTGTTCATGGCGCGCGACCGCCTCGGCGTCAAACCTTTGCATTACGCCATCACCGAGGACGGTTTCCTGATCTTTGGTTCCGAACTCAAGACCATCACCGCCTGGCCCGGCTTCCGCCGCCAGATCGATGATCAAGCGGTGGAAGAGTATTTCGCCTACGGCTATGTGCCGGAACCGCGCACCATCTACAGCACCGCGTTGAAAATGTCGCCCGGCCATCGGCTGTTGATCAAGCGCGGCGAACCGGTCGGGCAGCCGCAGGAATATTGGGATGTGCCGTTCAAGCCGCATCTCGATCTGTCGCTGGCGGATGCGGAGAGCGAACTCATCGAACGCCTGCGCGAAGCGGTGAAGATCCGCATGGTGGCGGAAGTGCCGCTCGGCGCCTTCCTTTCCGGTGGCGTCGATTCCTCGGCCGTGGTCGCGATGATGGCTGGGCTGACCGATCAACCGGTAAAGACCTGTTCCATCGCCTTCTCCGACCCGAAGTACAACGAAGCCGAATACGCTCGCCAGGTTGCCGAGCGCTACAAAACCGATCATCACGTCAGCACTGTCGAAGCCAATGACTTCAGCCTGGTCGATGAACTCGCCCACCTTTACGACGAGCCCTACGCCGACTCATCGGCAATGCCGACCTACCGCGTCTGCCAACTGGCGCGCAAGGATGTGACGGTGGCGCTGTCCGGCGATGGCGGCGACGAAAACTTCGCCGGCTACCGGCGTTATCGCTGGCATAGTTACGAAGAAAAAATGCGTTCCATGTTGCCGATCGGCATCCGCAAACCACTCTTCGGCTTCCTTGGCCGCGCCTACCCGAAAGCCGACTGGGCGCCAAAAGTGCTGCGCGCCAAAACCACCTTCGAAGCGATGGCGCGCGATACCGTCGAGGGCTATTTCCACGGTGTCTCGGTGATGGGTGACAGCCTGCGCGACAAGGTGTTCAGCCCGGAATTCAAGCGTCGCCTGAACGGCTACAAGGCGGTTGAAGTGCTACGCCGACACCAGGCGCACAGTCCGGCCACCGACACGGTTTCGCAAGTGCAGTATCTCGACATGAAAACCTATATGGTCGGCGACATCCTGACCAAGGTCGACCGCGCCAGCATGGCGCATGCACTGGAAGTACGCGTGCCCTTCCTCGACCACAAGCTGATGGAATGGGTCTCCGGCTTGCCGGTGGATTACAAACTGCGCGGCGCCGAAGGCAAATTCATGCTGAAACAGGCGCTGGAACCGCACCTGCCGCACGACATCATGTATCGCCGCAAGATGGGCTTCTCCATCCCGCTCGCCGAATGGTTTCGTGGCCCGCTGCAAGACAAACTCAACCAGGCGCTCAGCTCACAACGCATGGCCGATACCGGCCTGTTCGACATGGCTTTCCTCCGCCGTATGGCCGATGAACATGCGCGCGGCGTACGTGATTACAGCTCGCCGCTGTGGTCGTTGCTGATGTTCGAAGCGTTTTTGCGCAACAACGAAAACTGAACCTCCAATCATTGCCATGACCCTGCGCATCCTCCACGTCTTCGACCATTCCCTGCCTCTACATTCCGGCTACACCTTTCGCAGCGCTAACATCCTGCGCGAGCAGCGCAATCTGGGCTGGCAGACGTATCACTTGACGAGTCCGAAGCAGGGCAGTTGCGCGGCGGAATTGGAAGCGGCCGATGGCCTGAAGTTCTATCGCACGCCGCCGCCGACCGGTCTCGTCAGCAGACTGCCGGTGATCAACCAGTGGGCGCTGATGAATGCCACCGAGCAGCGCTTGCTGGGGCTGGCAAGAGAACTCAAGCCCGATGTCATTCACGCCCATTCGCCGGTATTGAATGCCTGGCCGGCGATTCATGTCGGAGAAAGGCTTGGTATCCCGGTGGTCTATGAAATTCGTGCCTTCTGGGAAGACGCCGCCGTCGACCACGGCACCCAAAGTGAAGGCGGATTGCGTTATCAATTGACCAAAGCGATGGAAACCCGCGCCGTGCAACGTGCCAGTCAAGTGGTGACCATTTGCCAGGGCTTGCGCAACGACCTGATCTCACGCGGCATTTCGGGCGACAAGATCGGCAGCGTGCCGAACGCCGTCGATATCAATCACTTCAGCCTCAGCGCCGGTCCCGATCCTGAACTCAAGGCCCGGCTGGGTCTGGCCGGCTGCCGGGTGATTGGTTTCCTGGGCTCTTACTATGCTTACGAAGGCCTCGACCTGCTGATTGCCGCCTTGCCCGGCATCCTCGTCAAAGCGCCGGATGTGCGCTTGCTGCTGGTGGGTGGTGGCCCGCAGGAAGCCAATTTGAAAGCGCAAGCCAGCGCACTTGGACTGGCCGACAAGGTGGTTTTTGTCGGACGCGTGCCGCATTCCGAAGTCAGCAAGTATTACGACCTGGTCGATCTGCTTGCCTACCCGCGCCATGCGATGCGGCTGACTGAACTGGTCACACCGTTGAAACCGCTGGAAGCCATGGCTCAAGGCCATCTGCTGATCGCCTCTGACGTCGGTGGTCACAAGGAGTTGATCGAAGATGGCCAGACTGGCGTGCTGTTCCAGGCCGGCGATATTGCAGATCTCGCAGCCAAGGCGGTTGCCACGCTGGATCAGCCGGATAAAGCCGCCGTAATGCGCGCGAATGGCCGTCGCTTCGTCGAGCAAGTACGCAACTGGCCGAACAGCATCGCCAATTACAAGGCGATATACGGTGCGGCGCTTGGGCGAAGTGTGTGAGTGCGACAGGCTGCCAGGCTATCTTTCGACCCATTTCTCGATGAACGAACCTCGTCTGATCGTCTTCTCCAGCCTGTTCCCCAATGCCACCCAGCCGACGGCGGGTTTGTTTATCCGCGAGCGGATGTTCCGCGTCGGCAAACAATTGCCGCTGGTGGTGGTTTCGCCCAAGCCCTGGTTTCCCGGCCAGGGTTTGATCCGGCTGTTTCGGCCCCATTACCGGCCATTGCCGGCGCGTACGGAAACCCAGTCCGGCGTCGAAGTGATTTTTCCGCGTTTTCTTGCCTTCCCCGGCATGCTGCGCGGGCTCGACAGCCTGTTCATGGCGCTAGCCAGCTACTTCACACTACGGCGGTTGCAGGCGCGTGGCTTCAATTTCATCGATGCCCATTTCGCCTACCCGGATGGTCACGCCGCGCAGCGACTCGGGCGCTGGTTGGGCATGCCGGTGACGGTCACCCTGCGCGGCACCGAAGTGCCGCAAAGCCGCAATCCCGCGCTGGTGCCGAAACTGCGTCAGGTTTTTCGCAATGCCGACAAAATCATCACCGTCTCCGACTCCCTGCGCCAACTCGCCTATTCCTTGGGTTTGGCCGAAGAACGCGGCCAGGTGGTTGGTAATGGCGTTGATGCCGATCGCTTCACGCCGGTGCCGAAGGCTGAAGCCCGCCAGCGTTTCAACCTGCCCGCAGCCGCGAAGGTGCTGATTACCGTGGGTGGATTGGTCGAGCGCAAAGGCTTTCACCGGGTCATTGCCTGCCTGCCGGCGCTGCTGGAGAAGCATCCGGATCTGCACTACCTCATCGTGGGTGGCCCGTGCCCGGAAGGTGACATGACCCAGGCACTGAAAGAACAAGTGGGCGAGCTGGGTTTGCGTGATCGCGTTCACTTTCTTGGCTCGATTTCGCCCGATGACCTCAAGTGGCCGCTATCCGCTGCCGATGTATTTGTCCTCTCGACGCGCAACGAAGGTTGGGCCAATGTCATTCTTGAATCCATGGCGTGCGGTGTACCTGTCGTGGCCAGCGATGTTGGCGGCAACGCGGAAGTGGTCAGCTGCCCGGAACTCGGTGCAATCGTGCCATTTGACGACCAGGCCGCATTGAGCAACGCGTTGAATGCTGCGTTAAGTCGGCAATGGGATGCGCTTGCGATACGCACCTATGCAGAGGCCAACAGCTGGAATTCGCGTGTCAGCGTGCTGACGGATCTTTTCAGGCAAATTCACACCCGATGAACTCGTTGAATTTCAGAACTTATGATGTTGCCGGTGCATTGGCTCCGGGGGCAGCTACATGAGAGTGCCTTTTCATCTTTCCAGATATGTGGTTTATCCGCTGCAGGAGCGGGCCTTTCATCGCCCTACCTTTCCCTATCTTGCCGAACTCGATAAATCGCAGTGGCTATCCCGCGCAGACCTTGAGCAACTTCAGCTGGAAAAGCTGCGCGTTCTGTTGAAGGTTGCCCATGACCATTGTCCCTGGCACCGGCAACGGATGCAGGCCGCTAACCTGAATCCGAATGACGTCAATGATCTTTCAGCATTACGTCGGCTACCCAGCATGGACAAAGCCCAGGCCGCAGCCAATCGTGAGCAACTGGTCTGGCAAGATGTTCCCGGCGGCGCATTCCAGTACAACACGGGCGGATCGAGTGGGCAGCCGCTGATCTTTCACTTTGGTCGTTCACGACAAGCTTCCGATGCCGCTGGACGTATCCGCGCCCGTCGCTGGTGGGGTGCTGAAGTGGGCGAGCCGGAGGTTTATATCTGGGGCGCGCCGGTGGAGCTGAACAAAACCGATTGGGTAAAAACAGTGCGCGACCGCCTGCTCAACCAATTGGTGCTGAATGCCTTCGCCATGTCGCCGGAGCGGATGGATCATTATCTGGATGCGCTCGAATCCTTCCAGCCGCGCAGCATCTACGGTTATTCCAGTTCGGTTTCCCTGTTGGCCGCGCATGCCAGGTCGTGCGGTCGGCGCCTGCGTTTGCCACGGCTGAAAGTGGTTTGCACCACTGGCGAACCGCTCTACGAACATCAGCGCACATTGCTGACCGAAGTATTCGGAGTCGCTGTCGCCAACGAATTCGGCAGTCGCGATATCGGTTTCACCGCGCACGAAACGCCGCATGGGCAAATGTTGTTGATGAGCGAAAGCATCATCCTGGAAGTGCTCGACGCCAATGGCGTACCGGTCGCGCCGGGCGAGATGGGCGAGGCCGTGATGACCGGATTGTGTTCCGAGGCGCAACCTTTCATTCGCTATCGAACCGGCGATATGGTTCGCATGAGCACGGAGCCGGACAAGGACGGGCGTGGCCTGCATGTCATCGCCGAAGTGCTGGGCCGGCAGACAGATTTCCTGGTGCGCAGTGACGGTACCATCATGCACGCGTTGGCCGGCATCTACGTTTTGCGCGCGGTTGATGGCGTTGGCGAATTCAAATTGATCCAGCATGACAAGCAGAATCTGGAAGTCCAGGTTGTAGCCAACAACCGTTGGCAAACTGATATGACCCAGGCCATCGAAGCCGGCTTGCAGAAACGTCTGGGCCAGGATGTTCACATTCTGGTCAAGCTATTGGATACCATTCCGCCCGAAGCTTCCGGTAAGCACCGTTACGTGGTCAGCCATGTGAAATTGAACGGTGACCTGGCGAACGCAGCTTCACACCCACAACCAGAAACCCACTAGAACATGGATATCGCCAAACTCATCGGCTTGCCCTTCCGATACCAGCCCTGGCGGCCGCGACATCTGCGCCTGATCATGGCGGATATCAGCAAGCCCGCAGCGCAGGAACAGCATGACGCCACAACCCATCTCGCCGCTGCCATCGACTGGTTATGCCACGCCCAGGATGTACGAGACGGCAAGTCGGATGCGGGTGGCGTCGCCGCCGGCTGGAGCTTTGAAGACGGCTGGCTGCCGAGTTACCCGGAAACTACCGGCTACATCATCGAAACCTTCCTCACCGCTGCCAAGATTCTCACCCGGCCGAAGTTGGTCGATCGCGCCCAACGCATGATTGATTGGGAACTCTCCCTGCAAGCTCCGGACGGCGCATTTCCCGGCCACTTTGGCGAACCCGGCTCAAAGCCGGTGATCTTCAATCAGGGGCAGATCATGCATGGCCTGGTTGCCGGATATACCCAACTAGGGCGTCAAGACTGCCTCGAAGCCATGGTCCGCGCCGGTCACTGGATGGCGAAACAACAAGATGCGGATGGTTGCTGGCGCAAGTTCGAACACCACAACACTCCGCACGTTTACAACACGCGCGCCACTTGGGCATTGCTCTCCGCCGGACAAGTGGCCGGCGAATCCACCTTGGTGGCAGCGGCCAAACGCAATCTGGACTGGGCGCTCAGCCAACAAACCGCATCCGGTTGGTACGCTACCAATGCCTTCGTACCTGAACGTTCACCGTTCACCCACACCATCGCCTACGCCATCCGCGGCTTTCTGGAATGTGGCGTGCAGTTACAGGAAACCCGTTACATCGACTCCGCGCTCAAAGCAGGCAGGGCGGTCGCCAAGGTGCAACGCCAGGATGGCTGGCTGGCCGGTACCTATCGTGACGGCTGGGTTGCCGATGCCAATTACGCCTGTTTGACCGGTATCGCCCAGATGAGTTTGAACTGGACCCGCATGGCCCAGGTTACCGGCGACGAAACCTTCCGGACCAACGCCCGCGCCGGCTTGGCCTATCTCAAATCCACCCAGCGATTGAATGACGCAGACAAAGTCGTGAATGGCGGCATTGCCGGCTCCAGCCCGATCTGGGGTGATTACTCCCGCTTCGAATTCCCTAACTGGGCCGCCAAGTTCTACGCCGACGCTCTGATGATGGACATGGCCGACATCGCCGTGCCGCCCGTTCCCCAGGTGAAACCACATGGCTAAACTTCGCGTCATGGTCCTCTGTGGCCGCAGCCCAAGACATTTATATGTCGCCAATGCCCTTTGCCAAGCCGCTGAAGTGGTCGCAATCGTGCAGGAAACCGGCTCCGCATTTACCTGGAAAAAACTGTTCAAGACCCTGCGCCCGGACAACCTCACACGGAAAGTCTGGCGTTGGCTGCGCGACCGTCGGCGTTACACCGGCAACCGCGAAGGCCAGTTCTTTTTCGGTGAACAAGCGCCTCATCTGGCGCACCCGGAACTGGTGCGCGAATTCCCTCACATCAACCATCCGGACGTTGTCAAACTGGCGCGCGAACTCCAGCCCGACATCCTCGCCGTATTTGGCACCTCATTGATCCGGGGCGACTTGCTGAAAGAAGGCCGCTTGGGTATCGCCAACCTGCACGGCGGCCTCTCACCAGAATATCGAGGCGCAGATTGCACCTTCTGGGCGCTCTACAACCGCGAACCGGAAAAAGTCGGCTGCACCCTGCACTGGATCGACGCCGGCATCGATACCGGTCGCCTTATTGCCCATATCAGCCCGGAGATTCAACCGGACGACGACGAACTCAGGCTGTTCTGGCGCAGCGTGCAGACCAGCGCCGATGTCTATGCAGAGTTTCTGTCCAGAGCAGGGGCGGGAGAACGCTTCGGCCAAAGCCAACCCCACAAGGGCAGGCTATACCAGGTCAAACAACGCGGCCTGACGCATGAGCAACAGGTTGACCGATTCTTGCGAGACGGGCTCTTGCAAGGGATAAACCCAGGGCGGCGAGTGACCTGGTTCACGTTTGGGCAAGAGTAGGAAACCAAAAAAAGTGTAACCAAGCTTAGACCCAGTTTTCGTGCAATTACAGATAACACATCGGCCTGCAAGAGGAGCCTCTTACCGAAGCACGTATGCGACATCACTCTGTAGGAGGGGGCGCTTGACGCGCGATTTTTCAGCGGGATCTCGGCAAAACCCCTACTGGATTACAGGCAAGAGCTTTTATTGGGTTTCAAAACAGGGGTTGAAAGGCGCTCTGCTGAACGCAAATATTCCCTCTACCAAGCCTGAATGTTGGACTATCCAGTTTAAAGAGATAGCTCGGATTGCTATTAACTATGCCAACCTAATGCCGAAACTCATCATCCATGCGTGACCTATTCGTAGCTGCTGTCATCTTCGGCGTATTGCCTATGGTATTGCGCCGTCCGCAGTTTGGCATCTACCTGTGGTGCTGGATCAGCTACATGAACCCGCACCGGCTCGCCTATGGTTTTGCGATGAACTTCCCATGGGCCTACACCATCGCCTTGGCTACATTTGCAGGATTGTTTTTCAGCAAAGAGCCCAAACGCATTTTATGGACGCGAGAAACGATCCTGATTTTGGTGCTTCTGGGATGGGCGGCGGTTACGAGCATGAACGCTTTTTTCCCAACCCTTGCCTGGGCTGGTTGGGTCAAGTTCTTCAAGATATTGTTAATGACCTTCGTCACCATCATCGTGATTAACAACCGTGAAAAGCTCAATGGCGTCATCTGGATGATTGCATTGTCCCTCGGCTTCTTTGGCGTAAAGGGTGGAATATTCACCATCATGAAGGGCGGAGTGCATCGGGTTCAAGGGCCAGATGGCACCTTCATCGCGGGCAATAACGAAATGGCTTTGGCCTTGGTCATGACAGTGCCTCTTATTGCCTATCTACGCCTTCAGGAAAAACGCCACTGGCTGAAATTAGGGCTTACTGCAGCAATGATGCTTACCGCAATAGCCGCAATTGGCAGCCAGTCACGCGGGGCTCTTGTCGGCATGCTCGCGATGGGCTTTTTTCTCTGGATAAAGAGTAGAAACAAATTCATGACCGCATTGATGATTATCGTATCGGTTGGTGTCATTGGCTCGATCATGCCGCAGGAATGGTTTGACCGCATGAATACAACCCAAGAATATAAGCAAGATGACTCCGCATTGGGCCGTATCAACGCATGGCATACTGCATTCAACGTAGCCAAGAGTCGCATCACCGGCGGTGGTATCGAAATGTTCCGGCCATCCGTATTTCAGCAATACGCCCCAGAACCAGGTCGGGTGCATGACGTCCACAGCGTGTATTTCGAAATGATGGGCGAGCATGGCTTTATTGGTTTCGGGCTATTCATGACCATCATGGCGCTCACCTGGCTCAAGGGCAGTTCTATCTTGCAGCGTACCAAGAGAGTGCCTGAGTTGAAGTGGGCGGGAGATCTATCGTCGATGGTCCAGGTCAGCATGATTGGTTACGCAACCTGTGGCGCATTTCTTGGGTTGTCCTACTTCGATTTGATCTGGCACTTGGTCGCAATCATGGTGATCCTGAATCACCTGGTAGAGCAGCAGATCGCTAAACCAGTCGCGCAAACAGAAACGAGCATGCCAACAAAAATGGCGAATCCTGTGCCTAGACGCTTCGGTTACAAGCTTTGAACGCTTGATCAGGCAGATTGCAGCCAAGCTCTGCTGAGGAGATTTAAAGCGGCTTTAGCCGCGATATTCAAGTCGTTGATACCAGCAAAACTCGCGATGCCAGCAAAATCTCATCTAAAGACAGCTCCTACATATGCCGTTAGAAAGGGTTCCAAGTTCTTTTGACACGTTTTCCAATTACATTACGCAATACCTTCAGCCATCGCCCCAGCAAGGCAAATTGAAACTCGCAGAGAACCCGAATGCTTCAAGTCGCCAAGAACATCTATGAATACCGCGAACTGATGACCACCCTCGCGTGGAAAAACATCGCGCTGCGTTACAAACAAGCCTACCTTGGCATCGCCTGGGCGATCGTCAAACCGGTCACGCTCATGCTCATCTTTACCTTGGTAAAAACCTTTGTCGGCATAGAAAGTGGCGACATCCCTTATCCC
>CAMDHJ010000057.1 GCA_945897865.1 Tepidiphilus sp. J10
CACTTTGGCGTGGAAACGCCGCAAACGAAAGCTCATCGATGTTGCCTGAAGTGGTTGCGCAGGTTCTTGCGCTGACCAGCGTGCGGACGGAACTTACATTGCCCAACTCCGCGCGAACCGCATCCAGGCCGAATCGAGCGGCGACGAGCGGGTGGCCAGCCACTTAACAGCAGGATTTCTGCCGAATATCGCGCAACCCTTGCAACCTGAAACCGGCCGTTGGCCGCGTCGCAGGCGCGTGCGCTTGCGGCTCGATCATCCTGGGATCGGCCCGCAAGCGGAGCCTCCTACAGAGTGGCCTGATCCCCGGCGATTTACTCGGCCACTTTCATCTTCATCAAGGTGGGCTTGTCCAAATCCTTGAACTTGCCAAGGAACCAGCCGCCTTCACCCACCCAGGCCTTGAAAAGGGACAGATTTTTTTGCCGCTCGGCTTCGTCGGCGCCAAGGTTCTCGTACATGTTGCCGGGTTTGCGGTCCTTGGTATTTGCACCGTCATCCAGGCGACGCATCAAGGCGCCGGTATCCGGCCAGCCGACAAACGCGATCAGGTTGGCGTAGTCATTCATGCGCGGTCCTTGCGACAACTGCTTGTACTTTTCCTTGTTCTCGTCGAACTCGGCCAGTGAGGGTGCCGCCTCGCCGTGGCAGGCTATGCATTTCTGTTCCCAGAGTGGACGGATGTCGTTGCGATAAGTGACCTCGTCGGCAAAGGCGGTGGAGCTGGCAAAGAGTGCAAGCAGGATAAGGGTAGGGCGCATGGGGTTGTCTCCAATGTCAAAGTGAATGAAATTGGATGAATTTTATCTACGCGAGTGACTGATGACACGAAGGTTTCATATCGCAAAGGCGTCATATCGCAAAAGCGTCATATCGCAAAAGCGTCATATCTTGAAGATTTCATGTCGCCTGTTTTCAGGCTTGCGATGTGGCGTTCTCAAGTCAATGTCTCAAGTCAATGTCCGGTTTGAGATGAACCTTCAGCGTGCTGGCCGAGCGGCGGCAGGCAGTAACAGGCTGACGCGCAAGCCGCCCAGTTCGGAGGCTGCCAGCGTCATCTGGCTGTCGTACAAGGCGGCCAGGTCGGCGACGATGGCCAGGCCGAGGCCGTTGCCGGGCGCCTGCTGGTCGGCCCTGACGCCGCGTTGCAGCACGGCTTGGCGCTGTTCGGCGGGGATGCCGACACCGTCGTCGTCGATTTCGATAACAACTCTTTCCTGCTCCAGGCGCGCTTCGATTTCAACCCGGTGCGCCGCCCACTTGCAGGCGTTGTCGAGCAGGTTGCCGAGCATTTCCTGCAGATCCTGGGCTTCGCCGCGAAACGACAGGTCTGCGGCTATCGGCTGAACCCGTAGTTCAAGCTCTCTTGCCGCATGGATATGCCGCATTGTCCGCACCAGGCCGTCGATGATCGGGGCGACAGGCGTGCGCGCCCTTTCATGCGTAGCGTACTCAAGCCACTAAAGCGCTACATCGCCACAATTGCGCACTCAAAGCATCGGTTTTTCGTGTGGTTGCCGATTGCAGTTTGCCCTGATCAAGCGTTAATCGTTATCGCCCGCGCCGACGACACCACCTTCGGCATCCTGCATTCCCGCTTCCACGAGCTCTGGTCGCTGCGTAGGGCACTTCTCTGGAAGATCGGCCGCGCTACACCCCCACCACCACCTTCGAAACCTTCCCATTCCCCGCCGGCCTCACCCCGCGCGACACCGCGCCCTCTCCCCAGGCCCCTCCCCCGCTTGCGGGGGAGGGGAGCACGGCCATCGCCGCCGCCGCGAAGCGCCTCAATGAACTGCGCGAGAACTGGCTGAACCCGCCCGAGTGGGTGGATTGGGTGATCACCCCGGAAGAAGAAATGGCCGGCTTTCCGAAACGCCCGGTGGCCAAGCCGGGGCATGAAGCCGAGTTGAAGAAACGCACGCTGACCAACCTGTACAACGCCCGGCCAGCCTGGCTGGATATGGCCCACAAGCAACTCGACCAGGCGGTGGCCGCCGCCTACGGCTGGACCGACTACACACCCGAGATGCCCGACGAGGAAATTCTGCGCCGTCTGCTGGCGTTGAACCTGGAACGCACCGCACGCCCAGCCGCAGCCTGATGCTGCCGCTGTGCCCAGCGCTGATTTTGGGCCGGGGCGTGCCCGCGCTGAACCGCCTCGGCATGCCCGTGGTTTTCGGCAAAACCCCTGCAGGAATTATGTCGGCTGGCGCCGGTCCGAACGAAACCGACAACGCTTTATACAAGTGAGGCCCAATGATGAATCGACGCACCTTTATTCAGGCGGCGATGATTTCGCCACTCGCCCTGAGCGGCTGTGACCGGACACCCCGCCCGGTCGCCGTCGATACCAACGGTGCCAATGTCGACTCGAATGTCGACGCAATCAGACAGGACTGGAAGACCTTGCTGGCGCCCAACGCGGAGGTGTCGCTCTCGCTTGAGCCGCTGCGCAAAACCGAAGCTGAATGGCAAGCCAGTCTCAGCCCGGCGCAGTTCGATGTATTGCGCGAAGAAGGCACCGAAGCGTCGCACAGCAGCCCGCTCGACAAGGAAAAGCGGGCGGGCGTGTTCGCCTGTGCCGGCTGCGGTCTGCCGTTGTTCACGTCGCGCATGAAATTCGACAGCGGCACCGGGTGGCCGAGTTTCTTCACTCACATCCCTGGCCATCTCGGCACCAGCAAGGATTTCAAGCTGATCCTGCCGCGCACCGAATACCACTGCATCCGTTGCGGCGGCCACCAGGGCCATGTGTTCGACGACGGCCCGCCGCCGACCGGTCAGCGCTGGTGCAACAACGGCGTGGCGTTGCACTTCATTCCGGCCTGACCGGGGCTGGCGAAACGTCAATCCGCCGCAACCTGTGATCCATCGCGCCGCTTACGTTGCCGCCAGATTGCCAACTTCGCAATTGTTTCCTTGGGCCGGAAAAGCTGTGATGTTGGACTCTTTACCTCTATTACCTCTGACCCACGCGCCCTTTCACGCAGGCGCGAACTGGATGTTGACGGTTTTTCCCAAGGCGGCAGCGGCGCTGGCCAGGGTGGTCAGGGTCAGACTAGGGTCTGACTCGTCCAGCAGACGATTCAAGGCCGCACGGCTGGTGTGCATGCGCTTGGCCAATTCGGTTTTCGTCAATTGCTGAGTTTTCATTTCTTCTCCGATCTGCCAGGCAATCACCCGCCTAAGTGCCACAGCGGTGGCACCGTCAAGCGTGGCCTCTTCATTCAGGAAGTCGTCAAAGTTGCTGCCGATGTTTTTCTTGCTCACGTTCATCTCCTTCTCAACTATTGATATGTCCGGGCAAACCGCTGACGATGTGCAGATCGCGCTGCGGAAAGGGAATCACGATGCCGGCAGCCTTGAAGGCGCGCCAGATTGCCAGATTGACGTCGGAACGCACATTGACCAGTCCCGCCTCGGGATCCTGAATCCAGATGCGCAATTCCAGTTCGATGCCGTTATCACCGAAAGCAATCAGGCGGGCTGCCGGGGCCGGGTTGGCGAGCACGCGCGGAATGCCTTGCGCGGAGGCGAGCAGCAAGGCCATGGCCTGTTCTGGGTCGTTGTCGTAGCTGATCGATACCGGTAGTTTCAGGCGTACGTTGCGGTCGGTGTAGCTCCAGTTGATCACTTCGGTGGTAATCAGCGTTTCGTTTGGAATAAGCCGCTCGACGCCGTCGCGGTCGCGCACCACCACATAGCGGGCATGCAGCTCCTGCACCCAGCCAAAGGTGTTGTCGATGGTGATAACGTCGCCCGGCCGGATCGAACGGTCGAACAGCACGATGAAGCCGCTGATGAAGTTGCTGGCGATGCGTTGCAGGCCGAAGCCGAGGCCGACGCCGAGCGCGCCGCCAAAAACGGTCAGCGCGGTGAGGTCGATGCCGACGATGTTGAGCGCCAGCAGAAAGGCCAGCACCAGCAGGATGAACTTGCTCAGTTTGACCAGCGCCACCCGCATGCTGATGTTGACGTATTCGGTCTGGCTGATGCGGTTCTCGATCAACGCCGCCAGCCAGAGCGCCAGCACCCAGAGCAGGGCAACGGAGAGAATCAGTGTGCCAACCGCCAGCACCGAGATATGGTGGGTGCCGATATCCAGCGCCATGGCGTCGAGCGCCACCAACACGGCAGGCAGCCAGCCGAGCAGATGCAGCGCGACGACGATCCAGATCGTGGTTGCGATCAGGTTTTCCCAGGCTTTCACCGCCGGGCTGGGTTTGAATGACTTGCGCAGGAAAAATACCATCAGACGAATGGCCGCCATTGAAGTCAGCAATGGCACCGCCAGTTCAAGCAGATTGACCGGCCGCTCCAGGTGCGCCATCAAACCGCGTCCTGCCAGCACGCCGATCAGCATGCTGATCGGAAACAAAATGCGTTGCAGCGTCTTCAGCGCCATCCGCCGCATCGCCTGTTCCGGTCGTTCCTCGGAACGCAGACTGATGCTCTGGCCGAGGGTCACATGCACCAGCATCGCGCCGGCGGCCGCCAGTATCAGGATGCCGATCTGCGACCAGAACGCCGGTGTCTGGATCAGTTCCTGCAGGTTGATGAACAGGATCTGGAGATTGTCTGGCAGCGGGATGGACATGCGGAGTCTCAGGCGGGTGGGATGCCGCAACATACCGGAAATGGCACCGGCATGGCAGCACCGCCGCCCGGCATCGGTGCGCTGTCACGCATGGATCACTCATAGTCTTCCGGGTGGTCCGCCGCCAGGTTTTCGCGGTAGAACCGTTCCTGCTCCTCCTGATAGTAGAAGCGCGTTTCGCCGAGCGCGGGTTGCAGTTCGTTGAGCCAGGTGGCGTTTTCGTCGTACTTCGCCAGGAAGGGCCGATGCACCCAATCCGGGTTGCGGCCCTGGATGAAACGCAGTTGCAGCACCTTCTCGCCCATCACTTCGCTGACGCCGAGCACCTGCACCTTGCCCGGGTTGGCCGACATGCTGGGGCCGCGCACGGTGCGGCAAAGGCCGCTGACACGCGAATAAGCGGCGCGGAAGATTTCCCAGGCTTGCACCAGCGGCACGCTGAAATAGTGCTGCGCGCCGGTGTCGCGGGCGATGAACATGTAATAGGGAATGCAACCCAGATCGACCTGGCGATTCCACAGATCGATCCATACAGCCGGGTCATCGTTGATATGGCGCAGCAACGGCGACTGGGTGCGGATCACCGCGCCGGTCTGGCGGACGCGCAGAATCGCCTGGCGCACCGGTTGCGGTTCCAGTTCGCGTGGGTGGTTGAAATGCGCCATGAAGGCGAGATGCCTGCCGCTGTCGGACACCTTGCGGAGCAGCGCCAGCAAGTCCTCGCTGTCGTCGTCGCTGAGGAAGCGGTACGGCCAGAAGCTGAGCGATTTGGTGCCGATGCGGATGCGGCGCAGGTTGGGCAGATCGGCGGCGAGCAGCGGCTCGATGTATTGCGCCAGATTGCGTGCCGACATGATCAGCGGATCGCCGCCGGTGAACAGCACATCGCTGACCTGCGGATTGGCTTGCAGGTATTCGATCAGCCGATCCACCTCGCGGCTGGCGAACTTGAGATCGGACAGGCCGACGAATTGCGGCCAGCGGAAGCAGAAGCTGCAATAGGCATGGCAGGTCTGGCCCTGGCTGGGAAAGAACAGCACGGTTTCCCGGTATTTGTGCTGCATGCCGTCGAGCGGTTCGCCTTCCAGACTGGGGATGTTGTGGCTGACCTGGCCGGCCGGGTGCGGGTTCAGTTGCAGCCGGATGTGCTGCGCCGCAACCTTGATTTCACTGCTGTCCGCGCCCTGGTCGAGCAAGTCGGCGATGGTTGCGTAATGTGCCGGCAGCAGCATGTCGCGCTGCGGAAAGGTGAGCACGAAGAGGGGATCGTGCGGCACGTTGCCCCAGTCGATCAGATGATCGACGACGAAGTTGTTGGTTTTGAACGGCAGCACATGGCCAACCACTTCCATATCGCGTTTCAACTGTTCCGGCACCGCCGCCATTTGCGGAATGTCGCGGAAGTTGTTGAGGGAATAGGCCTTGTACTTCAGCGATGTTTGCAAGGTGGGCTCCAGTGCTTCGAAGATTGATTAAGTTGCTAGGGTGAAGTCGCGCTCTGACCCGAGCCCTGACCGCCGCGCTCCAGGCGGTCTTCCAGTTCGCCCAGGCTGGCCAGCAAGGTGTTTTCGAGTTGCTCGACGCGGGCCAACAAGGCGGCGCTGGATTCGGCCATCTGTGTGTTCTGTCTGGTCAATTCTGTCGTCAGAAACTCGCGCAACTCGGTGAAGCGCGAGGCTTCCGCCCTGTCTGCCAGATCGCGGTTTGTCTTCAGTTCATGCGCATGTCGACGGGCTTCGAGCAGCACCGAGGTTTGCATAACAATGACAAAGGTCATGCCCAGCGCAGCCAGGATCGCCGTCAGGCTCAGCATCACCATGCCAAGCGGCGCCTGGAAGTGGGTGAAGCCGAGGCTGAGGTCCGCCGGTGTCATGAAGGTGTTCCAATTGAACACGGTGAATGCCACTATGGCGGTGAGCATGAACAGCAATAGTGTTGAACTTGTTTTCATGATGATTCCTTTTGGACAGCCAATTTATGTCATTGGAATTGCGGGACTCGCGGGGTGAAATTCGGATTCCAGGCAACTGCTGAAACGTGCACTTGATCATTCGCCGACCTGGTTCAGTAAATGCAGAGGCGGCGCGCCGCCATCCTTGTTCTGGCCGGCATACAAGGTCAGATGCGGGAACGGGATTTCGATGCCGAGACGGTCGAACTCCTGTTTCAGGCGCAGCAGGAAGGCGCGCTTCACCGTCCATTGCTGCAACGGATGCACCTTGATGCGGAAACGGATCATCACCGCTGAATCGGCCCAGGCATCGACGCCGGCCAGATCGAGGTCTTCGATGATCAGCGGTCCCAGGGTTGCATCGGCACGCATTTCCGCCGCTACATCGCGGATAACCTGGAACACCTGTTCGACGTCTTCCCGGTAGGCGATGCCGATATCGACCAGCGCATAGGCGAAGCCACGGCTGCGGTTGGAGACTGTGGTGACGGCGCCGTTGGGGATGAAATGCACGGTGCCTTCGTAGTCGCGCAGGCGGATGTAGCGCAGCGTGACTTCTTCTACCAGACCGCCCAGGTCGGCGACTTCCACCACATCGCCCTGATGGATCTGGTTTTCCATCAACAGGAAGAAGCCGTTGAAATAGTCCTTGATCAGGCTTTGCGCGCCAAAGCCGACGGCGATGCCGATGACCCCGGCGGAAGCCAGGATGGGAGCGATGGAAATGCCGATTTCCGATAGCACCAGCATGCCGGTGATCAGCGTGATGATCACGGCAACCGCGTAGCGGAACACCCGACCGAGAGTTTCCAGGCGTTTGTGCTGCTCCGGGTCGTCGGTCTGCTTTTGCAACTGCCGCCGCAGCATCGGAATCAGATTGCGAGACAACGCCAGCATGATCCAGGCAATAAACAGGATGACGCCAATGCGCAGCAAGGTCCGCGCCATCGCGCTCCAGGCGGCGGGGTCGTTGATCAATAGTGCGCTCAGGTCCATGTGTTCTCCGTCAGCCACATGCAGGCCAGCGGCGGCAGCGGCAGGATGTCGTTGACCGCTTCGATGCTGCCGCCGCTGCACAGATCCTTCATGCCGCCATGCAGGAAGAATCCATGCGGCTGCAGGGCATCGATGGATAGCGATTGCGCCTGGTTGTTGAAATTGCCGATGACCAGCACCCGCGCGCGGTTGTTGAACGGATCGCAGCGGCTGAAGGCGAGCAGGTTGGGGTTGTCCAGCGCGAGCAGTTGGCGGTTGTCGAAATCGGCGAAGGCGGCGATTTCCTTGCGCAGCGCGATCATCCTTTTCAGCGCGCTGAAGATGCGCTGTTCGACGCTGCCGGTCAGTCGCCGTTTTTTTGCCTTGTTCCAGTCGAAGCTGGAGCGGTGCATCCAGCGCGAGTCGGCCGCTTTGCTCGGGTCGGCGAGATATTCCAGGCTGTTAAGGGTGCCGATTTCGTCGCCGTAGTAGAGCAGTGGCATGCCACCAAACGACAGAATCACGCTGTGCAGCAGCAGGATGGTCTGGATCGCGGCGTCGATCGCCTCGGCGTCACGTTCTTCCAGCGCCGATTCCAGGCCGACCAGCGAGGCCAGCGAACCGGAGATGCGCGCGTCGCCGGTCTTGACGTTTTCGCCGAACGGCAGACCGCGCGCCGGCGAATCGGCAAAGCGGCCGGTGTAGTAGTCGAGGATGAAGCGCCGGTGCGGCGCCGGATCGTAGCCGGCGCGGCGGATGTCTTCATCGTCGAAGCCAAGGCCGATGTCGTCGTGGCAGCGCGCGTAATTGAGCCAGGTGGCGCGTTCCAGCTTGGCCGGCAGATGCTTGATGCCCTGGTTCAGCAAGGCCGCGTTCTTGGTCGCTACCGCGTCCCACAACAGCGCCATCAGCGTCGCGTTGTAGGCGATCTCGCATTCCTTGGCGTTGATCGCGTCCTCGCCGAAATATTTCGAGATTTCGCTTGGTGCAACGATCGCTTCGGCGATGAACAGCACGCCGGGCGCGGTGACCTGGCAGCAATCCTTCATCAATTGCAGCAGCAGATGCGCCTCGCGCTCGTTCTGGCAGACGCTGCCCATCTTCTTCCACAGAAACGCAACTGCGTCCAGGCGCAGAATGTCGGCGCCCTGGTTGGCCCAGAACAGGATGATGTCGATCATCTCGATCAGCACTGCCGGGTTGCGATAGTTCAGATCCCATTGGTAGGTGTTGAACACGGTCATCACCCACTTGCCCATTTCGGCATCCCAGGTGAAGTTGCCGGGCGCGGTCACCGGAAAAATCTCCGGCATGGTTTCTTCGTAGATGTCGGGAATCTCGCGGTCGTCGAAGACGAAGTAATAGTCCTGGTATTTCTGCTCGCCATGGCGCGCCCGTTGCGCCCATTCGTGTTGATCGGAGGTGTGGTTGACCACCACGTCGAGCGCCAGCAGCATGTCGCGCCGCTTCAGCGTGGCGGCCAGCGCCTCGATGTCTTCGTTGTCGCCGAAACGCGCGTCGATCCTGAAGAAATCGCGCACCGCGTAGCCGCCGTCGCTGTGTTCCGGCGGACAGTCGAGCATTGGCATGACATGCAGCAGGTTGATGCCGAGTTCCTGCAGATAGGGCAGGTTGTCGCGCAGGCCTTGCAGGTTGTCGGCGAAACGGTCGCAATACAGCGCCATGCCGACCCATTTCTGGCTGAGGAACCAGTTGTATTCGCGTTCCCGCGCCAGATCGGATTTGCGCAACGCCGGCGTGCGCTCCATGTATCGGAAGGCCAGCGTCTCGACCAGGCTGACCATCTGCGCCTTGAAGTCGGCGCGTTCGCCATAGAGCAGCTTGAACAGCGAATGAATGGCATAAAAATTCGCGCCCAGCCGGGTATAGAAATGGCGTAGGCGCTGCTGGCCGATCTCCGGCTTCAGTTCGATCAGGATTTCATTGAGCAGGGAATGCGAGGCTTGTTCGTACATGGATGGCTTCCGTCGCGCTTCAGAACAGCGTCTGCAAGGTCGCCGGCACCAACCAGGCGCGGGCTTCCGGCATGAAATGCAGCAGGCCTTCCAGAATGCCGGCGCTGTAATTGCCGTTCATGCCGAACAGCCCGCCAACGGCGAGATACAAGGTGGCCGGGTTGGCCCGTGTCGTCGCTTCGGCGCGGACTGAGTCCTGCGCGTTGGCGACCAGTACCGACGGAATGTCGCTGACCAGCACTTCGATGTCGTTGCCGCTGTCGCCGGCGAACAATGTCTGTTGCAGCGGAATGCCGAGCCGGGCGCGCAGGAATTCCAGCGCATGCAGCTTGCTGGCGGCGGCGGGCAGGATGTCGAGCAGGCCGGTCGCGCTGGTTTCGTCGATGCTCCAGATCAGGTTGACCTCGGCGCCGCAGGGCGCCAGACGCTCCCGCACGCGCCGCAGCAAATCGGCGGGATCAGCCAGCGGCGCCGCGTAGTAACTCAGCTTGAAGACGCCCTGCTTGCTGGCTTCCTGCAGAGTCAGATCGGCTAGATTCCGCAGCAGCGCAGCCAGATGCGCCCGGTCGTGGCCGCGCCAAGCGGGCGCGATGGCGTCCACCCAGTCCTGGCGTGGCTGCCAGGCATCGGCATCGAGCTGGTAGATGCTGGCGCCGACATCGGCGATGACGAACGCAGGGCGTGGCAGCGCGTACTCGGCGATGGCCGCTTCCACCAGCGCCGGATGTCGGCCGGTGACATAGGCCAGGCGGATTTCCGGCCGCGCCGCCAGTCGCCTGAACAGCGGCCGCGCTAGCGGAGATTCCGGCTGCGCGCCGTTCGGCAGCAGGGTGCGATCGAGATCGGTGGCGAGCAGGATGGCCGGGTTCATGCGGCCTCCTTCAGCGGCACCCGGCAGGTGCGATAGAAATCGTAGAACTCGATGGCTTCCAGAATGCCGCGCGCATAACCGGCCTGGGCGAAGTAGATGCGCTCCACCTCGGCCAGCGCGCGCAGTTCGTCGTTGTGGCGGTTGGCCACCACTACCGCCAGCGTGTTGCCGCGCATCATGTCTTCGTCAGAACCGGAGCCGCCGGCGACCATAATCTGTTCCAGCGGCACGCCCCACTGGTCGGCGAACCAGCGCACCGCGAAGCCCTTGGAAGCGCGGATCGGCAGCACGTCGAGAAACTGGCCGAACGACAGCGTCACATTCACCGTCTGGTCGCCCTGGTGCAGCAGGCGGTTGATTTCCTCCAGCGACGGCGCGATGCGCGGGTCGATGAAATAGCTGATCTTGAAGCGGCCCTGATCCTCCTTCGACTGGCGTTTCAGGCCGGGCAGTTCATCCAGAATTGCACGCACCGTCGCCGGCGTCCACAGATGGTCGATATGGCGGGTCCAGGCCTGGTCGATGTGATATTCCGGCGCGAAGTGGATCTCGGCGCCGAGGCTGGTGATCAGCACATCCGGCATCGGGATGGCGAACCGGCGCATCACCTTGAGCGCAGATTCGAGCGATCGACCGGTGGCGATGCCGAAGCTGGCGCATTTGCGATGTTTGCGCACCACCTTGATGAATTCCGCCAGCGAAATCGGATCGCCGAGCAGGTTCTGGTCGAGGTCGGTGAACATGGCGCGGTCGTGATACAGCATCGGTCGTCGCGGCGGCGGCGTGCGTGCCGGCCGGCCCTGTTCCAGCAACGGCTTCACCGCCGCCAGATAGGATTCGGCGTGCGCCCGCCAGGCGTAATGCCGCTGCACGCCTTGCAGTCCTTCGCGCGCCAGATGCGCCCAGCGATCCCGATCGCGCAGCACCTCCATCAGCGCCGCCGCCATGTCCTCCGGGCTGAGCGGGTCGATCAGATAACCGTTGTGGCAATTGCCGATGATGTCCTGCGGGCCGCCATCGGAGGTGGCGACGATGGGCAGGCCGCTGGCCGCCGCTTCGATCAGCGTCAGACCGAACGGTTCGGTCAGCGCCGGGTTGACGAAAACGCCGCCGGAAGCCGCCGCCAACCGGTACAGAACCGGCACCTCCGGTCGCCGATGATGCTTCGGGTAGGCCACCTTGCCGTACAGATCGTAGCGGTCGATATCCAGCAGCAGGTCGTTCAGCACCGTCTGCGCGCCGCTGTCGAGATCGCGGATGTCGTCGCGGTTGCCGGCCACCACGACCAGATTGGCCAGCGCCTGCAGTTCCGCCGATTCGCCATAGGCGCGCACCAGCGTGGCGATGTTCTTGCGTTCGTCGGGACGCGACAGCGCGAGGATCATCGGTTTCGCCGGACCGTTCAGGAAGCGCGCCACTTCGCCGGCGATCGGCGCGGTCTGTTCGCTGCCATCCGGCGGCATGAAACGCTTGAGGTCGGTGCCCGGCGGGATCACCCGCATCTGCTCGGGTTGATAGTGGTCGTACAGGCCGTACTGTTCCTCGATCTCGTTGGCGGTGGAGGCGATCACCAGCGTTGCCGAACCCAGCGTCAATTCCTCCGCCTCGATGCGCCGCGCCATGTGGTAGCGCGCCTCGATCAGATCGCGCTTGAGGCCGGAGGCGATCAGGCGGCGGCGCTTGACGCGGCCGAGCGAATGACCGGTATGCACCAGCGGCGTGCCGAGCAGATTGGCCAGCCGCACGCCGACGTAACCGGCGTCGGCGTAATGGCTGTGCACGATGTCCGGGTTCAAGCCTTCGGCGCGCAGAAACGCCAGCGCGTTGTCGGCGAAGGAATCGAGGTGATCCCAGAGTTCCTCCTTGCGGATGTAGCCCTCCGGACCGGCTTCGATGCGTACGATCTGCGCCTTCGGCGAGAGGATTTCGATAGTCTCGGCATAGTCGGTGCTGACTTGCGGATCGACCACCCGCCGGGTCAGCAAAACCACCCGCGCCACTTCCGGCAACTCCGCCAGCGAGCGCGCCAATTCGGCGACATAGAGAGTCTGGCCGCCGGTATCGGCATCGCGGCCGAGTTCCAGGTCATGGCCGCGAATCAGGCCATGTACGCTGATCAGCACGATATTCAGGGGATTCATGATTTTGCCTCCTGCCCGAGTTGCCATTCCGCAATGAACGGTTGATAGAACTCATCGTTGCCCGGCAGCGCGCCGCGCAGGCGGCAGATTTCACCGGCGAAGTGATGCGCGCGTTGCAGCCGGAGTCGCACCGGCCAGTCCAGCAGCAGGCCAAGCAGAAACACGGCGGCAAATGCATCACCGGCGCCGACGCTATCGACGACTTCGAATGAGGTTTGCAGCGGTATTTCGGTGTGGAAGTAATGCGTGTCGGCATCCAGCAGCCAGGCACCCTGGGCGCCTTCGGTGACCAACAACTGGCGCAGGTTGTAGCTGCCGATCAGCCGCTCGCCCCGCGCTCGCTGCGTCGGGCCGGGCAAGCCGAGCAGATCGGAGATACGGTCAAGTTCCTCTGCATTCAGCTTGACGATTTCCGCCTTGCCGAGCGACCAGTGCAACACATCCTTGCGCACCCAGGGATCACGCAGATTGATATCGAGAAAAGCCCGCGCATGGGTGGTCTGCAACAATGTGCGCAACGCCGTTTTTGAACCGCCGCGCTGCGCCAAGGTGCCGAAGTATAGCCATTGCGGTCGCCGCAACAGCCCGATCAGGCGCGCCATGTCGGCATGAATGAAATCCCAGGCCTGGTCCGGCAGGATGTCGAACCGGTGCGTGCGGCTGGCTTCATCCAGCGTGACCCGCACCTCGCCCGAGGGGCGCAGCAGATCCTGCTGGATGCCGTCGATCGCCAGGTCGGCGGCCTGCATTTTTGCCAGCATGCGCGCGCCGCGTTCATCCTTGCCGATGCGGCTGACCAGCATCGGATCAAACCCGGCGTGGCGGCCAAGTCCGCGCAAATGGCGGGCGACATTGAACGGCGCGCCACCGATCACTTCGCGGTCGGCAAAACAGTCCACCAGCAATTCGCCAAACAGCAACACGTCGCTTTGCATGCCGTGCGCCGGGCCGAACGGAACCGGATGCGGAGTGACCACCATTAGCCGCGACTCCAACAACAACGCCTGAAATAACGCCGGTTTTTCATGGTTTCCCTTTTGAAATATGTCGTTACTAGGCAAACAATCATAGTTCACAAAACATTATTAGTGCAAAAGTTATTGCGCAAAATGTTTATACCGCTTCAGCCGCCAATCGGTTCCCAGTAGCATGCTTGGCATTCAATTTTTTCTATCTGGCCGGACTCGATTCATGACCTCCCCGAGCGTTCTGGAAACCCTGCAAAAATTCCGCATCATCATCGGCGCCGTCCGCCAGCATTCACAGGCGCTGGAAGCCGCATGCGGTATCAGTGGCGCGCAGGTCTGGGTATTGGCAACCATCGCGGAGACGCCGGACATCACTGTTTCACAGCTGGGCCAGGCGATTTCGGTGCATGTTTCCACTGCCAGTAATCTGCTCGACAAACTGGCCCGCGCCGGGCTGGTGGAACGAATCCGGAGCGAACAAGACCGGCGTGTCGTGCGGTTGCGCCTGACTTCCGCCGGCAGTGACATCCTGGCGCGCGCGCCGCGTCCGTTGACGGGCCTGATGATTGATGCACTGAACAAGATGCCTGAAGACGCGCGCATTCGGCTGGATGCGGAACTGGCTTGCCTGGTGCAGCATCTGAATCAGGTCGACCAGGGCGCGGCCAATGTGCCGCTATCGAATCTGGTGCGTTAGCGATCCGGCCAGGTTTATCCGCGACTCCGTTCGTGCTGAGCCCATCGAAGCACAGCCCTGCGACGGGGCTCAGGGCAAACGGGATGCAGGGTTAATTTGTGCCGGATCAATAGTGAGTTGACGTCATTGAACGGGATGTCGCGCGATGAACGAACTACCTGGCAATCCCTCTGGAGCAAATCTGAGAAGCCCCTCTACGCAGCCGCACTTCCTGCGCTATATCCTGATCGGCTTCTTCACCCTGGCGCCGCTTTGGGTCACCTGGCTGGTACTGGATTTTCTGTTCAGCCTGTTGGCGAAGGTCAGTTCGCCATTTCTGCATGGTCTGGCGGTGGCGCTGCAGCCGGTATCCGAATCGCTCGCCGATTGGCTGCTCAACCCGGCGGTGCAGTATGTTTTGGCGGCGCTGGTGACGGTGGCCGGTTTCTATGCCGTCGGCCTGCTGACTTCGCTGGTGCTGGGGCGACAATTGATCGGTTTCCTGGAACGTCAGTTCAGCCGTGTGCCGCTGGTGCATTCGATCTACGGCGCTACCAAGCGGTTCCTGCAAAGCCTGCAACAGTCGCCGTCGTCGGGGCAGCGGGTGGTGTGGATTGCGTTTCCTCGTCGGATATGAAGGCGATCGGTTTTGTCACCAAGGTGATGACCGACCCGGATAGCGGTCGCGAACTGGCGGCGGTGTATGTGCAGACTTCGCCGAATCCGACTTCCGGCTACATCGAGATCCTGCCGATGCAGGATGTGGTGCAGACCGACTGGACGGTGGAGGAGGGGATGACCTTCATCATGACCGGTGGCACCAACGCGCCGGATCGGCTACGTTTCAACAACCCGGTCACACCGCCGCCGTCATGATGCCGCGCCATGCTTCTGCGTGGTTCTGTCCGTCCACCAAGCTGCTGTAAGTCTCAAGCTTCCTGATATTGCCTGTAGCTACTTTGGGAAGAAATTGGATTGGATTGAGTCTTGGAGCGCCGGGTTGCCCGACGCTCCATTGCGGCAGGACTTATCTATCCAGTCGTACCGAGACGTAATGTGCTTCTTCACCCCGCTTGACCAGCAGCGCGGCGCTCTTGCGCGCCGGGTCGTTGATCAGGCGGTCGAACTCTTCGACGCTGTTCACTTCCTGGTTGTTGACCGCGAGGATGACGTCGCCGTTTTCGATGCCGGCCCGGCCGGCGGGGCCGTTGACTTCTTCGACCAGGACGCCACTGTCGATTTTGAGCACGCCTTTCTGCTCGCGGGTCAGCGCGCTGACGGCCAGGCCGGCACGGTTGGATGGCTTGGATTCCGGTGCTTTGGCCGCGACTTTGTCATCCGCCATTTCGCCGATTGTGGCGCTGAGTTCCTGCTGCTTGCCTTTCCGCCAGATGGTCAGGCGAGTTTTCTCACCCGGCTTGGTCGCGCCAACCAGGCGTGGCAGGTCGATCGAGGAAATGATCGTTTTGCCGTCGAATTTGAGGATGATGTCGGAAATCTTGATGCCGGCCTTGTCGGCCGGGCTGCCGGGTTCGACATCGGCCACCAGCGCGCCTTGCGGTGATTCGAGACCAAAGGAGTCGGCCAGGTCGGCGGTGACTTCCTGAATCATCACGCCGAGGCGGCCGCGATTGACCTTGCCGCGCGATTTCAGTTGTTCGGCGATGTCCATCGCGACGTCGATCGGGATGGCGAACGACAGGCCCATGTAGCCGCCGGAACGCGAAATGATCTGCGAATTCATGCCGACCACCTCGCCGCGCAGGTTGAACAGCGGGCCGCCTGAATTGCCGGGATTGACCGCAACATCGGTCTGGATGAACGGCACGTAGTTTTCCTGCGGCAGGCTACGCCCCTTCGCCGAGACGATGCCGGCGGTGGCGGAGTTTTCAAAGCCGAATGGCGCGCCGATGGCGAGTACCCATTCGCCGACGCGCAGCTTGTTCGGGTCGCCGATGCGAACGGTGGGCAGATTGTTTGCGTTGATCTTGATCAGCGCGACATCGGTACTCTGATCGGTGCCGATCACCTTGGCGCGAAATTCACGCTTGTCTTGCAGCTTGACCACCACTTCATCGACGTGATCAACGACATGCGTGTTGGTCAGGATGTAGCCGTCTGGCGAAATCATGAAACCGGAACCCTGGCCGCGTTTGGGCGGCAACATGCCGCGGCCTTCAGGCGGAATCATGCGGCGGAAGAAGTCGAACATTTCTTCCGGTTCCGGCATTTTTCGAGTAAGTGAGCGTTGCTTGCTGTCCTGGGTGGTGGTGATGTTGACGACAGCAGCGGATTGTTTTTCCACCAATTCGGTGAAATCGGGCAATTGCGCACTTGCGGCAGCAGCAACCAAACTCAGGGACAAACCCAATAAGGCCAGCCATTTATTCATTTCACACCTCGCAAAAAGCAGATAACTTGGAACAGTCAATGTTGTGTCAGTCAGTGTTTCTGGCAACTGGCTTTGGCGCCGTGCCGCAGGATCACCGGCACTGTTTTTGCGCCTTGATGCGGCCAGACTTTCAGTCGGGAGGACAGCTTGAGCCAGAGTGCTGCCAGAACCAGGCCGGAGAGACCGCCGATAATGGCGCCAGGTTCCCCCGAAAGTAACGTTCCTGCTGCGCTGCCGATGAGCAACATCAACAAGGGCAGGCCGTAGCTGGTCAGCGTGGCATGCAATAGAACGCCATCCGGCAGGCCAATGACGACGTGATCGCCGACATTGGCGCCAATTGGGTTGGCGACAGGATATTCGGCCTCATCGGCATGCCAGAAGCGGGCGAAGATCGATGAGCCGCAGCCTTTGCCGGCACAGACACCACAGGATGAGGGGGCCGCGCTGATAACCCAGGCGGTATCGCCCTGGATGCGTCGAATTTGAACCGGGGATTCGATCAATGCAATGTCTCGTTTACTGCCTGGCGTTGCCCGTTGGCGCTTCCAGCCCCATCGCAATTGCTTCGATCGCCGGCCAGGGCGCATCGCCGAGGACAGTGGCCTGCATCGGGCCGACTTGCAGCTTGACCATGTTGATCATGCCTTGCTTGCTTTGGCCGCGTATGCTTTTGATCGGATGCGCGGCAGGTTCAAGGAAGAGGGACACATGGGTCAATCCATCGCTGAAAACCCAATGTTCGACTTCGTCAGCTTTGTTCGGTAGTCGGCGTTTGACTGCGCTGATGCGGCTGAAACCGGGGGGCAGATTGGTCACGTTCACCGTTTCCAGGCTGATCGGACGCGTGGTGGGGTGCGAAGCCGGCATCAACCATTCCGATTGACGCACCTTGCTGTCTTTGCTGCTATCAATGCGGGGCTGACCACCGATGCGGATCTCGGCAAAAGCATATTGCATCAACGGCTGACCGGCTGCGTTGACCATCATGGCTTTTAAGGGAAGTCCGGTGTCTTTGTCGGCACACAGCACATAACCCCAGCGATAAACGTCTTTCGGCACAATTTCGATCTGCCGGCATTCAAGTCCGGCGACGCGTGCGTGCTTGCCCATTTTGACGCTGTACCAGTTGGCTAGCGCGGTGGCATCGGGCGGCAGCAAGTCGGGAAAGTAACGACTGTTGAGACGCTTTTCCAGGCGAACCTGGCCACCTTCCATGACTCGGCTGATGGAGCCAGTCTCGCTGCAGCGAATTTCCCGCTCAATGCCATCCATTGCAGCCAGCCGGCTTTCCTTGGCGCTGCCGACCGGGCGATTGAAGATCGACAGGGTCTGCATGCCGGCACCGTGCTGCATGACAAACACACCTTCGTAGCTGACTTTGCGCGCTGCATCCGACATGCGTTGCAACCAGACGGCAGCATCTTGCATGGCCAGCGCCTCGGCAGCATGTGCCGGCACCAGGTTCAGCGTCAGCAAGCTGGTCAGCAGCGCGACAGGCAATACCGCTGCCTGTTGGTTCATTGGCGGATCTCCAGCGAAGCCTTGGTGAAGCGCATTTCCTGTGTCGAAATCACTGCCTGGGCAAAGTCCTGATGCGCGGCCAGGTAAGGCATTGCTTCGAGCGATTGGGTTGCTGGCTGATGTGTGGCGGCTAGTTGCGGGTTGATCTCATCGCGCGGGTTGCTTTGCCAGATGCCCCAGGTAATCGCGGCGGCGGTGGCGGCGGCCAGCCAGAGCGTGGGCCGGCGTTGGCTTTTCTTGGCAATCGGGGCCAAGACGACCGGTTCCTTCTCCAGCGCGGCCATGACGCGCTGGGTGAAGTCGGAATGTTGTGCGTTGAGGCCACGCATCGCGTCGCCGATGGCGATGTATTCACGATGGCGGGCAAGTTGAGCCTCGTTTTGACTGAGTTGTCTGATGCCCAGCCCAGCCATGTCGTCGGTAAGTTCGCCGTCGATCAGGGCTGAAAGATTTTCGAAGCGGCTGTCTGCCAGTGGCAGGTCGGTCGCTATGGCGTCGAGGGGTTGCATCGTTTTCTCTGTCATTTCCTGTGATCTCATCGTTACCACCTTTTATCGTCCGGTGTGCCCAGAATTGGTCGCAACTTGGTTGCAATTGCTTCGCGCGCCCGGAAGATTCGGGAGCGGACAGTGCCGATGGGGCATGCCATGGTGTCGGCAATTTCTTCGTAACTCATACCTTCAATTTCACGCAATGTGATGGCTTGGCGCAACTCCTGCGGCAACGCGTCAACCGCTTGATTGACGGCTATGGCAACTTGTTTGGACAAGAGTTCCGTCTCCGGAGTACTGATGTCTTGCGCGACCAGTCTTTCATCCGGCTCGTCTTCGTCATTCATTGCCTGATCGGAGACGGTCGGCATCGACCGGTTGCGCGAAGCCAGGTAGTTCTTCGCGGTGTTGACGGCGATCCGGTAAAGCCAGGTGTAGAACGCCGCGTCGCCACGAAATTGCGGCAACGCGCGATACGCCTTGATGAAAGCTTCCTGCGCGATGTCTTCGACTTCGTGCGGGTCGCGCACCATGCGCGAGAGCAAGCGCATCAGCTTGCGTTGATACTTTTCGACCAGAATCCCGAAGGCTCGCTGGTCGCCTTGGCGTACCCGCTCGACCAAAAGGAGATCAATGTCCCGGTCGCTCATGCTTGTTCCCGTGTTGAATGTGGCGGCGAGGCGTTAAACCGACAGCCCGCAAGACGGGGGAATTCATTGGCCCGCATAGATTGCCCTGACTTACCCTATGATTTATTCAGCGGGCGAGTATAACCGCCCTATTCCGGGGCAACGGCCTAGTGGTTGGTTGCCGAAATCGCTTTCCATGGTTTTCTCTTATGCATCGCTATGACGTTCTGATCATCGGTTCCGGCCTGGCTGCCGCCACGCTGGCACTTTCACTGCCGGCCAGCATGAAAGTGTTGCTGGTCACCAAGAAACTTCCTGCGGACAGTTCCAGTGCCTGGGCACAAGGCGGCATCGCGGCGGTCACCGGGAGTGACGACAGCTTCGAGGATCATGTCCGCGACACGCTGCTGGCCGGGGCCGGGCTCTGCCATGAAGACGTGGTGCGGCAGGTCGTCGAGGCGGCGCCGGCAGCGCTGAATTGGCTGATCGAGCAGGGCGTGCCCTTCGATCTGGAGAACGGTGAATACCATCTCACCCGCGAAGGCGGCCATTCGCGACGGCGCATTCTGCATGCCCGCGATGCAACCGGTCGGGCAGTGCAGGACACTTTGCTGGCGCGGATCGCCGGTCGGCGGAATGTCACCCTGCTGAGTCAGCATATCGCCATCGATCTGATCACCGATCGCCAGTTTGGGGTTGAACGTGGGCAAACTGGCGCTGCCGCAGGCAACCACGTGCATGGCGCCTATGTGCTGGATACCGATAGCGGGAGGGTGGAAACGGTTTCCGCCGGTTTCACCGTGCTTGCCACCGGCGGCGCCGGCAAGGTGTTCCTTTACACCACCAATCCGGATACGGCGACCGGCGACGGTGTGGCGATGGCCTGGCGAGCCGGCTGCCGGGTGACCAATCTGGAATTTGTGCAGTTTCATCCCACCTGTCTGTATCACCCGCACGCCAAGTCTTTTCTGATCACCGAGGCGATGCGTGGCGAAGGCGCGTTGCTGCGCTTGCCGGATGGCAGTCGCTTCATGCCGGAACATGATGAACGTGCCGAACTGGCGCCGCGTGATGTGGTGGCGCGCGCGATCGACTACGAAATGAAGAAGCGCGGCCTGGATTGTGTCTATCTCGACATCACCCACAAGCCGGCGAAATTCATCGTCAGCCACTTCCCGAACATTCACGCGCGTTGCCTGGAACTTGGCATCGACATCACTCGCGAATGGATTCCGATCGCGCCGGCGGCGCATTACACCTGCGGCGGCGTGCAGGTGGACAAGGTTGGGCGCACCGATGCGGCGCATCTGTATGCGATTGGCGAAACCAGTTGCACCGGCCTGCATGGCGCCAATCGTCTGGCCAGCAATTCCTGGCTTGAATGCCTGGTCTACGGGCGCGCGGCAGCAAACGACATCGCCGCTTCCGAGGCGTCGGTTGAACAGCCGTTGCCGTTCTGGGATGAAAGCCGGGTGACCGATGCCGACGAAGAAATCGTCATTGCCCATAACTGGCACGAATTGCGTCGTTTCATGTGGGATTACGTCGGTATCGTGCGAACCAGAAAACGGCTGGAACGGGCCAGCCATCGGATCAAACTGCTCAACGATGAAATCGATGAGTATTACCGCAACTTCCGCGTCAGCAACGATCTGATCGAACTGCGCAACTTGGTGCTGACCGCCGAGTTGATCGTCAATTCAGCGCGCTTGCGGCATGAAAGTCGCGGCTTGCATGCCTCGCGCGACTACCCTGGGTTGTTGCCCGAGGCGCGCGATACGGTGCTGGGGCCGTTGTAGGAGGTCCGCTCGCGGACCGAATTCGCTACCGTCTGAGCCTATTCGGCCCGCAAGCGGGCCTCCTACATCGCAGCTCGTTTCTCCAGGAAGTGCACCAGAAGCCCGACCGGCCGACCGGTGCCGCCTTTTTCCTTGCCGGATTTCCAGGCGGTGCCGGCGATGTCGAGATGCGCCCAGTCGTATTTCTCGGCGAAGCGCGAGAGAAAACAGGCGGCGGTGATGGTGCCGCCGGCGCGGCCGCCGATGTTGGCCATATCGGCGAAGTTGCTCTTCAGCAAGTCCTGATAGTCGTCCCACAACGGCAATTGCCAGCAGCGGTCGGAGGCGGCATCGCCGGCGTGCAGCAGTTCTCGTGCCAGGCCGTCTTCATTCGACAGCATGCCGGTGGCGACATGGCCGAGGGCGATGACGCAGGCGCCGGTCAGCGTGGCGATATCGACGACGCAGGCCGGGTCGAGTTTTTCCGCGTAGGTCAGCGCATCACACAGAATCAGGCGACCTTCGGCATCGGTGTTGAGAATCTCGATGGTCTGGCCCGACATCGATTTCACAACGTCGCCCGGCTTGTTGGCGCGGCCGCTGGGCATGTTTTCGCAGGTGGCAATCAGGCCGGTGACGTTGAGCGGCAATTTCAGTTCGGCGGCAGCGCGTAATGCGCCTAATACCGATGCGGCGCCGCACATGTCGTATTTCATTTCGTCCATCTCGGCACCCGGCTTGAGCGAGATACCGCCGGAATCGAAGGTGATGCCTTTGCCAACCAGCACGACGGGCTTTTGCTTTTTGTCACCGCCTTTATGGGTCAGCACGATGAAACGCGGTGGTTCGTCGCTGCCTTTGGCGACGGAAAGAAATGAACCCATGCCGAGTTTTTCGATTTCAGGTTGTGCCATGACCTCGACACCGAGGCCGAACTCCATCGCCAGCGCTCTTGCCTGTTCGGCGATATAGGTCGGCGTGCAGACATTGCCTGGCAGATTGCCGAGATCCTTGGCCAGTTTGACGCCGCCTGCGATCGCCATGCCACGCGCCACGGCGGCTTCACCGAGCGCAAGGTCGCTGCGTTTTTGCACGGCCAACACCAGCTTGCGCAGATTTTTCTTCTGTTCTGCCGGTTTGCTCTTCATCTGGTCGAAGCGATACAGCGTTTCCTGCGTTATTAGCACGGCTTGTTCGAGGTTCCAGGCGAGTTCGCGTTTTTTGACCCGAATTTCAGTCAGATAGAGCGTTGCGTCACTGATGCCGATATCCGCCAGCACTTTGATCGCGCTGCGTACGGCGTCTTGATAGGGCTTGTCGCGAAACTCGCGTTCCTTGCCCAGACCGACGAGAAGGACGCGTTCACCTGCAATGCCGGGAACATTGTGCAGAATCAGGCTGCTGCCTTGCTTGCCGTCCATGTCGCCACGCCGGAGAATGTCAGTCAGATAACCGTTGGCGGCTTGATCGATCAGTTCCGCTGCGAGACTCAATTTTCGATGATCAAAGACGCCAACCACCACGCACGCACCACGTTGTTTCTCCGGGCTGCCGCTTTTGATGCTGATTTCCATGCAAATCTC
>CAMDHJ010000058.1 GCA_945897865.1 Tepidiphilus sp. J10
TGGCTTAACCCAATGCCCACACCTTAAGGCTGTAAGTAACTTGTTAAAGAACTGATTTTATTACGTTTTTACCGACTCGCCGCCTTCGTTGCCGCAGCGAGAGACCGGCATTATAAGGACCGGTTTCTGTCCGTCAAGCGTTTGTTTCAGGTTTTTTACATTGAGGACAAAAACCCAATCTAGTCATAAGGTTAGCTAGATACAAGAAATACGGGCAAATCGTCTTTTACCAACCTGGACGACCACTGACGCTCCTTTTTGCAGCAACAACCCCTTATCCACCACTTTTTCTCCATCTAGCTTCACGCCACTGCCCGCAATTGAGCGCATGGCTTCTGAAGTACTAGGCACCAAACCCGCCATCTTGAGGATCTGGGTAATGACCAAACCGCCAATCGGCGTCTCGAAACTAAACTCTTCAATATCATCTGGGATGCCGCCTTGGCGGAACCGTGACTCGAAGTCCTCCAGAGCCATTCTTGCCGCCGCAGCGTCGTGGAATCGGGTAACAATCTCCTGCGCGAACATGACCTTGATGTCACGCGGGTTCCGCCCTTTTTCGACTTCTTGCTGCCACTGTTTTATAACCGAAAGTGGTTCAAATGAAAGCAGCTCTATATAACGCCACATCAAATCATCAGAAACAGACATCAATTTGCCGAATTGCTCGGTGGCTGCGTCTGTGATGCCAACATAGTTTCCCAGCGATTTGGACATTTTGTTGACGCCGTCAAGTCCTTCCAGCAAAGGCATGGTCAGAATGCACTGTGAGGGTTGACGATAGTGGCGCTGTAACTCACGCCCCATGTGCAGATTGAACTTTTGATCCGTTCCACCAAGCTCAAGGTCTGCTTTCAACGCTACCGAGTCATAGCCCTGAATCAATGGGTAAAGAAATTCATGGATGGCAATAGGTTGCCCGCCCGCATATCGTTTGGAAAAATCATCTCGCTCCAACATGCGGGCAACAGTATGAGTTGCCGCCAACTTGATCATGTCAGCAGCGGACATAGATCCCATCCAGCGAGAATTAAATTCAACCTCGGTTTTTTCCGGGTCAAGAATCTTGTAAACCTGCGCCTGATACGTTTGCGCGTTCTGTTCGACCTGCTCCGGCGTCAATGGAGGGCGAGTTGCATTCTTGCCTGTCGGGTCACCGATCATGCCGGTGAAGTCGCCAATGAGAAACACGGCCTGATGCCCCAGATCCTGCAATTGCCGCATCTTGTTTAGCAAAACTGCATGTCCAAGATGCAAATCCGGAGCAGTGGGATCAAAGCCAGCCTTGACGCGTAAAGGCCGCCTAGTCTTGAGCTTCTCGACCAGCTCCGATTCGACGAGCAGGTCGTCGCAACCACGTTTGATGATTTCCAGGGATTCTTCGATAGATGGCATTGTCTTTGGCATGCGGGCCTGTGCTTGGGAAAAGCCCAAAACTGCCGTACACGACCAGGGCCAGCCAGACGAATGCGCCCTTGGCCGAGCGCAGCGCGAATCAGGGAAATGAATAGAAAAATGGAGCGGGTGATGGGAATCGAACCCACGTATGCAGCTTGGGAAGCTGCCGTTCTACCATTGAACTACACCCGCGATGTAAACTCGCGGGCCAGAATCCTACTTGATTTCGCAGGCTCCACAAAGTGATCACTCTCAGCATCAACGGCCAACAGCGCCAGTTTTCATCGCCAATGAGCGTTGCAGAACTACTTCTTGAACTTGATCTTGCCAATAAGCGTGTCGCGGTAGAACTCAATGGCGAAATCGTACCCAGAAGCTTGCACGCGACTACCAACCTCACAGATTCAGACCAACTCGAAATTGTCGTTGCTGTTGGTGGCGGCTAACCCTATTCAGCCGGCTCGTTGAGCCTCTAGCGCTTTAACCACTCCTCCTTACTTGTTCAATATCGACATGGACTCATTAATTATTGCTGGCCAACCGTTCAACTCTCGTTTGCTGGTTGGCACCGGAAAATATAAAGATTTTCTGGAAACCCGGGCTGCCATTGATGCATCGGGTGCTCAAATCGTCACGGTTGCCATCCGCCGCACCAATATCGGCCAGGATCCCAGCCAACCCAGCTTGCTTGACGCATTGCCGCCAAAGCAGTTTACCTATTTGCCGAACACCGCCGGTTGCTACACAGCGGATGACGCGATCCGCACGCTGCGTCTGGCGCGCGAACTGCTCGATGGACATGCCCTGGTCAAACTGGAAGTGCTGGGCGACCCGCAAAGTCTTTATCCAAATGTGGTCGAAACCCTGAAAGCAGCAGAAATCCTGGTGAAGGATGGATTCAAAGTCATGGTCTACACCAGCGATGACCCCATCATAGCCAAGCAACTGCAAGACATCGGCTGTGTAGCGGTCATGCCACTAGCTTCTTTGATCGGCTCCGGTATGGGCATTCTTAATCCATGGAATCTGCAGATCATCATTGATCGCCTGACGGTGCCGGTGATTGTCGATGCTGGCGTCGGCACGGCTTCGGATGCAGCGATTGCAATGGAATTAGGCTGTGATGCTGTATTGATGAACACGGCCATTGCACAGGCTCAGAATCCTGTACTGATGGCTTCTGCGATGAAAAAAGCCGTTGAGTCTGGTCGTGAAGCTTTCCTTGCCGGGCGTGTGCCGAAGAAAATCTACCAAGCCAGCGCGTCATCGCCGACCTCGGGTCTGATCGGTTCCTGATCCTCCTTTAACAACGCTGGTGACATTCGTCAGCGCCTTGGACACCGCATGACTGACCAACACACGCCTCAAACGATCATCCACCCAACCATTCGTTCATTTGTTTTGCGTGCCGGCCGCATGGGTTCCGGTCAACAGAAAGCGCTGGATGAACTTGGGCCGCGATTCATGCTGCCCTATGCATCAGGGGAGCTGAATTTTGACGTTGTATACCAGCGCACTGCCGATACCATCCTCGAAATCGGCTTCGGCATGGGTGCCGCAACTGCCGATATCGCTGCTGCGCAGCCGGAAAACAACTATCTTGGCATTGAAGTCCACACCCCAGGCGTTGGAGCCTTGCTCAAGCAAATCGGCGAACGCAAGCTGACCAACCTGCGCATCATCCAACATGATGCGGTAGAAGTGCTGCATCAGATGATTGCTGATGCAAGCCTGGCCGGCATTCACATCTATTTTCCCGACCCTTGGCACAAATCGCGTCATCACAAGCGCCGTCTGATCCAGCCCGCCTTTGTCGCCACGCTTGTGGAAAAGCTAAAATTCAACGGCTATCTACATCTTGCCACCGACTGGGAAAACTATGCTGAACAGATGCTGGAAGTGCTTAGCGCTGAAAACCGCTTGTTCAATACAGCCGCGAACTACGCGGCACGCCCGGCTTATCGCCCGCTGACCAAGTTCGAACAACGCGGCCTGCGCCTCGGGCATGGTGTTTGGGATCTGGTGTTTCGACGCAGGTAGCCTTGCTGTATGCCGCACCACGATGCGGCAAAAAGACCAGCCCCGCCTCCCGGGACTGAATTTTCATCGTTACAATTCGACCACCTTTTCTTCCAAGCCCAAGCCATGAAGAGCAGCGAAATCCGCCGCCAGTTTCTCGATTTTTTTGCCATCAAAGGGCATACCCCGGTGGCATCAAGTCAACTCGTTCCCGGCAACGATCCCACCCTGCTATTCACCAATGCCGGCATGGTGCAATTCAAGGATGTCTTTCTCGGTCGCGAATCGCGCCCCTATGTTCGCGCCGCCTCCAGCCAACGCTGCGTGCGCGCCGGCGGCAAGCACAACGATCTTGAGAATGTCGGCTATACCGCACGCCATCACACTTTCTTCGAGATGCTGGGCAACTTCAGCTTCGGCGATTATTTCAAGCCTGACGCGATTCGTTTTGCCTGGGAATTCCTGACCGTCACCCTCTGCATTCCACGCGAAAAACTTTGGGTCACGGTTTACCAGGATGACGATGAAGCATTCGCCATCTGGTCCGATGAAATCGGCGTACCGCAAGATCGCATTACCCGCATCGGCGACAAAGGTGGACAGCGCTATCAATCGGACAACTTCTGGGCGATGGGTGACACCGGCCCCTGCGGCCCCTGTACCGAGATCTTTTACGACCATGGACCGGAAGTGGCCGGCGGCCCTCCCGGCACGCCGGAGGAAGACGGCGACCGTTATATTGAAATCTGGAATCTGGTGTTCATGCAGTACAACCGAGACGAAGCGGGTGTGATGCACTCGTTGCCAAAGCCATCGGTGGATACTGGTATGGGCCTGGAGCGAATCTCTGCGGTCATGCAACATGTTCACTCCAATTACCAGATCGACCTGTTCCAGGCTCTGATCAAAGCTGCCGCGCGTGAAACCAGCGTCACTGATCTGGACAACAACTCGCTGAAAGTCATCGCCGACCACATCCGGGCCTGTTCATTTCTGATCGTCGATGGCGTCATTCCCGGCAACGAAGGCCGCGGCTATGTGTTGCGCCGAGTCATCCGCCGCGCCATCCGGCATGGCTACAAACTCGGCTGCAAGACTCCGTTTTTCCACAAACTGGTAGCTGATCTTGCCAGTGTAATGGGCGAAGCCTACCCGGAACTCGTCGCCGCGCAGGAACGGGTTGCCGCCGTGCTGAAGCAGGAAGAAGAACGCTTTGCAGAAACCCTGGAAAACGGCATGAGCGTGCTGGAAAGTGCGATGGCATCGGAAGACAAGATGCTGGATGGTGAAACCGTATTCAAACTCTACGATACATTCGGTTTCCCGCTCGACCTGACTGCCGATATCGCTCGCGAACGTGGCATCACAGTCGATTTCGCCGGCTTTGAAAATGCCATGCAGATGCAACGTGAGCGTGCCCGTGCCGCCTCCAAGTTCAGTATGGGCAAGGGGCTTAGCTTCGATGGGGAAAAAACCGTATTCGTCGGATACGACAGCTTACGGCAAGAAGCCCGAATCGTTGCAATCTACAAGGATGGCACGCAGGTCAACGAAATTTCAGCTGGCGACGAGGCGGTCATCGTATTGGACCGCACACCGTTCTATGCCGAATCAGGTGGCCAAGCCGGTGATATCGGAGAAATATCGAGCGGCCATGGCAGCTACCTGGTGGAGGACACATTGAAAATCCAGGCCGATGTCTTTGGCCACAAGGGTCGTGTGACTGCCGGCAGACTGGTGGTAAGTGAAGACATTGATGCGCAAGTCGCTGCTGAAGCGCGTTATCGTGCGGCCTACAACCACTCAGCCACCCATTTGATGCATTCCGCGTTGCGTCGCGTACTTGGAAACCATGTCACCCAGAAGGGTTCGCTGGTCAATGCGGAGCGGACCCGCTTCGATTTTTCCCACTCGCAATCGCTGACAGTCGACGAAATTCGCCAGATAGAAGAACAGGTAAATGCGGAAATACGCCGCAACAACCGGGTCGAAACCCGTCTGATGAAACACGAAGAGGCAATCAAGGCAGGAGCCATGGCATTGTTTGGCGAAAAATATGGCGATGAAGTACGTGTCGTTGGTATGGGTGACTACTCGACCGAGCTTTGCGGTGGCACCCATGTCAAACGCACTGGCGACATCGGCTTGTTCAAAGTTGTCGCCGAAAGCGGTGTCGCTGCGGGGGTGCGAAGAATTGAAGCGGTCACTGGCCCAGGTGCGCTCGCCTATGCACAGGCGCAAGAAATGACCCTGCGCGAAGTCGCCGATCTGGTTCGTGCACAACCACAGGAAGTGGTGGCCCGCCTGGCTCAGATACAGGATCAGGTTAAAGCGCTGGAAAAGGAGTTGGCACGCTACAAATCCAAAATGGCGGCATCTCAGGGCGATGACCTGGCTTCGCAAGCAACCGAGATCGCTGGCATCAAAGTGCTTGCTGCAGCGATAGAAGGCGCGGATGCTAAAGCTTTGCGTGAGCTTGCCGATAAACTACGCGACAAGCTCAAAACATGTGCAGTGGTGCTAGGCAGTTCATTGGATGGCAAGGTTGCGCTGATTGCCGCAGTGACAGCGGACGCAACCAGTCGAATCAAAGCTGGAGAACTGGTTAATTTTGTAGCTGCTCAGGTTGGTGGCAAAGGTGGAGGCAAACCCGATTTGGCTCAAGCTGGGGGTACGTTGCCGGAAAATCTACCTGATGCTTTGGCGGGAGTCATGGAATGGGTACGTGGCAAACTTAATTAAGCGAGGATTATGATTTATGTTCGGATTCTTCAAACGCAAGAAGAGCGAAGAAGATCCGCTGAGCGATCTCAAAACGGTCTCGCGCTGGATGCAGGAGTTGCCTGCCGGTGATATCTACACCGCGCAGGAGCAAGTCGTTCAAAGCCTGATCCAGTTCAATCATGCCGGCCTGCCGATGTCGAAAGATCGACTTCAGGTTCTGATGCACCTGGACAATCAAGCGCGCGATATGCAGTACTCCCTCTGCTTGCAATATTTGCGTAATCCCCGCATGTCAAAAGTGATCGAATCCCGCCTCTGGACCGCGATTCACGCGTTTTACTGGGAAGTCACCCGCGGCTATCACACCTTCATCATGGATTTCGTCAGCAACCCAGGTGGCAGCAAAATCCAACCAGCCATTCCGCAAATTGCCGGACGCGCTTTGCGGGGTTTCGCGGACGTCTTCAAATGGCGATATTTCCGCTACGAGAAGGTAGAAGAAAAGCTTTGGCAACGGTTTCACAATCTTTACCGAATCTGTGAATTCGATGGGTTTCAGAACTCCCGAATGAAGATTTACACAACAGATTCAAAACCTTCCAGTTGTATGGAGGAATACGTTCAGGCTTTATTGTTGTCTCCCCTCGGGGCTGGCAGTCTGACCCCCAAACAGATTGAGATGGTCGATCTCTGGCTGGACAACTGGAAGGAAATGACCAAACTTGAGAACGTTTACGACGTGTCTCGCCATTTCTTTTATATCGATACAGAAAAGGGCCATGGCCTCAAGCGCATTCGGCCCGGAGCTTCAGCCGCATCCAGCTTCCGCTTTGTCGATACAGAACGTTTACAGGAGCACCTCAAACAAACCGAGCGCGCCTTGAAGTCGGGTGCACTGCCGCCCAGCCTTGGCTTGGGTGAAGAATTCCGTTTGCCTGACGGCTATGATCTGCTGACCCATACCGCCAACGAATGGGCAGCGACTCAAGAACAAGAACGCCGAACTAACAACCGCGAGCCCACCCAAGGCCGATGTGAAGTCGTGCGTGATCTGAGCGTCATTTGCAAGCGAATAGAATCCGAGCTCGAAATTACGAGTGGCAACACCTCTGGTCAAAAACTCACTACCGAAGAAATCCTCGACATCAAGCTTTACGGTTTTGTCACCGAACGCACTAAATCGGCCATATCACAGCGCTTGCAGGGAAGTCGCGATCTCAGCGCCGAGCAATGGCCACTGTTTGATCGCAGCGACTCCGGACTCGGCATCGTCCTCAAAGGTGAGGAAAGTGAATGGGTCAAAGTTGGAAAATTACTCGCCATCCGTCTTGACCCAACCCATCCCTGGCAGATTGGTGTCATTCGCCGTATCACACGGATGCATGACGACATGCGCAAAATCGGCGTGCAGACCCTGGCCAAAACACCCAAGTTGATCCAACTCGAATTGCATGAAATTTCAGCAGGTTTGAGTTTTTCAGTTGATGACAACCACAACTTCCAGCAAAACATGAGCTACGCCATGGTGTTTCCGGACCCCAATGAAGGCAACTTGATCATCATGGAAAGTGCGCGCTACGCCCACGGCCGCCAATACAACATGCGAGACCAGAACGGGATCCGAATGATTCGGCTGGATTCTGTGCGAGACAAGGGTGACGGCTGGTTGATGGCGACCTACTACCAGGTTTCCTGATATCGGGTCAGATACGCGCTGCCTGGTTGGACACAGCGGCATGATTCAGCACCAGAAATTTTTGGCGCTTATGCAAGACAGCACGACGGAGAAATGAGTGAATACTGATTCAAAACCGGCCCTGCTGATCGTCGATGACGATCCTCTGATCACCGACACCTTGCACTTCGTTCTATCGAATGATTTTGACGTGTTTGTTGCCGAATCGCGCCAGCAGGTCAAAAGCCTTTTGACCCAACTCGACACGCCCCCGCCGCTGGCACTCATCGACTTGGGCCTGCCGCCAGCGCAGCACAAGCCGGATGAAGGTTTCGCCCTGATCAGCGACCTGCTCAATTACTCGAAAAAAACCCGCATTCTGGTTCTTTCCGGCCAGAACGACGATGCCAATGCCCGCCACGCACGTGCGCTTGGTGCAATTGATTTCATCGCCAAGCCGGCAGACCCGGAGAAGATCAAGCAAGCCCTGTTCTCCGCCTTGCGCTTCGATCACGAACAACCTACCGCGCTGCCACCAACAGCCACGCTCGAATCAAGCGGCATCGTCGGCTCCAGTTTTGCGTTGGATCGGTTGCGCAATCAGATCAAACTGTATGCCGATGCCCCGTTTCCAGTCCTGATCGAAGGTGAATCCGGCAGTGGCAAGGAGTTGGTTGCCAAAAGTCTGCATCAATGGTCGAAGCGAGAAAGCAAGCCCTATCTGGCACTGAACTGCGCCGCCATCTCCCCCACCCTGGTCGAACCAACCCTGTTCGGCTATGCCAAAGGCGCATTCACCGGCGCCACCCAGGCGCATTCCGGCTACTTTGAAGATGCCCGTGAAGGCACACTGTTTCTCGATGAAATCGGCGAATTGCCATTAGAACTTCAGGCAAAACTCCTACGTGTGCTGGAAAACGGCGAGTTCCAACGTGTCGGCGAAACCGGCAGCCGCTTCTCCAATGCCCGTATCGTCGCCGCCACCAATCGCGATTTGCGCAAGGAAGTGCGGGAAGGCCGTTTCCGTGGTGACCTCTACCATCGCCTTTCTGTGTTCTCTGTGCATGTACCGCCGTTGCGTGAACAGACCGAAGATAAACTTTCCCTGCTGGAACATTTCCGCAACCATTTCTCACTCGAAGTGAAAGCAGCACCTTTCATCTTCGCGCCCGATGCACGCCGCCTGTGGGAGGACTACCACTTTCCCGGCAACGTGCGCGAACTGCGCAATATCGTGATTCGTCTGACCACCAAATACGCTGGACGCACGGTAAACGCGCGTGAACTGGAGGACGAGTTCGATCTTGACGTGGTCAACCCTGCCACCATTCCACTGCCCACCGACGGCATTGCACTGCAGGAATACGCCAAAGCGCATCTGCGCAATCTGCACAATTTCAACCTCGACCAGGTGATCCGGCAATGGGAGCGCAGTTACGTTGAAGCCGCCCTGGCAATGACCCATGGCAACCTGTCGCAAGCAGCCAAGATTCTAGGCGTCAACCGCACCACGCTATACAGCCGCATGCAAACCTACCAGCAGGATGAATAACGAATATTCAGCCGTGAATTCTGTAGGCTGAATTCAATATTCGCGCAGCATACATGGCCCATTTTCCCGAACCGCCCAAGCTAGGCGAATGGCTCGCCGGACAGGGCCTTATCAGTCCGGATCAACTGCGCATCGCGCTGATGGAGCAATCAGCCAGCGGATTGCCGTTAGGTCGCCAGCTGATCAATCTGGGCTTCATCAATGACAGCGTCTTGCGCGATGTCCTGGCTCAGAACGCGGGCGAAACCAGTATTGATCTGACCCATGTCGTGGCTGACCCGGAAGCCATCGCGCTGACGCCGGAACATCTTGCGCGGCGGCACCACTTCCTGCCGCTGGCAGCTGATTCGGACAGCCACACGCTGACTGTCGCGGTACCCGACCTGTTCAACCTGGTTGCGCTAGACCAACTGCGTGCGCATCTTGAAGGCCGCTACGACATTCGACCGTTACTGGCGGCGGAAGCACAGATACTTGAGTATCTGGACAAGTTTTACGGATTCGATCTATCCGTCGACGGCATCCTGAAGGAAATCGAAACCGGGGAAGTCGATTGGAGCAGTCTCCATATCGGCGCCAACGCCGGTGTCAATTCCGACATCAGTTCAGGCACGGAATACACCCAGCCCATCGTACGACTGGTCAATGCCATGCTCGCTGAAGCGGTCAAACGTGGCGCATCGGATGTGCACTTTGAACCGGAAGCGGCATTTCTGCGCGTGCGTTACCGAATCGACGGCGTGCTGGAGCCGATGCGCAGCCTGCACCGCAAATACTGGCCGGCCATCTCGGTACGCCTGAAAGTCATCTCCGGACTCAACATCGCCGAGTCGCGTGCACCACAGGATGGCCGCCTGTCGCTTACCTTGTACGGACGCGGCATTGATTTTCGTGTATCCAGCATGCCTACCCTGCATGGAGAGAACATCGTCCTGCGCATCCTCGACCGGGAGAAGTCGATCATCCCACTCGAACGCATGGGATTGCCGGAGGAAACCCTGGCGCACCTGCTGAGCGCAATTTCTCGACCGGAAGGCCTGGTCATCGTCACCGGACCAACCGGTTCGGGCAAAACGACCACGCTGTATTCACTGTTAGCACACCTGAACCGGGAGGAGGTCAACATCATGACCCTGGAAGACCCGGTGGAATATCCCCATCCGCTGATCCGACAGACCTCGCTCACCGAGTTGTCGAAAGTCGATTTCGCCGGCGGCGTGCGCGCCATCATGCGACAAGATCCGGACATCGTCCTGGTCGGCGAGGTGCGTGACCGAGATGCGGCCGAAATGGCATTCCGCGCCGCCATGACCGGGCATCTGGTGTTTACCACACTACACACTCACTCAGCTCTCGGCGTGTTTCCCCGCCTTGAAGACATGGGCATCCGGCCAGCCATCCTTGCCGGCAATATCGTCGCCGTAGTGGCACAACGCCTGGTGCGGCGCTTGTGCCCACAGTGCAAACAAGCTCACAGCCCCACTGAAGTCGAGCGCAATTTGCTCGACAATCAGGCGCCGGACCTGATTTATCGCGCCAAGGGTTGTTCCCATTGCGCTTACAAAGGCTATCGTGGGCGCCTGCCGCTGATGGAACTGCTGCTGATGGATGCAACGCTGGATGAAGCCATCCTGCGCGGTGCCACGCCACGCGAATTGGCGGCGCTGGCGGCGCAGCGCGGTTGGCGCAATCTGGCCGAAGACGGACTCGAACGGGTCCGTAACGGCGACACCTCACTCGATGAACTGAGCCGGGTGGTCGATTTGTCCCGGCGTTGAACCGGGGCAAAACCCTCCGCCGCTGAACCGATGCCCCGCTTCCGTTACCGAGCCGCCGACGCCGAGGGAACCCGCATCCAGGGCGAACTCACCGCAATCAACGATATCGACCTTGACTTGCGCCTGCGTCGCATGGGATTGACCCTGATCAAGGCACGCACAGCCAACCGACGAGGTCTGTTTTCAACCTGGCATGTAACGCGGCGCGATCTGATCAGCTTCTGTTTTCACATGCAGCAGATCGCGCGTGCCAATGCGCCACTGCTGGAGGGGCTGAAAGACTTGATCGCAAGCACCGAAAATTCGCGCTTTCGCGACCTGCTGGCAGTGCTGTCGGATGATCTGGAAGGTGGCAAACTACTTTCCGAAGCGCTGGCCAGCCATCCTGATGTCTTCGACCGAGTCTTCGTCGCGCTCATCCGTGCCGCCGAGAAAAGCGACCAGATGGAAATTGTGTTTGCACGCCTGGAAGCCCGTCTCAAGCAACAGGATGAACTACAGACCGAGTTCACCCGCCGACTGATTTACCCCAGCCTGGCCGCCTTCGCCGTGCTCGCTGCAGCGGGCGTGCTGCTGTTCTACCTGACGCCGAAACTGGCCATCCTGGTCAACAGCCTGAACATGCCGATGCCCACCGCGACTCGCCTGTTATTTCAACTCTCCGAGCTGGTGCGTAACAACCTGATCTGGCTGCTACCGCTGTTGACCTTGATTGGCGGCATTGGCTTCATCGCCTGGCGTCAATCCACGACACTCGCCAAGTGGACGGACGCCATCTGGCTGAAGCTGCCGATCTTTGGCCCGACACTGCGCCAACACATCCTGGCCCGCGTCAGTGGCCTGCTAGCGCTGCTGTTGCAATCCGGTGTCGGCCTGCTCGACGCGCTGCAAGCCTGTGCCGACAGCGCCGGCAACCGTGTCATCCAGCTCAAGTTGACCGCCACCGCGCAACACATTGCGGCCGGTGAAGGTGTCACCAACAGCTTGCGGCAGCAAGACCTGTTGCCGCCGTTGGTGCTGCGCATGGTGCACACCGGCGAAGCCAATGGTGCACTCGCCGAAGCTTTCGATAACGTTGCCTGGTTTTTTGAGCGCGACTCGCGTGAGACCATCGCCCGCGCACTGACCTTGCTCGAACCCGGGCTCGCCACCCTGCTTGGCCTGTTACTGGCGGTATTGATGCTGGCGGTATTCCTGCCGATCTACCAGATCATCGGAGAACTGCCGATATGATCACAAAGGCGTTTACTTTGAATGATCGCATCCTGCTTTATCTCTCGGCTGCCGGCGCCAGTTTCGCCTTGTATCACCGAGGCACGCTGCGTGAAGTGCATGCACTGGCCAGCCACGAAGAAGGCTGGGAGGAATTCAACGCCCTGTTGCTGAAGCACGCCGGCAAACCCGTGGCGATGGCCATCGATACGGTGGATGAGGTTTACCGGCAAGACATCCTGCCGCGCGTGCACGGCGCTGATCGGCGTGAAATGACTGATCGCCGACTGCGTCAACTGATCCACCATTCAGCTTATCGCGCTGCATTGCGACAGAAATCGTTGTCCGACCCCATGTTGCAAGTCCAATTGAAGGAACGCAGACAAGAGCGTTACCTGATGATGGGCCTGACCAGTTCCGAAATCGTGCGTCCCTGGCTCGACATCATGCATGTGCGCGGCGCCCATCTGGCCGGCATCTGGCTATTGCCAGCGCTGGCGATTCCGCTGGCGAAGCAATTCCGCCTCGGCAAAGGCCGCTTGTTGCTGGTGTCCGAACAAACCGGTGGCCTGCGCCTGACCTATCTGGAAGAGGGTGAATTACGCTTTTCGCGTCTCGCGCCGGTGGACAGCAACCAATATCAAAACCCGCTTGAAGGCTATGCGGAGGAAATCGAGCGCACTCGCCAATCGCTGCTAGGCCAACGTCTGCTGGCGCGTTCAGCGCCGCTACGCACGCTGCTGCTCGACCCGCTCAATACGTTGGCGCAACTGCACGCACTGTTGCCTGAGTCAGCCGGCTTCCAATGCGAAAGTATCTTGCGCGGACAACTCCTGGAAACGCTGAACCTGCCGCCAACCCTGCTGGCCGAATCCTCCGATGCGCTGTATCTGAAACTGCTACCGGACGCCCCTCAGAGCGCCAACCTGATGACCCGCGAGCAGCATGGCATTACCCGCATGCACTGGCTGAAACGCGGCTTGATGTTCATCTCCAGCGCCTGGATCACACTGATCATGTTGATTTCCCTATTGCTCTGGCTGGATGGTTTTCGGCTTCAGCATGCAGCGGATCTGGCGCACGCCGCCAGCCAGACCAACCGCGTGCAGGAAGCCCTCCTGCTGCGCGACGCCGGCGGCGCCAGCCAACTCGAACGACGCCGGCAAATCGTCGATGCCTGGCAAAGCATCAACGCACTTGAGCATGCACCCGCAGCCTTGTTTGAAACCGTCCTTAGTATCTGCAATCAGATCGGCGATCTGCATATTCATCAAATCGACGGTTCAACCTTTGCCCAACCAACCCGGAATGGCAGCCCCGCTGACCAAAACGGCAAAGCTCCGTTGATCCGGCTCGCAGGTGAGATATTGCCGTTCAACAATGATTTCAGTGCTGCCTACCAGCGAGTTGAAACTTTGGCCGCTCAACTTCAGGCCGCATTTCCCGGCCAGACAGTCAGCGTGACCGACTGGCCACTGGATACTTCTGTTGCCAGTGAACTGGAAGGCGAATTCGGCCATAGCAAGGTCATCGCCCGCTTCCAGATTGAAATCAAAGGGGCAAAACCATGAAGATCATGGACCCTAAACTACGCCGCCCGATCACGCTGCTGATCGCCTCCTTACTGATCGGTAGCCTTGTGTTTCATTACAGCCTGCAATCTCGACTCACCGCCGCGGCACGCTTGATCAGCGAAGAATCGCTTGCCGCCGAAGCCGCCCGCAGCGTCCGTGAAGCGCCGGCGCGGCTGATTCAGGACCAGGCCGAGGCCAGCTTGCACGAGACCATCCGCAACAGTGGTTTCATCGGTGCGGAAAATCGTGCCGGCTGGATCACCGCACTCGGCGAAGCCCGCACGCTACTGAATCTGAATAGCCTGAGCTGGCATCTCTCGCCCCAAACCCCAAGTCAGTTGGCGCCCAACTTGAGGCTTAGCAAAATGTCGTTTTCCGCAACACCACTCAATCCAGCTAGTCTGAACAGACTGATTGCGCATTTACGCGCCAACGCGCCGGGACGTTTCACCATCGAAAGCTGCAGTCTCATCCTGGAAGGAGAGGGTTCAAGCCAAACCCAAAACCGAAGCCAGGATCAAAACGGCCAGGCCACCTGCCACCTGAACTGGTGGACGTTCACCCCGAATGCAAACTGAAACTACCTTGCAACCAACTCCACCCGCCAGCATTTCCGCCGGCTTCACCCTGATTGAACTGGCCATTGTCCTGTTCATCATTACCCTGCTTCTGGGTGGCGTTCTGACCCCGCTTGGCCAACAGGTTGCCGAACATCAAAACAAGGAAAGCCGTCTTGGCCTCGACACCGCCCGTATCGCAATAATCGGTTACGCCCTGCGCCAGATCGGACAGGCCGGGCCGCTGCCCTGCCCTGATCTGCGCCATGATCATGCCACGCAAGCCAATGACGGCCTGGAGGATCGGTTAGCCGATGGCGAGTGCGCAGTCAACACCGGCAATCTGCCCTGGAAAACACTGGGTCTGACAAAAGGCGATGCCTGGGGCAATCAACTGAGCTACGCGGTCACCGCGGACTGGAGCCAAACCAACACGCCGTTGTCCGGGGCTGCGGCTGAACTTCAAGTTTGCCCAGACCGCGCTTGCACCAGCCCAACCCCTGTCGCCGCCATCATCGTTTCACATGGCCGCAACGGATTTGGAGCAAGAAACATCAATGGTGGCGACAACCTGATGCCAACCTCATCAGACGAACTGGAAAACATCAATCTGGATGCACGCTTCATCATGCATCCGCCGCGCGACGCAGACCGAGACGAGGGCGAGTTCGACGATATTCTGTTACCCCTGTCATCAGATTGGTTACGCGGCCGCTTGTGTGACCCAGCGTCGTTGTGCTCGGGCAGTTGAACGCGAGAAATCAGGGCAAAGCACAAGCGGCTGGCTGCAACCCATTTGGCCACGCAGTTTGGAATTGTGTTTCCAACTTTGCCAATTCAGCATCTGAAATCGAGTCGGAGAAAGTCAGTCTCGCCATACCCGACTCCAGACGAGGTCCATATTCGACGCCGTTGATTCCCTTGTTGGTCAGGAATGCGGCATGTTCACGCACTTGCGACAAATTGGAAAAAGCCCCCAGCGAGATCGCATTACGCATCGGCCCACTCCGAACCTGAGCGTAGTCCTTGATACCCAACTGGATGATCTGATCAAGTTGGGCTTGTATAGTGGCCGCATCCGCCGGCGGCGGCAAAAATACCCACCAGCCCAGCTTTTTTGACAACGCGATCGAATAAGCGCCTGGCTTGATCCCCATATTCCGCAGAGATGCCTCGATCGCATGCAAACCGGCCGCATCGAGGGATTTCCATGCCAGGCAGCGTCGGTTTGCCACTTGCTGCGCATCCTGAGAAATCGGCGGCACAGTTTCCTCGGCCACATCTTCGACAACCACTTTCGCTGCATCGGCTTGCAACGTCGGCGGCAGATCAAGCAAACGAATTTTGTCGGCATTGAACATCACTGGCTGTGGCGCTTCCCGCGCAGCGAATTGCCAGGCCAGGCCAACCGCCAACATCCCCAGATTCAAAGCCAGCAACAATCCAATCAGTTTGCGCAATTCAATTCCAGTCCTATCCAGGCCAGGCCTTCCAACACCAGATCTTCAATTTCGATAAGTTCACGCCGCAAACCGGCGCGTACCTGGGCTCTGCCGCCACCGGACAAAATCAGCAAAGGCAACTTGGTCAAACCCGACTCCATGTTTTGCCGCATGGACTCACACATTGCTTCAATCGCGCCAACCTGCGCCAGCACGATACCGGTTTCCACAGCTGCAGCGGTATCGCGCGGTGGCGGTGTCAAATTCAGATCCCCCGGCATACTGGCCGCATTGGATTGCATGCGGGTTTCAATCTGGCCAGTGCCACGCAGCAACGCCGCCCGCATCATTTCCGGCCCGGGCAGGATGATACCGCCCAGGTACGCAGCGTTCCGGTCCAGCAGATCCACCGTCGTCGCGGTGCCGACACTGACCACCACGCAATCACCCAGTTTCAGGCGGGAAGCAGCGATCAAGCCGGCATAACGATCGGCACCGAGTTTTTCCGGCGCCGTGTAAAGGTTCAACACACCATATCGTTCACGCTCCGCCAGCAACCAATGCGATGCCACACCACGCTGCAATAACAGCTCGGCCAAGCCAGCCCGCACGCTTGCCGGCGCGACACAGCTCAGCACAGCTTGCGCCAGCCTGAATGGTTGCCAGGCAACATTCAATTCGGGCCAATCACTCGTTAACGCGGCACCGGATGCTATCAACCGACGCCCCGCAACAATGCGCCATTTGATGCGCGTGTTGCCCGCATCTACCAACAACATCATGGCAATACTGCTCGCAGGCTGACTTCGCCGGAATGGAAAGTCTGGATGCCGCTGGCAGTATCAAGCTGCAACGCACCCTGCGCATCGACTCCCAAAGCAACACCAGTGATAGCCTCGCCATGCCCCAGTTGCAGACAAACCGTCTGCGCCTGATGCGCATGACAGGCATGCCAAGCGGCGTGAAACGCGGCAAACCCTTCGAGCTCAAACCGAGTCAACGCGGCATCAAGCGAAGAAATCAGCCGCAGCAGCAGTGCATTGCGATCAATGTTGCCAAGATAGGTGGTCAGATCGGTCACCGGTTGGCCAACACGTTGGCTCAATGCCTCGCCGCCGGACACATTGATGCCGACCCCGATCACCGCCGTGCTGGGTGCCAGTACATCGCTGGCTTGTTTGTCGCTCGCCAATTCAATCAATACGCCCGCCAGTTTGGCGCCGGCAACCTGAATGTCATTTGGCCATTTGACCCGCGCCCCAACCAGGCCAAACTCACGCAAGCCATCGACCAGTGCAACCCCCACTGCCAGCGACAGCCCCGAAAGCTGGGCAGCAGGACGCGTCGACCGCCATAGAAAGGAAAACATCAGACCACTGCCAAGGTCGGTGTGCCAGTCGCGACCACGCCGACCGCGACCCCGACTTTGCCATTCCGCGCAGATCAACGCCCGCTGCGGCGCCCGCTCGGACGCATCTTGCCCGGCCCAGTCGAGCATCTGCGCATTGGTCGAAGCAAGCTGGTCGAAAAGCTGCAGACGAATGCCGCGATGATTGAATTCGTGATGCAGTCGGACTGCATCCAGCCAACTCACCGCTGCCGCCAGCCGATAACCGCGACCATGCACGGCATGTACCTGGATACCCACTTCCTGCGCAGCCCGAATCGCGTTGTGCACCGTACCGCGAGAGCAATTCAGCCGCTGCGCGATTGCTTCACCAGAGCAAAAACCCTCATGCGAAAGCAGACGCAAGACAGGCAGAGTTTGCAACGGAAGTACATTCACCAAGGCAGACATTCTGCGGCACAAATTTCCTCAATCAGACCTAGGAGCCTGTCCACCACCCTACTCTCCTCAACCCAACTCTTCACAACCCAAATTACTAATGCCAGCAATCCGCCACCCGCGCATCCGCGCCCGACACGCCAACGCGCCCGGCCGAGTCAAGCAACAGGTTGCCACAGGCATCCTCATTCAACGGCACCGCGCTAAGCGTGAAAGCATCCAATGAAACAGCCGGAAATTGGACTTTGGGATCTGTCGCCGTAAGTGGACTCGCAACCAGTTCAATGCGATAGCGGGCATTGTCGTCATTGGGCAATTGGGTATACGGCAACGCAACCACATAGGTGCCGCTCTTGGCATGTTGCATTCGCAGCCACTCCGCAGTTTCGATCAATGCCTTGCGAGCCTCGGCACGATATTTACGCGTCATGTGATCGTTGAAAGACGCTAGCGCGACCGCAATCAACAGTAAAACAATCGTGACAGCCACCACCAATTCTATGACGGTAAAACCTTTGTTGAATTTCATCTCAAACCCTCGTCCTGATATTCGTATAGGTCATTTGTTATATGTCATGCGCAATTCTTGCACCTTGACCTCACCTGCAGTCATTGCAACAGGTGGACGAATGAAACATTAAAAATCAACATGTTTCAAGCATCCCAACTGATCCACCTCAGTTTGCTGCCACCTCCTGGATGTCGGTTTCAGCGATTGCGGCAAAGTTCGAAGGAAAGGCGTAGGGCGCTGCCGATATGGCGGGAGATTTACCTTCGATCAGATCCGCCAGCACCTGTGCGGACCCCGGTGCCATTGTCACGCCATAACGGAAATGACCGCTGTTGAAATAGAGGTTGGTGTAATCAGGATGCGGCGAAATGAGCGGAATATTGTCCGGCGAACCTGGCCGCAAGCCGCTCCAATGCTGTTGCAGACACTGTTCTGTCAGGCTTGGCAGAATGCCGCCGGCAAAAGCCAGCAATTCAAGTCGGGCAGCATCCGTCGTCGATTTATCAAACCCTGCCGCTTCCAGCGTACTGCCAGCCAGCACATGGCCATCCCGGCGGGGAATCAGGTAATGACCATTCTGCAGCACGATAGTGGGCAGCGATCCAGCTAGCGATTCGGGCGGCAATTTGAACAACAGCATTTGCCCGCGTACCGGAAACACGCGTTCAGACAGCGCATCAATGCCGACCAATGCCCCGCTCCAGGCGCCGGCGGCAACGACCACGGCGGCGGCGGCAAAATCCCCTTGAGTGGTCTGGACGCCACTGATGCGTCCTCCGGCAACCATCAACCGCGTGACAGACGCCATTTCGACAATGTTGACTCCCACCGCCAATGCCGCCGCGCGCAGCACCTGTGCCAGACGTGGGTTTCTGGCTTGCGCAACATCCGGCAACCAAAGCGACTTTCGCGCCGCGATGGTGGGCAACCAAGCCGCACTGTCGCGCAATTCACAGCACCAGCCATGCCGGCCGCACCAGGCAAAGGCATCGGTTTCGTCAAACGGCGGCAAAACCAGCATGCCACTGACTTGATACTCCGCCTCAAGTCCGGCCAACGATTCCTGACGGGCACACCAATCAGGGAAAAGCTGTCGCGAGTATTCCGACAATGCGTTGACCGCAGCACTGTAATTCCAGGGCAACAGCGGCGACAGAATGCCGCCGCCAGCCCAGGTTGATTCGGTGCCGCTGAGACTACGATCAAGCAAGGTCACGCGCGCACCGCGCTGCGTCAATTCAAGCGCAGAGGCCAGGCCGACAGCGCCGGCGCCGATGATCAGGATATCTGGCGGCATCACAATGAATGCAGGCGCAAGAGAAGCGTCAACACCGGCTCAACGAATCCGTCCCATGGTCTTGATCACTTCGCACGGATCGCCCTTGACTGGCGGCAACACCACATTGCGCGTCTTGGCCCGCTTGTCGATCTCCAGATAATGTTCGCTCATGTAAGCCTTGCACTCATCAAACGTCTTCATGTTCTGCAGGCGCGTCACATAAGCCTTGCGTTCTTCCGGCGCCATCAGCTCGGCGCCACGGATATTGTCACCCTGTGCATACCAGGGAAAAGCGTGTGCTTGGCCTTGCGAGAACGTCAAGACCAGGAAAAAAAACAAACGAAACATTGCACTCCAATCGAAAAAGCCCCGCTCCGGAGTTTTCCGGGCGGGGCGATTTTAGTCGTATGCGAAGCGGTTTAGACGCAACCAGTCGGTTTCGGTGTTCCGGCGTAACGGCCGGCTTGCTTGGCGGGTCCAAACGGGAAGATATCAAACAGGAACTTCTTCTCGCCCCATTCGTCGCCAAACTCTTCCTTCAGGCCTTTCTGCAGGAAGCGCAGATTCGGTGCGGTACCGTATTCGTGGAAGTAACCGCGCATGTAGTTGATGATCTTCCAGTGGTTTTCACCCAGTTCCAGCTTGTCCTGGCTGGCCAGGTAGATTGCGACATCCTCGGACCAATCTTCCAGATTGACCAGATAGCCTTCGGGGTCGGTTTCGATGGTGCGACCGTTGATTTCGAGTTCCATGATGTGTCCTCTCGTTGCAAAAAATGTCAAAAAAGCAGATGGCCGAACTGTAGCTATAGTTGACCCTTTTGGTCAACAATTATTCCATCACCTCCATCAAGGGATTGCATCGCGGATAGAACCCGACTGGATGCAAAATGGCGATTCGTTGAAAGGGAGAAATCATGCGTCGCCAGAACACCCCACTGATCACACTGCTTGCCCTGTTATGCCTTGCCGCGCCGGTAAATGCAGCCACTGTCGAAAGGTTCAGTCCACAGGACGAACAGCTCGATATTCGCCAGGCGCAGGCCCGCTTTTCAGCGCCGATGACCGCGCTTGGCCAGAGCGATGCAGCAGCGCCGTTCGATATTCAGTGCGGTGTCGCCGGCAATGGCTATTGGAGCGATGAACGCACCTGGGTCTACGATCTGGCATTAACGCCGCAAGCGGGAACAACCTGCCGCTTCACGCTGAAGCCCGGCATCACCACGCTGGCCGGCGAAAAAATTGAAGCCGCCGCTCCCTATTCCTTTGCCGTCGTTGGCCCACGCATCCAGGCCAGCCTGCCCGGCCCTGGTTCGACACTCGATGAAGACCAGGTTTTCATCTTGCGGCTGAATGGCACCGCGCAGTCAGACAGCATAGCCGCGCATGGACGTTGCGAAGCCCAGGGCATACATGAACAGATTCCGTTGCTGCGCCTGCAAGGCGTTGAGCGGCAGCGCATCTTGCGGCAGATCAAGGATCGACTGTATGAACTCGGCGCGGGGCTTGATGAACAAGACGCCATGCAAAATCAACAACTTGAAGTCGTACGCTGCCAACGCACGCTGCCGGCGAACACCCAGCTTGCTCTGGTCTGGGGCGCCGGCATTGCAACGCCTTCCGGCCAGACCAACCCGGCTGACCAGCGAATCGAATACAAAGTGCGCGACCATTTCGCCGCCCGCCTGCGCTGCCAACGCGAAAATGCGAAAGCCGGCTGCATCCCGCTGACCCCGATTCGGCTCGACTTCACCGCCCCGGTTGCGCGTGAACTGCTCGATCAGGTGATGCTGAAAGATAGTGCCGGCAAGTCGGGTGGCAAAACCTATCGGCAAAGAAAATCAGAAACACCCGAGACGATGGCGGACAGCATCGAATTTCCCGGCCCGTTTCCCGCCAATGCCAGCCTGAGTCTGACCTTGCCGAAGCAGTTCAACGATGACAAGGGCCGCAGTCTGGTCAACGCGGCGCGTTTTCCGCTGCAATTCAAAACCGGCGACCTGCCACCGCTGATCAAGTTTGCCGGCAAGTTCGGCATCATCGAACGTGTTGCCGGCGGCCTGTTGCCGATCACACTGCGCAATCTAGAGCCTGACCAAGCCAGCGGCACCGCCGCCAAAGTGCGCTGGATTCGTCTCAGCGACGATGCCGATATCCTGGACTGGCAAAAGCAACTTCAGCAGTTCGAAAACCCGCCCTACGTGCCGGATGTCGCGCAGCAACCCGACCCCCGTCGCTCGCGACTGCTGCCGAAAAAATCGCCCCGGCTGGTCGAACGTTCGCTGCCGAAGCCGAATGGCGCACAGGCATTCGAGGTGGTCGGCCTGCCGCTGGAAAGACCCGGCTTCTATGTGTTGGAAGCGGAAAGCCAGCGCCTGGGCAAAGCATTGCTAGGCGACAAACGGCCAATGTATGTGCGCAGCAGCGCGCTGGTCACCAATCTCGCGGTGCATTTCAAATGGGGGCCGGCCTCGTCGCTGGCCTGGGTGACCCGACTCGATCTCGGCACGCCGGTCGCCGGCGCCCGCATCGCGGTGCGGGATTGCCGTGGCCGCCTGTTTGCCGAATCGAGCACCGACAAACAGGGCATGGCCTTGTTGCCGAAGAACCTGCCCGATCCCCGCGCCAGCGAATACGACTGCCC
>CAMDHJ010000059.1 GCA_945897865.1 Tepidiphilus sp. J10
ATCTCGTGATCTGGTTGCAGCACGTCATGGTGCATGCAGTGCCTTTGCTGTGGCGGCTGCATCGGGTGCATCACGCCGATCTGGATTACGACCTGACCACCGGCGCGCGCTTTCATCCGCTGGAAATCATCCTGTCGATGCTGATCAAGTTCGCCACCATCAGCGTGCTGGGGCCGCCGGTGGTTGCCGTGGTGATTTTTGAAGTGCTGCTCAACGCCACCGCGATGTTCAACCACGCCAACATCCGCTTGCCACAAGCGCTGGATCGGGCACTGCGCTGGGTGCTGGTGACACCGGACATGCACCGCGTGCACCACTCCATCGAAGACGACGAAACCAATTCCAACTTCGGCTTCAGCCTGACCTGGTGGGACCGGCTGTTCGGCACCTACCGCGAACAGGCGCGCGCCGGCCAGATCGGCATGACCATCGGCATCCGTGATTTCACCAACCCGCAGCAAGTCGATCGGCTCGACGGCATGCTGCTGTTGCCGTTCAAGGGCAAAGTCAGCGACTACGCGATCAACCGGCGAAACTACTCCGACCAGACACCACGATGAACAAAAACGTCATACGCATCCTGTCGGCCTGATCCTGCTCGCCGCTGCGGCGACCGCCATCACGCAACGCAACCAGTTCGAAGCCGCCGCGCTGCAAGCCTGGGTGGAAAGCGCCGGTGCAGACGGGCAACTGCTGTTCATGCTGTTCATGCTGCCCGGCACCTTTGCCTATACCCGGCTGGGCCATGCAGGGCGCGAAGCCCTGAGCGGCGGCAAAGGCCTGATTCGCAACAGCCTGATCGCGCTGGCACTGCTCGCCGCCGTCGCCTTCCTGCCGCGTCTGGTACGCAAAATACGAGAATAACCGATGTTGCCCCGCATGAATCCATGGGCGTGGTGCACATGGCCCATGGCCGTCGGCCTTGCCGCTGTTGTAATTTGCATTAACTTTCACCCACTGCTTAACCCCTTGAAGGAATCCGAAATGTCAAAAATTCTGAGCCGTCTACTGCTTGCCATCGCCTTCATATCCGCTCCGGCCCTGGCCTCGGAAAATCCTGAAGTCGCAGATGCCATTGAGGGCTATATGGACTTCACCGAATACGGCTCAAGCATCATGTTGCCGGAACAGATTCCGGCAGAAGACTGGCAGAAGATCACCGTCATTGACGCCCGCGACGCCGCCCAGTTTGCCAAGGAACACATCCCCGGCGCGATCAACATTGAATGGCGCAAGATACCCGGCCGACGCGCTGAAATCACTACCGACCACATGGTGCTGATCTACTGCAACACGGGTTCGCTTTCCGCGCAGTCGGTTTTCGCCATGCGTCTGATGGGCTGGGAGAACGTGAAAGTGCTGCAGGACGGCATCGAAGGCTGGAAGAGAAAAGGCGGCTTCGAGGCCAACGCCCGGGCTATGCAGCCGGCCGAACTTTGATTCCAGTCAGCTGCTTACTTGTCTACGCCCAAGGCAACAATAATCCGCCGAAATGAGGCTAATGCAGCCACTGGTGCCTGCAGCAACTGCGCTTCTACGATGGCGCCGTCCAGGGCGAGGGCAAGGGCTTGCGCGATCTGGGTTGGCTGGTCGCCCGTGGAAGGCAGTAGTCCCCTGATGACTTCGGTCATTTCCAACTTGTGGCGTTGGGAGATGGCAACGATGGCCGGTTGGCTGCCGCCCAGTTCCACGACGCTATTGATGAAGGCACAACCGCGAAAGCCTTCGTCCTCGAACCATTCGGCCAGGGTAGGTACCAAGGCCTGGGCCGTGCCGCCATGGCGGGCAAGCGCCGTCTGGAACCAGGCCATCCAGCGTTGGTGGCGATATTCGAGGAAGGCCTGGATCAGATCGTTTTTGCTGGGGAAATGCCGGTAGAAGGTGACCTTGCTGACCTCGGACTCGGCAATCACCCGGTCTATGCCGGTTGCGCGGATGCCGTCCCGGTAAAAAAGCGCGTGGGCGGTGAGCAATATGCGCTCCCGCGCGCCTGACTGGCTTGATGGGATGGTTTCTGAATTGGGCATGCCCGCAGTGTAGACAGGTCTGTCTACTACGAATAGAGTGCGCGCATAGACAGACCTGTCTACATGAACATGAAAGGAACCCATGATGGAAACCAAACCCCCGCTCCCTCCGTTTACTCGTGAAACCGCCGAGCAGAAGGTCCGCCTGGCCGAAGATGCCTGGAATAGCCGTGACCCGGATCGGGTCGCTTTGGTCTATACGGAAGACACGCAATGGCGCAACCGCACCGAATTTCCCGTTGGCAGGGAGCAAGTCAGGCAGTTTCTGGCGCGCAAATGGGCGCGGGAACTGGATTACCGGTTGATCAAGGAATTGTGGGCCTGGACCGGCAATGTCATCGCGGTGCGTTTTGCCTATGAGTACCGAGATGATTCAGGGCTTTGGTTTCGCGCCTATGGCAACGAAAACTGGGCGTTCAACGACGCGGGTTTCATGATGCGGCGCTATGCCAGCATCAACGATCTGCCGATCAAGGAGGAGGATCGAAAATTCTTCTGGCCATTGGGCCGCCGCCCAGAAACGCATCCGGGATTGAGCGATCTTGGACTTTGAAGACTCACCCTCTATCTCGATGATTTGCGGTTCGCTGCATCGCCGCATCAAGGGCGGTGTACGGGTCAAGTTCAAGTTCAAGCGGGCTTCCAATATTCGTTGCCATGGCATCCTTAAGGAGCGCTTGGTACATAATCGCCGCGCACCGTGTAACGATTTCACTTGAAGAATCTGCCGCGGAACTGGAGACGACGATGACCGACAACCGACTGGGTTCGCCTGACACTTGGCTGGATGAGCACGGCGCTGCGCTCTACAAATACGCGCTGGTTCAGACCCGGGATCAACACAAGGCGGAAGAAGCAGTACAGGAAACCTTGCTCGCCGCCTTGCAGGGACGCGACCGCTACACGGGCGGCGCATCGGCGCGTACCTGGTTGATCGGCATACTGAAGCACAAGATCATGGATATGTTTCGCCACGATGCGCGTGAGGTGCAACTGGCAGAACCCGAGGAAGAGGCTTACCTTGACGAGGACGAGATCAATGCCATGTTTATCCCAGATGGACATTGGCGCAGCAAATCGTCCGACTGGGGCGACCCGGAAGACCTGCTTCAGCGAGGCCAATTCATGGAAATTCTGCAACGTTGCCTGGATGCCCTGCCACCCCGTTTAGCGCGTCTTTTCATGCTGCGTGAAGTAATGGAAGAAGATTCTGAAAATATTTGTCAGGAATTGGCGATTACGCCGACTAATCTGTGGACGATGCTGTATCGGGCCCGTTTGGGGCTCCGGCAGTGTCTCGACAGGAACTGGGTTGGTAACGCAGTGCAAGCGGCCGCCCGGGGGTGAATGAACATGCTGACATGCAAGGATGCAAGCCATCTGGTCTCGGAACAACTGGAACGCCGATTAAGCTTCCGGGAGCGTTGGGGCCTGAAAATGCATCTCTGGATATGCGTCAATTGCCGGCGTTTCGAGCGGCAAATGAACTTCATGCACGCTGCGCTGCGTTTGCTGGGCAAGCGGGCAGAAGTTGCTGACGACAGCACGGAATTCCCCCCCGAGGCGCGTGAGCGGATTCGCAAGGTTTTGGCCGAGCGATCCGATCACGATCACAAGCACTGAGACTCCCGGTTTCTCCGAGACCATCGCCACTAACCGCCCAACCGGGCTTATGACATGACCTTTGGAGACACCCATGAAAGCACGTAAAACCCACCTGACCATCGCTCTTGCCGCATCGATTGGCGCTGCTGTTGGCATCGCCGGATACGCACAAGCAGCAAGCAGCAATCCCTTCGCCATGCAAAGCCTGAACAGCGGCTATCTGGTCGCTGCCGCCGACACGAAATCGATGGATGGCAAATGTGGCGAGGGCAAGTGCGGCGGCAGCAAGGCAAAAGCCAAGGAAGGCAAGTGTGGCGAGGGCAAATGCGGCGGCAGCAAGGCAAAAGCCAAGGAAGGCAAGTGTGGCGAAGGCAAGTGCGGCGGCAGCAAGGCAAAAGCCAAGGAAGGTAAATGTGGCGAAGGCAAGTGCGGCAGCAGCAAGACCAAAGCCAAGGAAGGCAAGTGTGGCGAGGGCAAGTGCGGCGGCAGCAAGTAAGCCTGCGGCAGACCGACCATGCGTGCATCCACACTGCATGGCGCGGGTCTCGGCCTGAGGCGGGAGCTCATTCCCGACCTCAAGGCTGTATCTGACGCCACTCTCGCCAACGCCATCGACTTCTTCGAACTCGCCCCTGAAAACTGGCTGGAAATGGGCGGCTCGCGTCGCCGCGATCTACGCCACTTCGCCGAGCGCCGGCCCATCGTTGCGCACGGCCTGTCGCTCAACCTGGGCGGCCCGACGCCACTGGACGAACACTTTTTGCAACGCGTGAAGCGTTTCCTCGACGAATACCGTATCGAGCTGTTCACCGAACACCTGTCCTGGTGCGGCGATGACGGCCACCTCTACGACCTGCTGCCGATTCCGTTTACCGGCGACGCGGTGCGCCATGTCGCGGCGCGCATCCGGCGCACGCAGGACATACTCGAACGCCGCATCGCGATCGAAAACGCCTCCTACTATGTGGCGCCGGCGATCGCCGAGATGAGCGAGACCGACTTCATTCGCGCCGTGCTAAGCGAGGCCGATTGCGATCTGCACCTCGATGTCAACAACGTCTATGTCAACAGCGTCAACCACCGCTTCGATCCGCGCGCCTTCATCGACGCCATGCCGGCCGAGCGCATCGTTTACCTGCACATGGCCGGGCATTACCAGGAAGCCGAAGACCTGATCATCGACACCCACGGTGCAGCGGTGATCGACCCGGTGTGGCAACTGCTTGATCACACCTACGCCCGCTTCGGCACACCGCCGACGCTGCTGGAACGTGATTTCAACATTCCGCCCCTGGCCGAACTGCTGCCGGAAGTGACGCGCATACGCGAACTTCAACAGCAACACCCAGGATTGCGCCATGCCGCCTGACACCCAGCATTTGACCACGATGCATTTCTCCGATTACCAAGCTGCATTCGGCGCCCGCATCCGCGACCCGAAACAGGCTGCACGCCCTCCCGGCGCACCGGCCAAACGCATGCGGGTGTATGAAGAACTGCTGTTCAACAACCTGGAAGGCTTTCTGCTGAGCTGCTATCCGATCACCCGCAAGTTGCTTGGCAAACGCTTTTGGCGGCAGACCGTACGGCGTTTCTTCGCCGAGCACCGCAGCCACTCGCCGCTGTTTCGCGACATCCCGAAGGCCTTTCTCGACTGGATGCAGGCCAGCGGTGCGGCGCAATTCGAGAGCATGCCTTTTCTGCCTGAATTCATGCATTACGAATGGCTGGAACTGAGCGTCTCGATCATGCAGGAAGAAGTTGATCCGGCCGCAATCGATGTGCAAGGCGATCTGCTGCGCGGCCGGCCAGCCCTGCACCCGACAGCCCGCCTGGCCTGTTACGACTATCCGGCGCATCAAATCGGCCCGCGCTTCAAGCCGGCATCGGCGGATGGTCAAACCTGGTGCTATCTGTTGTTCCGCAATGAAGTGTTTTGCAATGAAGCTGCAGCCGGACAGGATGAAGTGCGCTTCACCCTGCTGAGCCCGCTCTCAGCCCGATTGATCGCCTTGCTGCGTGATCAGCAGCCGACCGGACTTGAAGCGCTGGCGCATCTAGCCGGACAGCACGATCCAACCCACTACGAAGCATTCATTCAACTTGGTGGCGAACTGCTGCGCGACCTGCGCGCACAAGGCGCGCTGCTCGGAACCTGGAGAAATCAATGAACCTGATCGCAAATCTCGCCGCAAATCTAGCCACCAATCTCGCCGGCTTCACTCAAACAACCTTTGTCGGACTCAGCAAACTCGGCGAGTGGATCGCCCCACTCGGCCTGCGCTTGCTGCTGGCGTATGAGTTCTGGCAAGCCGGGGTAGAGAAACTCAACGGAGAAAACTGGTTCGCCGACATCCAGGAGCAATTTCCCTTTCCGTTAAATGTCGTGCCCGTGGAAATCAGCTGGCAAATATCGACCTGGACCGAACTGATCGGACCAATCCTGTTGGTGCTTGGCCTCGGCACCCGCTTCGCCACCGTCTCGCTGATCATCCTGACCATCGTCGCCTGGGTCAGCGTGCATGCCGGCAATGGCTACAACGTGTCGGACAACGGCTTCAAGCTACCGCTGATCTATCTGATCATGTTCGTGCCGCTGCTGCTCACCGGCCCCGGCAAGCTGAGCCTGGATCACTGGATCGCGAAGCGTTTGACCAACTGAAGCCTTGGTCAGCTTGGGGAAGGAAAAATGATTTCGTTCACATCAATCCGTAAAGACACCGCAACAGCAGCAACAACTCAGTCAGTGCCAGTCACGCCAATATGGACCGCATGCGTGACATAAACCAGCTTCAGGCCGGCCGCACTGATGCGTGCCAGCAGTGCGGCGATCTGGCTTTCATCCGCCACAAACTCGATGCTTTCCGGCAATTTGCCGGCAAGCTCGAAAAAAGAGTCTTGCTGCATGCCATGCCGTCCATAGCCGGCTGCCGCGCGATAGGCGGTGCCGCCGGGAATGCCAAGTTCACGCGCTTGTTCGAACAACCATTCATGCAGTGGTCGATGCGCATGTTTGTTGCCTTCCTTGGCAAAAAATCGAATACAGATCGCCTGCATGTCGGCTACCCCCGCAACAGTTTGAACGTCCAGACACCCAAGCCAGTCATTGCCAGCGAGCCGAACAGATGCGCTGAAGCGGCGGCAACCGCCCAGCCGAGTTGGTTGCGGCTGATCAGCGTGAAGACTTCGGCGGAGAAGGTGGAGAAGGTGGTCAGTCCGCCGAGAAAGCCGGTAATCGCAAGCAATCGCCATTCCGGCGGCAAGCCGGGATGCTGGACAAAATAGGCAATCGCGATGCCGACCAGATAGCCGCCCAGCAGGTTAGCCGCCAACGTGCCGTAAGGCAGCGTCGGAAACAGCGGATTAAGCCACAAGCCCAAACCCCAGCGCAGCCAGGCCCCCATGGCAGCGCCGAATCCGATGGCGAGGAAGGCGGTCATGGACGTGAAGGGAGAAGGGAGAAGGGTGAAGGGTGAACAGCCGACCCTTCACCCTTGAGCGCCGAAGGCGCGGTCCCTTTACCCTTCACCCGATTCACGCTCATAGCCAGATCATCAAACCGGTTTCGAACGGGTGCGTCAGCAAGGTGTGGTGCGGATAGATGCGCACCCGGTAGAGCAGCTTGCCGCAGAGTTCTGGGGTCAATTCGAGTTGGAACTGACATTCCGTATCGGATCTCGAGACCGCTTGCATCGCCACGGCCTGCACATCTCTGTCCTGGCCCTGCTTGGAGGCGCGGCCGACCAGCACTTCGACCCGGACATCTTCCGGCGACAGGCCATTCAGGTTGACCGCCACGTTGAGCTCAATGCTTTCGCCATAGGTGATTCGCTTCAGCGGCTCTGCCATCCGTTTCACCGACACGCCGCCCCAGGCTAGACGCACCTTGGTTTTCCAGGCCGCCAAACTTTTTGCCGCAGCGAAACCACTTTCCGAGAAACGCCGCCATTGACGTGACGCCGGTCCGTAGTACTTGTTGACGTACTCGGTGACCATGCGGGTGGAGTTGAAGCGTGGCAACAAAGTGGTGATCGAACACTTGGCCATCTTCACCCACTCCGCCGAGAAGCCGAGTTCATTGCGCCGGTAATACATCGGGATGACTTGATCCTGCAGCAGCTCATACAAGGTCTGGCTGTCTTCCCGATTGCGCCGCGCGTCGTCGTAATTTTCCGGCGCCGGTTTGATCGCCCAGCCGTTTTTGCCGTCGTAGCCCTCTTCCCACCAGCCATCGGTGACTGACAAATTCAACACGCCGTTCATCGCCGCCTTCATGCCGGAAGTGCCGGAGGCTTCCAGCGGATAGATCGGGTTGTTGAGCCACACATCACAGCCGGAAACCAGGCGACGCGCAAAGCCCAGGTCATAGCCTTCCACCATCAGCAGCTTGCCCTCGAACTCCGGCCAACGCGAAATCTCGTGGATGCGGCGGATCAGTTCCTGCCCCGGCTTGTCGGCCGGGTGCGCCTTGCCGGCGAAGATGAACAGCACTGGCCGGTCGGCATCGTTGATGATCTGGCGCATCCAGTCCATGTTTTCGAACATCAAGGTTGCGCGCTTGTAGGTGGCGAAGCGGCGCGCGAAGCCGATGGTCAGCACGTTGGGGTCAAGCGGATTGGCAAACTTCAGCATCCGTTCAAGGTGCGCCTCGGAACCGTGGTTGCGCAGGTGCTGCTGCGTGATGCGATGGTGCAGGCTGTGCAGCATCTGGGTCTTCAAGGCCTGATGCACCGACCAGAATTGGTGATCCGGGATCGTTCCCACCATTTGCCAGAAATCGATATCCGCCAACCGCCGCCGCCATTCGTAACCCAGCTTGTTATCGAACAGATCCTGCCATTCCTGCGCCAGGAAGGTGGAAACGTGGACGCCGTTGGTGATGTAGTCCATTGGCGAATCTTCCGGCGCCAGTTGCGGCCAGATGTCGGACAGGATGTGCGACGACACCTGGCCGTGAATCCGGGAAACACCGTTGTGATGCCGCGATCCGTGCAGTGCCAGTTTGGTCATATTGAAGTCCTGGCCATGCTCGGCGCCGCCCAGGCTCATGAATTCGGCGCGGCTGATGGCGAGGTCGTTGCAGCAGCTGGAGAAATAATCCCACACCATTTCCTCGCCGAAATGGTCATGCCCGGCCGGCACCGGGGTATGCGTGGTGAACACAGTATTCGCCGCCACCACCTCCAGCGCGGCATGAAACGACAGTCCGCCCTTCACCTTGCGGCGCACCCGTTCCAGCACCAGGAAAGCGGCGTGGCCCTCGTTGATGTGATACGCGGTCGGCTTGACGCCGAGTTCCTGCAAGGCGCGCATGCCGCCGACACCAAGCACGATTTCCTGCTGAATCCGGGTGTGCTTGTCACCACCGTAGAGCTGGTGCGTGATGTAACGATCCTCGGCGCTATTGCTGGGCAGATCGGTATCCAACAAACACAGGCGGACATGGCCGACATGCGCTTCCCAGACCTTCACTTCCAGCACGCGGCCAGGCAGTTCGATCTGGATATGCACTTCCGATCCATCTTCACGCATGGCCGAATGCACCGGCAGATCGTCGAACTCCGAATCGGTGTAATGCGCAATCTGGTTGCCATCGTTGTCGATGTGCTGAAAGAAATAGCCCTGGCGATACAGCAGGCCGACCGCAATGAACGGTAAACGCATGTCAGAAGCCGATTTGCAGTGATCACCGGCCAGAATGCCGAGGCCACCGGAATAGACCGGGAAACTTTCATGAAAACCGAATTCGGCGCAGAAATAGGCGATCAGATCGCCCGGATGCAGATCAAGCTGCATGTCCCGCCGCAACGGCTCGCTCATGTAGGTATCAAACGCCGACAGCACGCGGTTGTAGCTGCCCAGGAAGATATGGTCTTCCGCCGCTTCAGTCAGGCGATTTTCGTCGACCCGCTTCAGAAACGCCTTCGGGTTGTGATTGACCGCATCCCAGAGGCCGGGATGCAGCCGCGCGAACAGCGTCCGACTGGGCCGATCCCAGCCATACCAGAGATTGTCCGCCAGCTCGGTCAGACGTGACAGTCGGCGGGGAATACGCGGATTGACTTCAACCACGAAGGGCGTACCGGGTTTCATTGGAGTCCTTTCTCAAATCGGCATCATCTGTACGCTCAAAGTGCGAATGAATTCGCACCTACGCACTCACCTACGCACTCATCCTGATGAAATGCTCGCGGTAGTACTTGAGTTCTTCGATCGATTCCTGAATGTCGGCCAGCGCGGTATGGCTGTTGGCCTTTTTGAAGCCGTCCTTCAGCTCCGGCCGCCAGCGACTGGCGAGTTCCTTCAGCGTCGAGACATCCAGATTGCGGTAGTGAAAATACGCCTCCATGTCGGGCAAGTGCCGCGCCATGAAACGGCGATCCTGGCAAATCGAATTGCCGCACATCGGCGACGTGCGTGCCGGCACGTGCTGCTTCATGAACTCGATCATCTGATTCGACACATCGGCTGCGGTCAGCGTGGATGCCTTCACCTTGTCGATCAGGCCGGATTTCCCGTGGGTGCCCTTGTTCCAGTTATCCATCGCATCGAGTACGGCGTCGGGTTGATGCAGCACCAGCACGGGGCCTTCCTCAACCAGATTCAGATCCTTGTCGGTCACCACCAGAGCGACTTCCAGGACAGCGTCGGTATCGGGATTCAGACCGGACATTTCCATGTCGATCCAGACCAGATGAGTATTGTTTTGCGGCATGGGGTATTGGCCTAATCGGCGTCTATTGAGGGCGCATGATTGTGGCACAGTTTGTGGCACAATCGACCGCCTGAAAACATCTTGGATTCATTCAAAAATAACGCTAATGCCTTCATTTCAAAGCATTTTCTTAGCCGCCTTCTGCATCGCATTCGGCCTCAAATTATGGTTGCTGCTGCGCCAGATGCGGCATGTCTGGCAACATCGCGACAGCCCGCCCGCCGCTTTCGCCGACAGCATTCCGCTGACCGAACATCAGAAGGCCGCGTCCTACACACTGGCCAAATCCCGTATCGGCCTGATCAGCCTCGCCATCGAAGGCGGCCTGCTTTACGCCTTCACCTTGGGAGGAGGCCTGCAATGGTTGCAGGACAGCCTGGCAGGCATGATTTCGCAACCCCTGCTGGCCGGCGTCGGCGTGCTGCTCGGCCTGACATTGATCAGCAGCAGCGTTGAATTGCCGCTCAGTTTTTACAGCCAGTTCCGCATCGAAAGCCGCTTCGGCTTCAATCGCCAGACCCCGGCCGGCTTTTTCGGCGACTTGATCAAGCAGACACTGCTCGGTCTGGCCATCGGCGGACCGCTGATCCTGCTCGTGCTCTGGCTGATGGGAATCATGGGCGACAGTTGGTGGCTCTGGGTGTGGGCGGTCTGGATGGGTTTCAACCTGCTGCTGCTGACCGTCTATCCGACGCTGATCGCGCCGTTGTTCAACAAATTCACACCGCTGGCCGACGAAAACCTGAAACAGCGCATCGAAGATCTGCTCGCCCGCGCCGGCTTCCAGTCCAGCGGCGTCTTCGTGATGGACGGTTCGCGCCGCTCCAGCCACGGCAACGCCTACTTCACCGGTCTCGGCAAGAACAAGCGCATCGTGTTTTACGACACCCTGCTGACACAGTTGACGCCGGAACAGATTGAAGCCGTGCTGGCGCACGAGCTCGGCCATTTCAAGCGCCGCCACATCGTCAAGCGGATTGGCCTGATGTTCTTCCTCAGTCTGCTCATGCTCGGCCTGCTCTCGGTATTGAAAGAGGCCGGCTGGTTCTACAACGGCCTCGGCGTCAGCAGCCAGAACGACGCCCTCGCCCTCGCGCTGTTCTTCCTGACACTGCCGATATTCCTGTTCCCGTTGTCGCCGCTGATGAGCCTGTATTCGCGCAAACATGAATTCGAAGCCGACGCATTCGCCGCCAGCCTGACCCATCCCGGCCACCTGATCTCCGCGCTGGTGCGCCTGTATCGCGACAATGCCGCGACACTGACGCCAGACCCGGTCTATTCGCTGTTTTACGACAGCCACCCGAAAGCAGTGGAACGAATCGGCAAACTGGAGTCTTACGACACACAAGCCCGCATCTCACAACCGCTGCAAGCCTGACCCCTACCCCAAAGCGCCCCAATAACGCCCCAATAACGCCCAATCGAGGAGACACCCATGAAAACACTGAGTCTGATCGTAATTCTCGCCGCCGCCCCCCTGCTTTCCGCCGCAGCCCTCGCCGCTCCATTCGAGAAAGGCAACATTCAGGAAGGCAAATCGATACATGAAGAGAAGTGCAACGGTTGCCACGCCAGCAAGTTCAATGACGACGGCAGCAAAATCTACACCCGCGCCGACCGCCGCGTTAAAACCGTCTCCAGCCTGAGCCAGATGATCACCACCTGCAACGCCATGCTGGGCAACAACCTGTTTCCGGAAGATGAACTGCATCTGGCGGCGTATCTGAACAACAAGTACTACAAGTTGAAGTAACAGCGTGAAGGGTGACTCGCCGCTGCGCGGCTCAGGTGAAACGTGAAAAGTGAAAAGTGAAAAGTTCACATCACCCTTCACGTTTCACCAGCGGCGCAGCCGCATCACGTTTCACGCTTCACCAGCGGCGCAAGCCGCATCACATTTCACATTTCACCAGCGGCACAAGCCGCATCACATTTCAAGCCCAAGACCATGACCGATACTTTCTGCGACCTATCCAAAGGCAAATGCAAACCCTGTGAAGGCGGCATCCCGCCGCTTACCGACGACGAAATCAGCGCGCTAATGCCAAAACTGGCTGCCGACTGGCAAGTCGCCGATGGCAAACTGCGGCGCGACTTCAAGTTTGCCGACCACTACATCACGATGACCTTCGTCAACGCCGTCGCCTGGGTCTCGCACCAGCAAGGCCATCACCCCGACCTGGCCGTCGGTTACAACACCTGCTGCGTCGAGTACATCACGCACGCCATCAACGGCTTGTCGGAATCGGACTTCATCTGCGCCGCCAAAATCGACGCGCTGTTCGACCTTTGATGGCGACAACCTGTTGAAGACCGGCCGCGTCGTCGCCGCGCACGGTCGCCGTTTCCTGATCGAAGCGGGCGATGACATTGTCGAATGCGTCACTCGCGGCCGCAAAAGCGACATCGTCTGCGGCGACCAGGTCGACTTCGGTATGACCGATGCGGATAAAGGCGTCATCGAAAAAGTCGCCGCCCGCAAAAATCTGCTCTACCGCTCCGACGAATTCCGCAGCAAGCTGATCGCCGCCAATCTCGACCTCGCTGTCGTGGTGGTTGCCGCCGTGCCCTACTTCCGCGAAGAACTGCTGATCCGCTGCCTGGTCGCCTGTGAAAGCGCTGACATCCCGGTGCTGATCGCGCTGAACAAATCCGACCTGCCGGAAACCGCCGCGCTGCATCAACACCTGGAAAACTATGTCCGCCTCGGTTACCCGCAAATCACCGTCTCGGCGCGCGGCGATCTGACCGAATTGAAAGCCCACCTGACCGGCAAGACCAGCGTCCTGGTCGGCGCCTCCGGCGTCGGCAAAAGCACCCTGCTCAACGCGCTGGCGCCCAATGCCAACGCCGCCACCGGCGAAATCTCCCTCGCCCTCGACGCCGGCAAACACACCACCACCAACGCCCGCTTGTTTCACCTGCCTGGCCGTGATGAACACAACGGCGGCGACCTGATCGACTCGCCCGGCATGCAGGAATTCGGCCTGACCCATCTCAGCCAGGCCGCGCTGATGCACGCTTTCCCGGAAATCCGCGCCCGCGCCGGCGAGTGCCGCTTCTACAACTGCCGCCACCTGAAAGAACCCGGCTGCGCCGTACTCGCTGCCGCACAAGCTGGCGACATGCTGCCAAACCGGTTGCGCGTGTATCAAAGTCTGGTTGGACAACTCACTTCATAAAGCTCGCAGGAATAGGTGCCGATTCGTGGTGCACTCAATAATCCTGGATAACCTCAGTTGAGCGCAGATTATTCTCCGTGAAGCCGCCTGGATACTGGCGAGAGGGCGATTTCTCTATTCACCTGTCGGGTGAGGTGGAAAACGCTGTAGGGGACTCCGCTTGCGGGCCGATCCTTCAACCTGGAATCCTCAGTTGGGATTAAATATTTTGAAATTTCAAGCAGTTGCGTTACTGATGTAGGTGCGAATTCATTCGCACACAAGCGGTTGATTTTGCGAATAAATTCGCACCTACAGTCCGGTCAACTGCGTTTTTTAGGTTCAACGCTCGCGCAGCAAGCGGACGCTCCTACAACGCGGACAACTGCCGGATTTTGAATAATTGTTGCAAGGATCACATTTCTAACCGGTTGACGTTTAACGCACAACGTTATACTTTTCACCATGGTTAAAACATTCAAGTGCAAGCACACCCAAGCCTTGTTCACCGGAGAAGGCTGCCACCGGCAATGGCTGGCATTCCGGAACGTCGCCGAACGAAAACTTCAGATGCTTCACCGCGCCATACGTATCGAAGATTTGCGCATCCCGCCGCAAAACAGATTGGAAATGCTCAAGGGCGACCGCCAAGGCCAGTGGAGCATCCGGATCAACGACCAATGGCGGCTGTGTTTTGTCTGGTTGGACGGCAATGCATTCGATGTCGAAATCGTCGATTACCACTGAGGAGCACAAACATGAATGAAGTCAAAAACGGCATGCGCCCGATCCATCCGGGCGAAATTTTGCGGGAAGAATTTCTCCTCCCGATGAACCTCACCGCCCACGCGCTGGCCATGGCGATTGCCGTCCCTGCACCACGCATCAATGATATCGTCCGCGAACGCCGCGCCGTGACTGCGGATACCGCGCTCCGCCTGGCTCGCTTCTTCGATACCAGCGCCGAATTCTGGATGGGGTTGCAAACCGATTACGACCTGCGCCGCGCCGAAGCGCTCACGCAAGAGGCCTTGGCGCGGATACAACGCATTGCAGTCAGCGTCTGAACAGCAAAGAAGCTTGGCTGTGCCCATCACCGTAAGACGATAGATGGACCGCTGACGCTCAACTCACTCCGGCCAGTGCTTGATATACCGCTTCAGCAGCGCATTCTCGAAGCTGGCTTCCTTCAAACAGGCACGGGCGACGTCGTGGAAGGAGATCACGCCGTACAGTTTTTCGCCGTCGAGCACGACCAGATGGCTGGTGTGGCTCTTGGTCATCGCATCGCGGGCGTAATCGACCGAGTCGTCCAGGTTCGCCACCAGCGGCTCTTGTTCCATCAGTTCGCCGACCTTGATCTCGATCGGCGCACAGCCACGCGCGTGCATGCCGCGCAGGATGTTGCGTTCGGTGATGAAGCCCAGCATGGCGCCATCACGCATGACGACAAGTGAGCCGATGTCACGCTCGGCCATCAGCTTGACGGCTTCGCAGGCGGAAACATCGGGATCGACGCTGATGATTACTGCACCGGTTTTGTGGGCAAGCACTTCGCGTATCAACATGGGACTTTCTCCTGTCGGCAGATCATCTGGCGCTCAATGCACCGGGCGCACCAGTCCGGCTTCAACCTGGTGCCGCATGGCATGGCCCTTGAGCAGTTCGATCAAGGTCAGCGCGAAATCCATGGCCGTGCCCGGGCCCTGCGAGGTGACCACCTTGCCGTCCACCACGACCGCATCGTTCAGGCTGCGCGTGCTGGCCAGTTTGAGCGAATCGAGCACGCCGGGATAGGCGGTGGCCTGCTTGCCGTCGAGCAGGCCGGCTTGCGCCAGTGCCATCGGCGCGGCGCAGATCGCAGTGATGTAACAACCGGTGGCGGCCATCCGCTTGAGCAGCGCCTGCACACGCGCGTCGTCACGCAGATGTTCCGCGCCGGGCAGGCCGCCGGGCAATGCGACGAGGTCGAACTCGCGCGTCAGCACGTCGTCCAGGTACGCATCCGGTTCGATACGGATGCCGCGACTGCCTTGAATCAGGCCTCGCTGCAGGCCGGCGATGACGACCTCGATGCCGGCGCGGCGCAGCAGGTCACTCAGGGTGACGGCTTCCAGGTCTTCAAAACCGGGGGCCAACGGAATCAGAACACTTGCCATGATGATCTCCTTTGCGTTGCTTACAGCGCCAGCAGGCGCGCCGTTTCAGTCGCGGCGCGTTCGGCGCAGTCACCGATCGACAGGCCGTTAAGGTAGTTGCCGACCAGCGCCAGGGGTTCATGCCTTAATTTGACATCGATCGCGGCCACCCGTTTCGGATGTTCGACACCCGGCGACGGCAGGCGGTTGATGCTGCCGCGCACATGCAGGAAATCGGCCGGCGTGACGCCAAGCAAGCTGGCGATGCGTGCCAGTTTGGCGTCCTGGCTCAGGCGGCCCGGTTTGAAGTGGAAGGTGAAGCCGCGCAGCGTGGCATGCGGCACCGGGTCGCGCGTCACCACCGAGAAAAAGTCGTCATCGACGCCAATCAAACCGGCCACCGCCTTGATCCGGGTTTTACTGGCGGGCAACACCACGCCGACTGCTTCGCTGCTGGACATTGGAAAAGTCTGCAACTCGCGCGCAATTTCGGGCAGGACATCAGCCAACAAGACCGCAGCGGCATCCACCGGCACGGCGAGGATCAACTGCCTGCAGGCCAGCGGGCCGGATGAGGTCTGCACCTGATAGCCGATCGCATCGCGGCTGACCGCACTGACCACGGTTTGCTTGCGCAACTCGAAATCCGCCCCCTCTGCCAGCACTTCCAGCAAACCCTGCAATCCGCCGGAAAACGTGTATTTTCGCGGCGCGGCTTGCATCCGCGGTTTGCGGCGGAACAGCCATTCAGCCGGAAAGGAATCGGCCGGCTGCGACAACACGGCAGCAAAGGCCGGGCCGAGCAGACGCCGATAATTGCCGCGTCCGAGCAGGCCACCAAACCATTCCGCGACGCTGCGACCCTGTTTCGGTTTACCGAAGCCGAACGGCAATGAGAACGCGGCCTGGAAAAAATTCAGCCGCTTGAGCGGCGAATGCAACGTGTTGTCGGCAGCCACAAAGCTGTACCCCAACTTCTCGCGCGGCAGCAGGTCTTCCAGCCGACCGCGTGCCTGCAGCGCTTCGAGCAATTGCGAGTAGGAGTTGTAAGCGGTGTGAGCACCGAGTTCGAGCCAGAAATCCGTCCCCTCTTCACTTGCCTTGATCTCGTCGTGCAAGCGCCAGCTCTGGATACAGCCGCCGACACGCGGCGCCGCTTCCAGAACCAACACACTGCGACCGGCCTGCGCCATGCGCGCCGCAGCAACCAGACCGCTGACACCAGCCCCGACGATGATGCAATCCACTGTTTCCATATTTCTTCAACCTCGTTTTGACTTACCTTGTTGTGACTTATTCAGTAAAGCGATGAATCAAACGCCGATCTTTCTTCGTCGGCCGTCCCTTGATGCTGCTGCCGGGTTCCATTTGCGCGCGCCGGGCTTCGATTTGCGTCTGCCGCGCGGCGATGTTTTCCGGCGACTCTTCATACAACTCGCGCGCCACCGGCGCCGGGCCGCGATGGTCGGACAATCCGCGCACGCTGACATGCCAGACCAGATCACCAATCTGGATATGCAGCAAATCACCCAGTCGCACTTCGCGACTCGGCTTGATGCGCTCGCCGATGTCACTCAGATTGCCACCAGGACTGAGTATGCGCACCCGACCGCTTTCCACGGCATCCTGCGCCAGGCCGCGCGTTTTGAAGAAGCGCGCAGCCCACAGCCATTTGTCGATGCGCAAACGCGCGGCGGCGGGTGGTTCAAATGGATCAGATGACGTGCGACGTGACATGGGGGCATGATAACGCGCATGCAAGCTTTGACTCTTCTCTGCCTGATTTTGCTGACCGGCCTTTACGGCTGTTCAACCACCCCGGATGCCTCCGTTTATCCTGTTGGCAGGCTGCATTTGCATGAACCGCTGCAGATCGAACCGGATGCCGCCACCGTGCGCCTGCAATACGGCCGCATCGTAGCGCGCAATGCGGTGCAGGAGCATGACCCATTCTGCGTGTTTGAAATTGATACCGTGCGGCCGGAAACACAGCTTGTGCAGCCGGGCGAATTTGCCATTACCGGCATTTCCCGCAGCATCGAAACCTTTGCCGGCATGCCGGTTTTTGCCGCTTATAGACAAGCCCTGCGGGTCGGTCTTGGCGGCGATGACTCACCCACCCATATCTATTTCAAAACCACCTTCCACCTGCGCGATGCACGGCAACCGGTGCGCGCACTCTCCTGCATGAGCAATCAGAAGACACCCGGCATTGCCATTTCCATGCGCCATCTGACGCTGGCAGAGATTCGCGGCGCGTTGGGAGCAAGGTTCACACTGCATCTGACGCGCTGAAATTCAAAATGCTCTGCGCGTTGGCGCTGGTCTGGCGGATAACTGCTTCGACACTATCGCCACGCAGCTCAGCCAGACATTCGGCGATGCGCGCCACTTGCGCAGGTTCGTTGCGGCCGGGTTGACCGGGCGCTCCTATCCAGGTTGGCGGCATGTCCGGGCTGTCGGTTTCCAGCACGATGGCATCGAGCGGTAACGCTTTCGCCAGTGCCCGCAGATTGGTCGCCCGCGTCCAGGTGAATGCACCGCCAAAGCCGAGCTTGAAGCCGAGCTTGAGATAAGCATCGGCCTGCTGGCGGCTGCCGCTGAAGGCATGGGCGATACCTTTGCCAATTTTCAAGCGCCGCAGTTGCTTCAGGATTTGATCGTTGGCGCGGCGGCAATGCAGCAAAACCGGCAGATCGAACTCACGCGCGATCTTGAGTTGCTCGATGAAGAAATACTCCTGCGTCGCGTAATCCAGGTCCGGCACGAACAAATCCAGCCCGATCTCGCCGATTGCAATCGGTCGCCAGGCTTCGATCTGTGTGCGCAGATCGCTCAGATGCGATTCCTGATGGATATCGATGTAGATCGGGTGCATGCCCCAGGCCGGCAGACAGCCGGAGTAACGCCGACAACAGGCTTCGACATCGGCAAAGTTGGCCCGCGTCACCGCCGGGATGATCTGAGTGTTCACCCCCGCTGCCAGCGCGCGTTGATACACCGCGTCACGGTCGGCGGCGAACTCGGCAGCATCAAGGTGGCAGTGGGTATCAATGAGTTGCGCTTCGGTCATGAAGAGATAATCGCATGTCTGTCAGCCGCGCTGATTCTGTCGCGGTATCTGGATTCCGGCCTTCGCCGGAATGACGGCATTTTTCTGCATGGCAATGATGAATCCACCTTTTTCCCCTCGTGTCGCCGTCATTGGCGGCGGCCCGGCCGGCTTGATGGCCGCTGAAGTCTTGAGCCAGGCTGCCATCCATGTTGACCTGTTCGATGCCATGCCGTCAGTCGGTCGCAAATTTCTGCTTGCCGGCAAGGGCGGCATGAATCTCACCCATTCGGAAGCGCTGGCGCCGTTTCTGTCGCGTTACGGTACGCGTCAGGCGGAAATCGAACCGCTGTTGGCCACGTTCGGGCCGGATGCCTTGCGTGCCTGGGTGCAGGGTCTTGGCATCGAAACCTTCGTCGGCAGCTCCGGCCGGGTATTTCCAACTGACATGAAAGCCGCACCGCTGCTGCGCGCCTGGCTGCATCGACTGCGTGGCAGCGGGGTGAATTTCCACGTTCGGCATCGCTGGCTGGGCTGGTCTGAAGCGGGCGAGTTGCGCTTTGCGTCGCCGCTCGGCGAAACGACAGAGACGTTCGATGCGGTCATTCTGGCTCTGGGCGGCGCCAGTTGGGCGCGGCTGGGATCGAATGGCGCCTGGGTGCCGATTTTGCAGACGCGCGGTGTCGATATCGCCACCTTGAAACCATCGAACTGCGGTTTCGATGTCAGCTGGAGCGCGCATTTCAAAGCGCGTTACGCCGGCCAGCCGCTGAAGTCGGTGATGCTGACGTTTGGCGAATTTCAACGCCAGGGCGAGTTTGTGGTGTCTGAACACGGCATCGAAGGCAGCCTGATCTACGCCGCCTCTGCTGCCATTCGCGACACCATCGAAGCCAACGGCAGCGCACAAATCTGCCTTGATCTGGCGCCGGACAAATCACTACAACGGGTCATCACAGAAGTTGCGCATCCGCGCGGCTCGCGTTCATGGTCCAGTCATCTGCAAAGTCGCGCCGGCATCACCGGCGTCAAGGCCGGGTTGCTGCGCGAAGTGCTCGGCAAGGACGACTATGCCAACCCGCAGCGATTGGCGGCCGCGATCAAATCCCTGCCGTTGACGCTGATTGCACCGCGCCCGATAGACGAAGCAATCAGCAGCGCCGGCGGCGTGCGCTTCGAGGCAATGGATTCAAATCTGATGCTGAACGCCCTGCCAGGTGTGTTCTGCGCCGGAGAAATGCTGGATTGGGAAGCGCCCACCGGCGGGTATCTGCTCACCGCCTGCTTCGCCAGCGGGTACGTCGCCGGCGCGGGGGCGCTGGCGTGGTTGGTAGGGCAGAAAAGCGGCCTTATCGCGCCTTCCGCCGAATGACGCATGACGTCGGAAGGCGCCGGCATGAAACCGCCGGCTTTTCCAACCTACGGGTTCTGAACCAGAACCCGCGCAATGACAGGAAACCCCCGTAGGATGGGCGAAGCGCAGCGCGCCCATCAACGCGCCAAGTGATGGGCCCGCTTTCGCTTGGCCCATCCTACGCCTGCTGTTTCTCCAGCGGTCGCGGGTGCTGGCGTGGTTGGTAGGGCGGGAAAGCGGCCTTATCGCTCCTTCCGCCGCATGACGCATGACGTCGGAAGGCGCCGGCATGAAACCGCCGGCTTTTCCGACCTACGGGTTCTGAACCAGAACCCGCGCAATGACAGGAACCCCCCGTAGGATGGGCGAAGCGTAGCGCGCCCATCAACGCGCCAAGTGATGGGCCCGCTATCGCTTGGCCCATCCTACGCCTGCTTTATCAGCGGTTTTGTGGCCGGTTGTGACCGATACAGGAACCTTCCCAGTTCGGCAGGCATCACAGAAACCATCTGTCATTTACGACAGGTACAATGCGCCCCGCTTGCAAAGCACCGCTTTGACGCAATCTATGCCCCGTTCCAACCTGGAGATTCAACTGATGCAACGAATTTTTCTTTCCCTGTTTGCGCTGTTCCTCGCTTTTGCCCTGCCGACCTTCGACGCCGAAGCCAAACGTATGGGCGGCGGCAAGTCTTTCGGCATGCAACGCCAAGCCACACCGATGAAGCGTGACGCCAGTCCGCAACAAACACAAAACGCCCCAGCTGGACAAAACGCCGCTGCCGGTGCCGCACCGAAACGCAACTGGATGGGACCGCTCGCCGGTCTCGCCGCTGGCCTCGGCATTGCCGCGCTGTTGTCGCATTTCGGCCTTGGAGAAGGCATGGCCAACATCCTGATGATGGCACTGCTGGCTTTCGCTGCCTTCATGCTGGTGCGCTGGTTCCTCAACCGCAACAAGCCTGCGGTGCAACGTCCGTTGCAATACGCAGGTCAAGCTGCTGGTGCCGAGCAGAACACACCGCAGCCGATGCGTTTCGAAGCGCCTGCATCAAGCACCCACGGTTCAGTCGTGCCGGGCAGCATCTATGACAAATCCGGCCAGGGCGATGCCGCCTCTGTAACGCCCACTGAAGCCGCCGCTGATGCAAACGCTGTTGCCACCTTCCCGCCCGGTTTTGATGAAGTCGCCTTCGCGCGCCAAGCCAAGGTCAACTTCATCCGCATGCAGGCCGCCAACGACGCCGGCAATCTGGATGACCTGCGCGAGTTCACCACGCCGGAGATGTACGCTGAGCTGAAGATGGACATCGACGATCGCCAGGGCAAGGAACAACACACCGAAGTCATGACAATCAACGCCGAAACCTTGGAAGCGCTGGAAGAAAACAACCGCCAGATCGTCAGCGTCCGCTTCTACGGCACGCTGCGCGAAGACGACGAAGCGACCATCTCGTTTGACGAAGTCTGGCACATGACCAAGCCGCTCACCGGCAATCAAGGCTGGGTGGTGGCGGGTATTCAGCAGAACTCCTGATATCCTTGCGCCACAGCAAAAGCGGCCAGCTGGCCGCTTTTGTGTTTTCTGAGACTGCTTCAACAGACCGCTGCTATGAACCCCGACTCTCCGCTGTTGCCACACCTCGCCCGCCAGGTCGCCAAACGGCGCACCTTCGCCATCATTTCCCACCCTGACGCGGGCAAGACAACGCTGACCGAAAAACTGTTGCTGTTCGGCGGCGCGATCCAGATGGCCGGTACGGTCAAAGGCCGCAAGAGCGGAAAATTCGCCACCTCCGACTGGCTGGACATCGAGAAGCAGCGCGGCATTTCGGTCGCCAGCTCGGTGATGCAGTTCGGCTACGACGATTGCGTCATCAACCTGCTCGACACCCCCGGCCACAAGGATTTCTCGGAAGACACCTACCGCGTGCTGACCGCCGTCGATGCCGCCGTGATGGTGGT
>CAMDHJ010000060.1 GCA_945897865.1 Tepidiphilus sp. J10
TTATGAAGTCTCTGCGCAGATGGATGCCCGTCTGGCAGACCCCGCCGCGCGCCTCGATTTTGTCGACTTCTGGCAAACCCTGCTGTTGAGCGGCGCACCCAAGCTGACGCAGCATGGACGCATTAAGCCGCAGGAGATCAGCGCGCTGAAATCGGCTTTTTCGAACCTGGCCGAGAACCCGCAAGCAATCTTCCGCTATGCCGCAATGCAAGCGCGCGGCTTGAAATCAGCCAAAACCACCGGCCTGAATGGAAATTGAATAAATGAACGAAAAATCGATGCACGCAAAAGCCATCCCGAAAATCGGTTTTGTCTCCCTCGGCTGCCCAAAAAACACCTTTGATTCGGAACGCATCCTGACCCAGTTGCGGGCCGAAGGTTATCTGATCGTGCCGACTTACCAGGACGCTGATCTGGTGGTGGTGAATACCTGCGGCTTCATCGACAGCGCGGTCGAGGAAAGCCTGGATGCGATCGGCGAAGCGCTGCGCGAAAACGGCAAGGTGCTGGTCACTGGCTGCCTGGGCGCCCGTTCGGACGTGATCATGGACGCGCATCCGCAAGTGCTGGCCATCACCGGCCCGCACGCCACTGAAGAAGTTATGCAGCATGTGCACACGCACCTGGCGAAACCGCATGACCCGTTCGCCGACCTGATTCCCCCCGGCGGCTTGAAATTGACGCCACGCCACTACGCCTATCTGAAGATTTCGGAAGGCTGCAACCATCGCTGCACCTTCTGCATCATTCCCTCCATGCGCGGCGACCTGGTCTCGCGGCCGATCGGCGATGTTCTGAAGGAAGCCGAAGCGCTGGTCAAGGCCGGGGTCAAAGAGCTGCTGATAATCTCCCAAGATACAAGCGCTTACGGCGTAGACTTAAAGTATCGTCCAGGTTTTCATAACGGCCGCCCAGTGAAAACCCGGATGGTGGAACTGGTGCAGGAACTGTCAAAGCTTGGCATCTGGGTGCGCTTGCATTACGTCTATCCATACCCCAGCGTCGATGACGTGATTCCCTTGATGGCCGAAGGCAAAGTCCTGCCGTATCTCGACATTCCGTTCCAGCATGCCAGCCCGCGCATCCTGAAAGCGATGAAGCGGCCCGGCAACATTGAAAACACACTGCGCCGAATCGAAAAATGGCGCGAAATCTGCCCGGACATCGTCATTCGCAGCACCTTCATCACCGGCTTCCCGGGTGAGACAGAAGACGATTTCGGCGAGCTGATCCATTTCCTGCAAGACGCCAGACTGGATCGCGTCGGTGCCTTCCCGTATTCCCCGGTCGAAGGCGCAGCAGCCAACGAATTGCCCGACCCGGTCGATGAAGACATCAAACACGACCGCCTTGCCCGTTTCATGGATGTGCAGGCCGACATCAGCATGGAAAAACTGAAAGCACGTCGCGGCAGCGAAATGACTGTGCTGATCGATGAAGCGGATGGCAAGCGCGCGGTTGGCCGCACCTACGCCGACGCGCCCGAGATCGACGGTGTGGTCCACATCGCGCAGGGCGAGGGAATTCAGGTCGGCGATTTCGTCAAAGTCAAAATCACCCGCAGCGACGACTATGATTTGTGGGGTAAGCCGGTTTGATCTCTTAACCGCACGGTAAATTTGTTTAATTTTCTAATCCGTCATTCCCGCGTAGGCGGCAATCCAGATTCGTGAAACTGATCATGCAGTTAACCCTTATTTGGATGGAATGACGGTAAATCAAACAGGCATGACATGACCCAAGAAATCTGGAAACCCCACGTCGTAGTCGCCGCCATCGTTGAACAGGATGGAAAGTTCCTGCTGGTAGAAGAGCATACCGACGACGGTATCCGCTTCAACCAACCGGCCGGGCATCTGGAAGATGGAGAATCGTTGATCGAGGCGGTGCGGCGCGAGGCATTCGAGGAAACCGCGCATCATTTCGAGCCGGAAGCGTTGTTAGGCATTTATCGCTGGCAGCATCCAGGCAAGCCCAAAAAGACCTACTTGCGCTTCGCCTTCACCGGCCAGATCACCGGTTTCGACCCAACCGCCGCACTGGATGAAGGCATCCTGCGCGCGGTCTGGATGTCGGTTGACGAGATCGCCGAGACGCAACACCGGCATCGCAGCCCGCTGTTGCAGCAGTGCGTCACGGATTACCTGGCCGGGCAGCGTTATTCCCTCGCTTTACTGACTGACTTCGCAAAACCGCTGTGAGCCCGTTTTGAGCCGCATCGTTGTAGGGCTCTCCGGCGGCGTCGATTCCGCCGTCACCGCCTGGTTGCTGAAGCAAGCCGGGCATCAGGTGGTTGGCGTCTTCATGAAAAACTGGGAAGCCGACGATCTGGAGGACGATTGCCCAATCGCGCAGGATTATCGCGATGTACTGGCAATCGCCGAGGTGCTCGGCATTGAGGTCGAGCTGGTCAATTTCAGCCGCGAATATCAGGACCGTGTGTTTTCCTATTTTCTGGCGGAATACCAGGCTGGCCGCACGCCGAACCCGGATGTACTGTGCAATGCCGAAATCAAGTTCAAGGCCTTTCTTGATCACGCGATCAATCTCGGCGCCGAACACATTGCCACCGGCCATTACGCACGCCTGGCGGGTGAATCACCCAACCGGCAACTGCTGAAAGCGGCGGATGCCAACAAGGACCAGAGTTACTTTCTCTATCGCCTGCAACAACATCAGATCGCGCGGGCATTGTTCCCGCTTGGCGAACTACCCAAGCCACAAGTGCGCGAACTGGCGCGAAAGGCAGGGATTCCGGTAGCGGAAAAGAAGGACAGCACCGGCATCTGCTTCATTGGCGAGCGGCCGTTTCGCGAATTCCTGCAACGCTACATGCCGATCCAGCCCGGCGACATGCTGACGCCGGAAGGCAAAGTCATGGGCCAGCATCAGGGCTTGATGTATCACACCCTCGGTCAGCGCAAAGGCCTGGGCATCGGCGGCGTCAAGGGCGCCGAGGATGGCGTGCCGTGGTTTGTCGCCGGCAAGGATCTGGCACGCAATCAACTCATCGTCGTGCAGGGGCACGAACATCCGTTGTTACTCTCGAATACGCTGTACGCCGCCGATCTGAGCTGGATAGGTACACCGCCCAAAGCAGGCCGGCGTTACACCGCCAAAACCCGCTACCGGCAGCAGGACGCCGCGTGTGACGTGAAGGCAATCACTGACAACGAACTGGTTCTATGTTTCGATCAAGCGCAGTGGGCGGTCACGCCCGGCCAGTCGGTAGTGCTCTACGACGGCCCCATTTGTCTCGGCGGTGGCGTTATCCAGCACAGCAAAAATAGTTAATTATTTTGTTTAACAATAGGAATCAAGACTATGAATAGACGTGACTTTATATGGACACTTCCCGGCCTGGGCGCATCGATCTGGCTAACCGGCTGCTCGGCGGACCCGGTTACCGGCAAGAAGACTCTGGTAATGATCGGCAAGGAACAGGAAATTGCCATTGACAAGCAGCATTCACCGCACCAGTTCTCGGAAGACTACGGTGTTGTGCAGGATGCTGGCCTGAATCGCTATGTCGCTGATGTCGGCAGCCGTCTCGGCAAGGTCTCGCACCGCCCCGACATGCCGTACAACTTCCAGACCGTGAACGCCAATTACGTCAATGCCTACGCCTTCCCAGGCGGTTCTATCGCCGCCACGCGTGGCATTCTGCTGGAGATGGACAACGAGGATTCGCTGGCCGCGCTGATGGGACATGAGGTCGGCCACGTCAATGCACGCCATTTTGCCGAGCGCCAGGCCAAGAGCAGCCTGCTCGATATCGTCGTGCAGACGGCCACCGTCGCCGCCGCAAGCAGCAAACCGCAATACGGCGAACTGGCGCAATTGATCGGCAATTTCGGCAGTGGGGCATTGCTGGCGCATTACAGCCGCGACAACGAACGCGAGGCGGATGCACTGGGCATGGAATACATGGCGCGCGCCGGCCTCAACCCGGCTGGCATGCCGGATCTGATGAACATGCTGAACACCCAATCGAAAGAGAAACCGGGGGCTCTGGAATTGATGTTCTCGACCCACCCGATGAGTTCCGAGCGTGTCGCCAACACCAACCGCGCACTGCAAACCACCTATACCGAAGCAGCGAAACGGCCGCGTCAACGCGAGCGCTACATGGACAACACCAGCAGTCTGCGTGCCTTGAAGCCGGCTATTGGCGAGCAGCAGAAGGGTGAAGCAATGTTGAATCAGAAAAAGTACCCGGATGCAGAAAACCATTTGCGCAAGGCATTGAGCCTGGCTCCGAATGACTACCCGGGTCTGGTGCTGATGGCCAAAACCCAAATGGCGATGCAACGCCCGAATGAAGCGCAACCCTATTTGACCAAAGCGAAAGCGATCTACCCGAATGAAGCCCAAGCCAGCCACCTGGCCGGCGTCACCCATCTGCAATTGAAACAGCCGGACAGAGCCTTGGCAGCGTTCCAGGAATTTGACCGTTTACTGCCCGGCAACCCGAATACCACCTTTCTGAAAGGCTATTCGCTGGAACAGATGCAGAACAAGAAGGGCGCCGCGCAGGAGTATTACAACTACCTGCAAATGACCAAGCAGGGCGGCCAGGCGCAGCACGCGTTCAACCGTTTGCAGGGTTGGGGCGTGATCAAGTAAGCCTGGTTCACCGTTCGTCGGCTGGAAAATCGTCACAAATTACGGCAGCGGGTCGGGTCTGGCTATTTCCAGACCCGATCTCAAGATGGCTTCTTTTAGTCCTTTAATTCCAGTTGGTTGACGCTGGGCCGAGCGGTTACTGGGCGCGAAAGCGCAATTTCCAATGCTGTTTCCAACCGAATTACCCGTTCAGTCAGATTTTCGATCTTTTCCTGCTGCGTCTTCATGGCCCCGGCCATACGCTCCACTTTGTCATTCATCTTGATGACCGTGGTCAACGCATCCCACATCTTGTCGGTGACCGCCATCAGTGCGTCCGCCCAGCTTCCAGGGTGACAATGCGCTGGTTCGAGGCTTCGACAAAGGCCAGAGCGTCGTCGATAGCAGCGCTCGCCTGTGCCGTGGTCTTCACGATTTGCTCGATCATTCCATCAAGCATCTGCTCATCCTCGCTTGGACGAAACGACGCGGCAGCGCGACGCAGGAACTCACCCATCGACAAATGCGCCTCCTGAGCCATCTTGGCGATAACCGCCTTCTCCTGGGCGGTCACCAGGACCGGGATTCTTTCAGTAGCCGTTGCCATCGCTTAACTCCTTGATGTTCATGGTCAGCACATGCACAGTTTAAAACGCACGAATTAAAAATCAAAGACACGTTTTATGTGAAATGGCTCTTAACGAACCATTTGAGACGGATAGGCTGGCAGTTCGGGCGTCTCAAGATCGGCCGGAGCGGTCAGTGGCGCTCTACCCCACCAACGGCCGCAATGCATTGATCAGCGGCCGGAGGCTAGGAAATTGGCCCGAATGACCGACAGTCAGTCGACCTTTCGCGTCATGGATGACCGGTTCCAGGAGGTGAGCCGCCGTTAAAAAACGAGCTGGGCGCTTGGCCAACAGTCATTCGCGTGCCAGCCACTCTCGGTCGGCAATGTATCCTGTTAACAGCCACTCAACCGGGAATTGCGTGAAAGCGGAAGCGATCAATTGGTGTGCGACCTGCACCAGTAAAACTACCGTACCGGCGAAGGTACTAATTGTTGGCCGGGGAAAATGGCGGCTTGGAACACGAAAATCAGCGCGCCACCAATACCTTACGTCCCAGCAATAACACAACTACCAGCAAACCAACAATCAATATAGGTGCTGACCAGGATGGACGATTCCACTCCGTTTGCTGCTGCGCACGCAGTTCGGCATCAACACGAAGATATTTCAACGTATTCCATGCCATCGGGTTGGGTTTGTCATTGGTCAGCCAACCTTGGTGGAGCGTGAATTTGGCGGGGTGGTATCCGTAAATCCATGGCGCATCGTGCTGAAGGATGGCGACCATGCGACGAATGACTGCCTCGCGTGCTGGTGTATCGTTCATCAGCTTCATTCGGCGAAATAGCGTATCGAACTCCACATTCTGGTAGTTCGCATTATTTTCCCCGCCTGTCTTGACCTTGCCATTCTGGCCATAAAACAGGAAAAGGAAATTCTCCGCATCCGGATAATCCGCATTCCATGCCCATTCGAACAACTGAGCCTGTCCCTTGCGCATCTTTTCCTGGAAACGGTTGTAGTCGGTATTGCGAACGATCAACTGGACACCCAACTTGTCCAGACGCTTCCGAAACCAATCCAGTCGAGCCTTGTCATCCGCGCCCCGAGCGGCGATATCAAGATGGAGAATGAGCGGTTTGCCGGATTCGGCTTTCCGCCCATCAGGATAACCAGCGTCGGAAAGCAGGTTTTTCGCATATTCGATTGAGCGCACTTTGGGTCGAGTGCCCTCCCACTCATACACATGGGTATTGATCCCCTCCGCACCATCCAGAAATCCAGCGACACCCGGAGGAATCGGGCCTTGCGCTGGTAAACCCCGACCATTCATGAAAATGGAGACGTATTCCTCCATATCGAGGGCGATAGAAATGGCCAGCCTCAACTTTTGATTTCGTACACCCAATCCGCCGACAATCGGATCGAGCATATTGAAACCCATGTACCACGTTGTCGGCGCGACTTGCGTTTTTAGAACGATTTCCCGCTCATACATCTCAGCACTCAATTCCGGCAAACCGCTTGGCTGATTCTGTATGGCCTGATCAAAATTATCCGAAGCCAGTTTTGCGGTGTCGTAATAACCCTGCAAGAACTTGAGCCAGAGCGGGATGCTCTCTTTTTCCAGGGTATAAACCGCGCCGTCGATGAAAGGCATGGACTCACCGGCATCGCGTAAATAACCGGCAGCAACATCGCTTTTCTCTCCGTCGCCTGGATAGGCTTCTCCACGAAAACTCGGATTCGCCGCGAGCCTGATTTCCCTTGCCGGTTCATTATTGATCATCATGAATGGCCCGGTTCCAACCGGCCACGCATCCAACGTCAAATCACGCTCGCGCATGCCGGGCTGACTAAAAAAGGCATCCACTTCCCAAGGAACAGGGGCAAAAAATGGCATCGCCAGCCAATAGACAAACTGAGGATATTTCCCTTTCAGGCTGATTCGATACGTCTGCCCATCAACCAATTCGACGCCCGAAAGTCGATATTTTCGCAAGTCGGTCCATTGCGATTTGTCACGCGGCACTGCTGCCAGTTCTCTACCCAGATCCTCGAAGCCGATGATGTAAGTCGACATCAAATGGCGGATGGGCGAATGCAGGCTCGGATCGGCGAGACGCTTGATTTGATAAACATAATCCGCAGCGGTCAGCTCCCGACTACCGCGATGTTCGAAATCGCCAAGTTGATCAATCTTGGCAAGCTCACCAGCCGGCATCGGGTAATAAATTGCTCGACCGTTTGCATCCTGCGCGAAAGCGGGATGGGGCTGATAGCGTATGCCCGGCTTGATGCGGATTTCATATTCACTTCGCGCCACTCGGCTCGGCTCAGCGCCAGCGGATAACAGCCGTTTTTGGTTGTCGTAATAGCGCACGCGCGGTAGGGATTCCGCCGTCAGCGGTATCAGTTCGTAGGGCCGTTTGAGATAGTGATATTGCAGAGGCGGCTCGTAAATCTGGCCGATGAAGGTATATTCGTTCGCGTTGTAAGCGCGCACAGGATCCAGATGTGACGGCCGCTCGGTATAAGGCGCATAGAACAACCGCTTTCCATTCTCGCTGACCAGATGCGGGCTGTTCACCGGACCGGAACAGCCCGACAGTAGCAGTGCAGCGATAAGAATCCCCGCTGCGATGTCCGTCTCAGTACTCGGCATGCACGGTAATGTAAATTCCGCGTGGTGCGCCCACCTGCACGTAGGTGCTGCTGCCATCCGCATCATCGGCATAAAAGCCGGAAGCTCCCAACGTAGCGACGTAGTCCGCATCAAACATATTGCGTAACTGAATGCTGACGCCGCTACGTGCAGCGCCGGCCAACCCGCCTTGCGTCTCGTAACCCGCGCTCAAACCCCACAACGTGAAGCCAGGTATTTTCAGATCGCCCGAGTAGCTTGCCGATCTGGAACCCGTGTGTTGGAAATCCGCCGCGAAATACCAATCGCCCCATTCGCGACGCAGCTCGCCGTTAGCCAGCCATTCGGGCGCGTTGACGACTCGCTTGCCCTTGGTCGGCACGGTCACGCCATTGGAAACATAGTCATTCCGATAGTGGGCATCGTTGTACGAAACTACACCCGTCCACAGCCAATTCGATGGCAAACGCCATTTCCATTGAGCTTCGACACCGCGGCTCACCACTGCGCCGACGTTTGCCAGTACAGATGGGCAAGTTCCCAGCAAACTGCAGTTTGCGATTTGTAACAGTCGATTACGGTAATACGTGTTGTAAACCGAGGCACCGAACCGATGCTCCAGCCCGCTCCGCCGCCAGCCCAACTCCACGCTATCAGAACGCTCCGCCTTGAAGCTGTTGTCGAAAACCGACTGGGTGAACACCGTGATCGGTTTGGCATTGATATGGCTGGCGTAGTCCAGAAACATCTCGTCACCGTCGCCCGGACGAAAACTCAGCCCGGCATGGGGTAGGAATGCGCCCTCCGTGACGAGCCGATTGTTTGCGTAGACGCCCAACCTGTCCTGAAAATCACTGACCACCCGCATCGATTTCGCGCCCAGCGTTAACTGCCAGCGAATATCGGGCAGAACAATCCGATCCTGAACATGGGCCTGCAAAATGTTTATGTCGTAACGACGATCCATCAGAACTCGGTCGATGCTGTCCAGGTTGGCGTCAGGCGCGTTGGTCCAATCAAACAGGTCGTAGTTATAACGGCGACGATCAAAACGGCTTGTTTCCCACCATATCCCCGCATTGACATCGTGTCCGCCCAGCTTTCGGCTCATACGCAGATTTACGCCCTGGCGTTCAAGATCGAGTTTTGAACGGCGAAACTTCATGTCCGTTACCGCGCCGGCGGTAATGAAGGGCAAATGCCAATCGCCATTCCCCTTGTCATCATGTCGGTAAGGAGTCACCGACAACCAGGCATCCTCGCCCATGCGCAGCTTGAGTGTTGCGGCAAACAAGGTGTCATAACGCCAGCTTGCCCCCGAACCGAACAGCACAGTCTCGTCACCTGACAAGGCATCTTGCCAATCCGTCCAGTTATCCAGATCGCGGCCATACTGCCAATAATCCTTCAGCAGCAGATCGGCATAATCGTTCTCGCGTTTATCGGATACATCTGCCCAAAAAGTCAGTTGATGTGGACCCAGCGGCTGCACCCATTTCAGGTTCCATTGGTCGTGATAACTTCCCCAGCGACCTTCCGCCCCGGTTACGGCATTGCCATCGTCGCGGTTGAATATCGCAAACGGTTGTTGCCCGGGCGCACCCATGCCCTTCCACTTGTCGGACGTCTGACTGGACAAGCTCAGGTAACCCCGTCCCCCACTTTGAACCGTCCCCGTGTCAGCCCTGAAAAAACCGCGCCAAGTATTGTGGCTGCCACCAGTCAGGCGCGCGAGAAGGCGGCTGTCGCGGGCCGGGGAAACGGTTGTGGCGGAAACACCTGCACCCAAAGCACTGACTGAAGCCATTTTCTGTAAGCCGCCTCCCGTTAATAACGACAGGTTGCGAATATTCTCCGAGCTGACGGCCCGATGCATATCCAAGCCATTGTTGTGCCAGAAATGCGTGCTGCCCAAGGGAATATCATCCAGCATCCAGCCGATTTGTCCTGCCGAGAAACCCCGGATGGAAATGTCGTTGCCCCATTCATATCCCCCCAAATCCTCGCTACCCGTGTAACTGGCGCCAGGCAACGCTGACAACAACTTCACCGGAGTCGTCCCGGGTAAGGCGGCCACAATAGCCGCTTCCGGCAAAGCCGAGAAAACCTGTACAGAACGGGGGGCCGTTACAAGAATGGTGGACATCTCCTCGTTTTCGGAATTCGCTAAAGCTGCGTCCCATACCAGGAGCGATGTAAATGACAGTAGTAAGACATGCTGTTTCATTTCACCCAGCTTTCAGTCACCGGATACTCCTGTTGGTCAAACATTAATAACTGCCGAACACCCTTGGCGGATTTTGTAGGGTGCGCCGTGCGCACTGTTTCTTCGCCGCGCCTTTCGTTTAGCCGATACTTCGCTAACACCTTGCCGCCCTGATCAGCGATTCAGCCTTTACCCTGCTGCCCCTGCATTATCCGTAAAACACTGCGAGCAGCCTCGATCTCAGCAGGGTTTCCTATTTTTTCAGCCATTTCAAGCGTGTGTTTCGCCGCATCGTGCAGATTATCCAGGCTTCCCAGAATGCAACCGGACAACGTGTTGATTTCAGTGAAAGTCCTTTCAGACGCCAGCGCCGCCTGCAAAACCAGGATATGCGCCCAAACAGAATCCATCCCAACGAAGAAATGTCGGTTGATATAGCGGCACTGGCTCAACCAGTGAAGCCCCTCCTCCAGCCAGGTCGGATCATGATTCAAGCCAAGATATATTGGCGTCAGATACGCATTGGCCAGATTGAACGTAGTCGCCTGCAAGCCCTGATAATCAGAAATGGATGTTTCATGGAACAAAGCGCGCAAATAGTGCTGTTCCGCCCTTCGCAAACCTGTCTCGTCAACCATAGAACTGAGTTCACCCGCGGCTTGCCGGCACTCCATTTCACCCCGCCACTTTCGATATTCGCAAAGGCCGGCGATGTTGTGATACATGCCCTGGGTCCATTGGTCACCGCAATTCGCTCCGCCCGAACCTTGAAGTAAACGCCCCGCCTCGGCGAAAAGCCCGCGGTCATAGCAAGACTTAGCCGCCAGCAACGCGGCGCGTACTTCCGCCAAATACAAAGGCTGGCCGCCAGAGCGGGCCAAAGTGGAAATTTCAGCTAGACGTGTACTGACAGTATTACGGGCACCTTGCCTAAGTGCCCGCCTGGCAGAGCGCAACAACAGCACTGAAGCCCATTCTGCGTTCTGAGCAACAGCGTCAAGTGCCGGCATTGCCTCTGGCCAGCCTGACAGAACACCGTCGAACACAGCCGAGTCCATGCGTAACACCTCATCCAGCATGCCGCGCAACGTACGGCCATCCAGCGCGTTTTCCGAAACCACCGGCAACGGCGCGTCGGAAATACCCAGATACGTTTGAAGTCCCACGTCATCCAGATCGAAAACCACTTGTTCGACAGGTATCGCCAAACGATACCGACCGCGCGTGCGCGTCTCCCAGGCAACCAGACCGGTATCCGCCAAAAAGTCCACCACCCGCTGCAACTGGCGCGGATGCGTTGACGCCCCCAGCCGTCCGCCAAGATCGGCAACCGTCAGCCAGGCAGGTTCCTGCCGCTGGCGCGCGTGCCGCCAAAGCAAAGCGATAAAACGAAACGGCGCCTCACTACGCGAAGTCCAGACGGTCTCGCCGACTTGAATACGGCGCAAGCGGGTGGAAACGAAAAAAATGGCAGTCACGCTGAACGAACGAAGTCGCAAAAAGCTGAATATGTCACAAGTGTCATGCAGCCAGCGAGGTTGTTCTTCGCAGAATTGAAATAAGATGCCATGAAACCCCCGTCAAATAACCCAGGGAAATCCCCATGTTCCATTGCAAAGAATCTCGTATCCACCTGACGCGCGCGATAGCTGCATCCGTCCTTACCGCCTTTGCAAGTTTGAGCTATGCCCAAGAAACAATCGACACCTTGGGAAAACGCTTCATCACCACGCCCGACCCGCTATCCACCTTCAAACCGCTGTTGGCGCCCTTGAAGGATCAACCCGCACCGCCAGACGCGGCCAAGATCAGCTTCACCCTTAAAGCCATTCAGTTGACCGGCAACACGGCTTTGAGCAGCGCGGAACTGGAAACACTCTACAGAAACCGTATCGGCCAAAAAATCACCCTGGATGATGCCTATGCCATCCGCGATGCCATCACCGCGAAATATGGCGCCGCTGGCTACGGCCTCAGCAAAGCCATCATTCCGGAACAAAGGATCGACGCCGAAGAAGGCGTACTACAAATACAAATCCTGGAAGGCTACATCGACGGAGTCACCCTGCAAGCCCCCGGGCAGGATGGCAAGCCAGTCGAGATCGCCCCGTCAGAATCCTATCCCTGGTTACTGCCCTATATCGACAAACTCAAAGCCGAGCGCCCCATCCGCGCAGCCACGATGGAGCGCTACCTGCTCTTGATGAACGACCGATTCTCCTGGAAGGTCACCTCAACCCTCGCGCCGGGCAATGAACCCAACGCCTCCCGCCTGATCTTGCGGGTAGAGGTCGCGGCCAAAGTTGAAGGCAGCTTATCAATCGACAATCGAGGTACGGAAAGCGTCGGCCCGGAGCAGATCACCGCCAGCCTCACCCTCAATGGCCTGGGCGCACAGGGCCTGGGTAGCCGCGCCGCGCAGACCGCCCTGTCCTACATCACCACCCCGCAAACAAGCGAGTTGAAATATCTCTCGCTCAGCCACACCGAAATCCTCACGGCGGAAGGCACCAGCATCAACCTCAGCTATACCGGTAGCGATTCAGAACCCGGCGCCGCCACGGCGCTCGCGCTGCAACAGGAAAGCGACAGCACCACCTGGTCGCTCAAACTCGCTCACCCTTTCATTCGTACCCGCCAGGAAAATCTCACCGGGCTTATCCGCTTCGATCACAAAGACACCGAAAGCCGCACCCTGGGCGCCATTGCCAGCCAGGACAAGACCCGCGTCCTGCGCACCGGCATCAACTACGACAAGGCGGATAGCCGCGCCGGCATCAACCAGATCATTGCCGAACTGAGCCTTGGCATCGCCGGCATGGGCGCCACAGACAACAACTCCACCCTCAAATCCCGCGCCGATGGCCGCCCTGATTTCCAGAAACTCACGCTGAATCTCTCCCGCAAACAAGAACTCAGCTACTTCAACCAGAACCTCAACCGCTGGTCGGTCAACGCCGCGTTGATGGCCCAATACGCTGCGCAAGGCATGCTCTCCGGCGAAGAATGTGGTGTGGGCGGCCAGCAATTTGGTCGAGCCTACGACAGCTCTGAACTTCTCGGCGACAGTTGTACGGCCGCCAGCCTGGAAGCCCGCTACGCTGCCGACACCCAAGGCAGCCCGTTCGAATATGCTCAGTGGTACGGCTTCTGGGACGCCGGCCAGATCTACAACCGCACCCCGCTCAGCGCCACCGACCCGCAACGCAAAAGCCTCGCCTCAGCCGGTCTGGGCGTGCGCTTTGGAATTGGCAAACACGTCAGCGGCAGTTTGGAGCTAGCCAAACCGCTGACCCGCGATGTAGCCAACGAAGGCGACCGCGACCCCCGCCTGTTCGCCAGCCTCGCCGCCAAATTCTGAAATACCCGGGAACAACCATGAACCACACCTACCGCCTGGTCTGGAACGACATCATCAACGCCTTCGTCGCCGTCAGCGAACTCACCAAAGGGCGCGGCAAACGCACCTCACTCCCCTCGCCCCCAAGCGGGAGAGGGGCCGGGGGAGAGGGAAGCACGCTTATAGACCTCAACACCTCGCTGAGACTCACACTTATGGCTGCGGCCACTGCTGCCGCTACCCTCGCCCAAGCCGCAGACCCGCTACCAACCACAGCACTCCCCACCGGCGCCCAACTCGCCGCCGGTCTGGCCAGCGTCGCCCAAACCGGCACCCGCATGGACATCACCCAAACCAGCGACCGCGCCATCCTCAACTGGCAAAGCTTCAACATCGGCCAGAGCGCCCACGTCAACTTCAATCAACCTTCTGTCAGCGCCGTCACCCTCAACCGCGTCGTGGGCGGCGACCCCTCGCAAATCCTCGGGCGGATGACCGCCAACGGTCAGGTCTTCCTGTCCAACCCCAACGGCATCTACTTCGGCAAGAGCGCCCAGATCGACGTCGCTGGCCTGGTTGCCACCACTCACAACATCCGCGACCAAGACTTCATGGCCGGCCGCAACGACTTCACCATCCCTGGCAATCCCGGTGCATCAGTGATCAACGAGGGCGAAATCCGCATCGCCGACACCGGCATCGCCGCCTTCGTCGCCCCATCAGTCGCCAATCGGGGCATCATCGCCGCCAAACTCGGCAAGATTCAACTTGCCTCTGCCAACGGTTTCACGCTCGACTTCAATGGTGACGACCTGCTCACCTTCATGGTGGATGACAAAGTTGCGCAAACCGCCTTGGATCAGAATGGCCAACCGCTGAATTCCTTCGTCGAAAGCTCAGGCCGTATCGAAGCCGTAGGCGGCTACGTCTGGCTCACCGCCAAGGCGGCGGAAGGCGCGGTGCATAGCGCAATCAACCACAGCGGAGTAATTGAAGCGACCACGGTAGAAACACACCAAGGCCAAATCATTCTCCATGCCGGCGAAGCGAGTCTTCAGGTAAGCGGCACACTTGATGCATCCGCTGCAAAAAGCGGGGATGGTGGCTTTGTTGAAACCTCCGGGGCGCACGTAACGATCAGCCCTGAAGCGAAAATCACGACCAAAGCCAAACTTGGCAAAACCGGCACGTGGTTGATAGACCCAAATGACTACACCATTGCTGAGAGTGGCGGGAACATAACGGGGACTCAGCTTTCAACCCAACTCATCAACAACAATGTTGTGATTCAGACCGCAACGATGGGCACCCCTGGTGGCACGGGCACGATCTATGTGGATGCACCGATTAATTGGAGTTCCGGAAATAGTCTGGACTTTCAGGCAGAAGGCAGTGTGTTAATTAGTGCGAACATCCAAGGCAATGGTCAGCTTGGTGTTTCAGCTCATGCAAACCTTTTTGTTAACCCTGGGGTCAGCGTTTCGGCCAGACACATTGAATACGTTGCCGACAATATCGTGTTGCAAGGCAGAACCGATGCTGTGACCAACAGCATCTATCTGCGGCCATATAGCCACATCCCTGTGGTCATTTCAAACAGCCATGTGGCAGGGGCGCTCAATATCAGTCCTAACGAAATTGCTACCCTGCACGCCACTCAGGGTGGGGGCAATATCGGAATCGGCTGCTCAGGCTGTGGAAATACCCCTCTTACAGTTTCAATCAGTCTAAATGGCGATCTTGTGGATGCTGGCGACCTGCACTTGATTGGCACTAGCGTGACCGTAAATCAACCCATCACGTTCGGCCCAAATCAGGCCGGTCTTGTTTTTGAATCTGGCTCGGGTGGTGTTCAGTTAAACGCACCAATTGCAACGCGCAATACATTACACTTTTATCTTCATGATGGCGGTGGTGTTAACCAATCATACAATGCACCGGTATCTGCAAATAGGTTAGCTGCAGAAGGGGATGGACATTTAACGCTAGATGACGCCGCTGATGGCAACATCATCGATTTAGTTGCCGCTGATGTAACAGGCTCTTTTTGGGTTATTAACAACTACCAATCATTAACGGTTGGTTCATTTGATGGAATAAATGGAGTGACCGCTGGTAATATTGGGCTGTATACAGGGGGTGATTTAATTGTTAACGAGCCTCTGCTCGCCACAGGAACAGGATTAATAAGCACGTTAACAACCACAATAGATTCATTGTGCACCCTTGGGCCATGCGTTCGTCCTCATATCGAAGTTGGTGCAAATGGTCGATTCGTTAACAATGTTGGCGGCGATGTGATCAGTGTCCAGCCAGGTAAATATTGGGCGATTTTCGCTGACAATCCCATCACCACAGTTTTGAACGGCATAACACCCAATGCGACCTCATATGACGCAGAACTGATACATGGCGATGTCCTGCTTTCTGCAAATCGGGTTTTCTATTTTAAAAGAGAGCCTGACTCGTTGGTTCTGGTTGATTTGTGCATAACGGACCCTGTGGCATGCAAAGACCCGGTTATAAATACGGGCACTATAGATGACTTGAAGAATGAGGATGAGTTGCTAATTCTTGGTGGTATGTCAGGAGATTCGGTGCCCGGGGAATCGGGGTCTATCCCCATTAACGCTCACATTAACGGCGCTCCAGAATCAGTAGCAGATGCATTCAATCGCGCAGACCCGATGGTTGGGCTCGCACAATACCTAGCATCCAAAAACACGGAAGCCAATATCTCAGCAATAATTATCACAGTCAGTAGCGTTTTTTTTGACGAGGCATCTCGCAATACATTAGCAAAATTCCTGGGGATGAAATATGTTGACATAATGAAAGGCGTCTATACCGATTTAATAAATAAGAAATTAACTGATCCGCTTACTTTTGCAAAGCTTACAAAAGAGGCTTCCAAGGGGCTGCTTTTTGACACTCTTTTTGGGGCACTTGCAGATGAGGTAAAAACACGTTACCAGATTGATGGCATCTGGGAGGCCGCCGGCATAGATGTTGCAACCAGTGCAATTAAGAATGCAGCATTATCCAGTAATACAGGCCCTGGCTTTGTGCTAGCATTCGAGATCGGATTTACATCTGACATGGCCGGCCTCGCTGCCAATCAGACACTTAAAGCATTTAATACTTACATTGAAATTGGCGGCGCTGAGGATAAAATGAATGCGGCAGCGCTTGCCCTCGCTCTACAAAGCAAGTCCGCCAAAGAACGTGCTGACGGCATATTTCACAACTTGGCGGGAAAGAAAGGGGTAGTCCCTGACGATGAGTTAGCCAAACTCAGGAACAAAGCCAAAGCACTTGACGAAATAGGAAATAAGGGACTGGATGCAATGGCAACTGGGCTATTGGCCTACTACGGGGACAAAGGAAAGAGTCTATTTTTAACCAATCCATATCCATTGAGCAGCAATAACGACGTCAAAGCAGTTGTTGCCACAGCTTTAGAAATTGGAAGCATGCTGAAAAATGGAGGGTCTCCCGAGTTGTACTCATTCACCGGAGGCAAATACCAGACAACCGATATTGGCAAGCTTGTTTACAAGCTGCTTGATGATGTTTCGTTTACAGCCTGGTCTAATGACGACAACAGAACAAAAGCAGAGCGCTTTGTTATGTTAAGAGAATTCCTGGAAGCCACTGGAATTAATCTTTCGCTTGAGTATTATGACGGAATAAGAAGTAGCGATGCCGGTTCTGCAACGCTAATATTAAACAATCTCAGTAAATACATGTAAGCCCAATCAAAGCGAGGACTAAAGAGGTCGGAGTCGCATTAATTTCTTGCCTTAAGTTGCTAACACATAACCGGGTCATCAGCGAGGCGTCCATGCCACCAAGCTTGGCGCGCCATTTGTAAAAAGGTGGCAACACTGATGCCGTGCTCACGGCATAGTTCGGGTACTGGGCTGCCGCCCGCCGCCTAGCCTGCTTCAGGAGGGCAATGATCTGGCTGTCGGTAAATCGGGATAAACAATAGGGGACAGACCACGGTTTTGTCTAAAATGGCGCATCACCCTCTGGAGAAACAAGCCATGCTGACGATCAGCATGTTTTACGGAATTCTCGTGGCAATGTAAGTACTCGATACAGACAAGCACCATCACCCGCACATACACATCCGATACAACGAATTCAAGGCGGTGCTGAAGATTCCGGATGGCGAGTTATTGGAAGGGGACTTGCCAAGACGCCAAATGAAGCTGGTTCAAGCGTGGATCGAATTGCACCAGGATGAGCTGATGGCCGATTGGCATTTGGCAAGCACGGGCCAAACGCCATTCAAGATTGATCCGCTGCGTTGAGGTGGTCATGACTCCAGATGTAATCAAGGTTGTTGCGATGCCCGATTATTCCATCGTGGCCGAATTCGAGACGGGTGAAGTGCGGCATTTCGATATGCGCCCTTTTCTGGACTACCCGGCGTTTGCTGCGCTCAAGGAACCCGGTCTGTTCATGCGTGCGCATGTCGAACACGGCGCGGTGGCGTGGTCGGAAGAAATTGACCTTGCCCCTGATACGCTCTATTTGCGTGGTCTGCCAGGCTGATAGCACCGGCCCATGCCCCGCCGCGCCCGACTCTCCATACCCGGCCTTCCCTTGCACCTGATCCAGCGCGGGAACAACCGACAAGCTTGTTTCTACGCCGACGAGGACTACCGCTTTTACCTTGAATGGTTGGCTGAATACGCCGGCAAGTTCGGTTGCCACCTACATGCGTATGTGCTGATGACCAACCATGTGCATCTGTTGTTGTCGGCGGAACGCGTCGAAGCGCCCGGGGCGATGATGAAGGCGTTGGGTCAGCGTTACGTGCAATACGTCAACCGCGTCTATCGCCGCAGTGGCACTTTATGGGAAGGGCGATTCCGCTCCTGTCCAGTCCAGGAAGAGGCCTATCTGCTGGCCTGCCAGCGTTATATTGAGCTGAATCCGATACGGGCGGCGATGGTGGCGCACCCTGCGGAGTACCGCTGGTCGAGCTACCGCGCCAATGCACAGGGGGAATCGGATACGCTGATCCGCCCGCATGCACTTTACGAAGCACTGGACAACAATCCGGCAGGAAGACAGGCGGCGTACCGCGAACTATTTCGTCATGAGCTCGAACCGGGCCTGGTCGATGAAATCCGCAAGGCAACGAATGGAAACTTCTTGCTCGGAGATAGGCGTTTTGCGGCAGATGTGGCTTCGGCACTGGGGCGACGCGTGCTACCGGGAAAATCCGGCCGGCCCAGAAAGAAGGCTGTTGAGCCGGAATTGGATGGTTTGGTACGGGATTTATACGGAGATGTTGCGGTTTAGTGCAGGAGGCTTGCCTAATATCTTTTCCGTATATTTTCCGTAACTTTCGTGTTGTTTGCCGTGGAGTTTGATGATGATTCCTTCCCATATCTATGAGCGTATAGACCTGCGTACTTCACCCGAAATCAAGGGCTTGATCGTTCGGGCAGCGGCTACAGCAGGGGTTTCGCTGAGTGCTTTCCTCATTGCTGCGGCGCAAGCGCGTGGCAAAGAAATCCTGGCGGAAAGCGAGACGCTGTCGCTGTCTCCGCGTGATTGGGATGCCTTTTTCCTGGCATTGGACAACGTCGATCAGCCTCGGCCAAATCTTGAAGCAGCGGCAACCGACTATTTGGCCTGGCGTAGCAATACTAAAGTCCGGTGATTGAGTTCGATGTCCAGATTGAAGTACTGGCAGCACATCATGACCGACGCGGGTTCTCGTGCGGCTAGCAAGCGCTGGATGACTACCTGATTAGATTGGCTCGTCAGCAAGCCGATTCAAAGATCAGCCGGACTTATGTGGCCGCCAAGGAGAGTGCGATTTGGGGTTTCTACAGTCTGGCCATGTCGGCCATCCGCAAGGAACAGTTACCGGAACAGCATCAGAAACGTTTCCCAAACTACCCGGTGCCGGTTGCCCGTTTGGCGCGCCTGGGGGTTGACTTGACGTCAGGAAGCCCAACAGCCTTGTGCGGTCGCTCATGTTGGGCTTCCTGACGTCAGCCCAACCTACAACCATACGCAGGCAGGTTGAAAACCGGCGATGTGCTTGCAACTCGGGAAGAACGCAACATGCGAACCACTTATATATCTGCAGTACTGGCCGTAATCATTTCCGCACTGGGTGTGGCGGCCCTGCCGCATGCGGAACAAAGCGAACAGGTTTTTAACACAGCCTGGGCGCCAACCGGCTGGCTTGGCCTTGTCTTGCCCCATGCCTTGGGACTGGTTTTGGCCGTACTGGCTTGGGCTGCACTTGCCCGGTTGGATTGGGCGCGGTTTCGTACAGATAACCTCGGGGATTGGCTGGTTGCCACGGTTCTGGTAACGATGCTGCCTCTGGCATGGCGTGACATATCCGATAACCGTTTGATCTATTTCGGAGTCGATTCCCTGATTGTGACCATGCCGTTCCTCGTGTTCTCGGTAGCGGCATTGAACCAACTCTGGGCTTCGTCCGGAAATCAACCTGGATTACGCACAGTGATCGGCTTGGCGCTTGGGATGACGGCGCTGGCGATTTTCGCATCGCCATTTGCCCCGCCAATGTGGCTGCTGCTATTGCCCTTGGTCATTGCTTTGTCTGCACCCAGTTTGCGTAAAGCCGGCTTGGCAAGCTTGGCCATGCTCATGGTGCTGCTTGGGGTTGCCGTTTTTTCCGCGCCTTACCGCTTGCATCGTTTCGTGCAGTCGATTTTTCCAGACCCTTGGTCAGAGCCGCTAGGCAGCGGTTACCAGTTATCTCATGCCTACAAGCTGCTGTTTGATGCGGGCTGGCTTGGCAGCCAGTCAACCCTGCATTTGCCCGCAGCCATGAGCCAGTATTTACCCGTTTCCATCGCCGTTCAGTGGGGCTGGCTGGCCTTTGCCGGTGTATTCGTGTTGATCGCTTTTTGGCTGGTGCTGACATGGCCAAGGACCATCACGCAGGCGGATCGTGAACTTCAGGGCGTGGACAATTTTCTGTTTGTTGCAGCACGCATGATCTGGTTTGTGCTGTTCTTTGCAGTGGTGGATGCTGGTCTGGTCAATACGCTGCTCATCCAGCCGCATGGCGCAGGCATGCCGCTCCTCACCAGTAACTGGGGGTGGATGCTGTTGGCGGGTTTGTTGCTGGGGCTGAATAGCCAGCGAAAAACCGGCTTGGCCGCTACGCCTGCGATGCCTGAAACCGACCACGCACCGGAATTCCCTGAAGACTGGCCAAGAAGTTGCCGCCTGGTAAACGACACGCCGACCACGGTGTACTTTTGCTGGAATTGCAAAAAGACTTTGGGCCTGAGAAAGGCTGTGGTGTTTTCCGACAAGACGGATCGGGCTTATTGCAGTGCCCGCTGCCAATCCGAAGCCCGCAACCATGCCTCCTGGGAATATGAATGCCGGGGCGGGGATTACTGATCCTGCCCTGTAGCGGGCCTTTATGAAGATCCACCTCCTCTCAGACCTCCACCTGGAATTCGAGCCCTACCCGCTCGACCCCGCCGCCGCCGAAGCGGATGTGGTCATCCTGGCGGGCGATATCCATCTGGGCATCAAGGGCGTGGACTGGGCCAATCTGAAGTTTTCTGTGCCGGTGCTGTATGTGCCGGGCAACCACGAGTATTACCAGGGGCATTTGGGCAAAACCCTGGTGAAGATGATCGATTGGGGCCATGCGCATGTGCGCGTGCTGGACTGCGAGGAATTCATTCATCAAGGCGTGCGATTTCTTGGCGCTACCGCCTGGACAGATTTTTCCGTGACCGGCGATGCGCGTCTGGCCATGGCGGAAGCGCGAGAGGTGATGACCGATTTCCGCAAGATTCGGGCAGGCAGCAATTACCGGAAACTCACCCCGCTCGACCTGCTTGAGCGCAACCGCTACACCCGTCAATGGCTTGCCCAGAAGCTGGCCGAGCCGTTTGATGGGCAGACCGTGGTCATTACCCACCATGCGCCCAGCCTGCGTTCCATTTACCCCAACGCTGACCAGCAACCGAAGCTCATTGATGCTTCTTACGCCAATGCGTGGGAAGACTTGATGGATGGCGAGCGCGTGCAGCTTTGGGTGCATGGCCATACCCATCAAGCGTTGGATTACGAGATCAATGGCACCCGCATTGTTTGCAATCCACGCGGGTATCCGGACGACACCACCGGTTTCAAGCCGGATTGTCTGTTGGAAATTCAATCAGAACTCACCCCATGAATACGCCCCTCCCACCTGCCCGAGATCTTCTGCACCTGTTGGCCGGGTATACGCAGTGGGCCGAAGCCCTTAATGCTGCCGACCCGAAATGGCAGGCCGATGACCTGACCGCTAAATCCCTGCAGCAGATTCAGCCTGATTTTGGGGGTACAAACCCGGCTGACCTGTTGGTTTATCAAACCCATTTTTCGGGACAAAACTGGGATGGCGAATTCGATCGCCCGGCTTATCTATGCCTGTTGTCACTGCCGGATGTAATTTGATACAGCATGCCGATTGAAAACTGATACACCGAACGAGGACGATCAGGGCTTTTTCGGAGCCTTGATGATCAGTGACGAGGTGTATGTGGAAATCAAAGTTTTGAGAAAGCAGGGACTGAGCCTG
>CAMDHJ010000061.1 GCA_945897865.1 Tepidiphilus sp. J10
CAGGCAGCCGACGCCTTCCCGATGAACCTGGGATTTCTCGGCAAGGGCAACGTCAGCCAGCCGGAACCGCTGCGCGAGCAGGTGCGCGCCGGCGCGATGGGCCTGAAGCTGCACGAAGACTGGGGCACCACGCCGGCCGCCATCGACAACTGCCTGAGCGTGGCCGACGAAATGGACGTGCAGGTCGCCATCCACACCGACACGCTGAACGAATCCGGTTTTGTCGAAACCACGCTGGCCGCGTTCAAGGGCCGCGCCATCCACACCTTCCATACCGAAGGTGCCGGCGGCGGCCACGCGCCGGACATCATCAAGGCGGCCGGCATGGCCAACGTGCTGCCCAGCTCGACCAACCCGACCATGCCGTACACGGTCAACACCATCGACGAGCATCTCGACATGCTGATGGTCTGCCACCATCTCGACGCATCGATTGCCGAAGACATCGCCTTCGCCGAGTCCAGAATCCGTCGCGAAACCAACGCCGCCGAAGACATCCTGCACGACCTCGGCGCGTTCTCGATGATGAGTTCGGATTCGCAGGCGATGGGCCGCGTCGGCGAGGTCATCATTCGCACCTGGCAGACAGCGCACAAGATGAAGATTCAGTGCGGTCCGCTGGCGGGCGACGGCGCCGCCGACAACTTCCGCGCCAAACGCTACATCGCCAAATACACCATCAACCCCGCCATCACGCACGGCATCGGCCATGTCGTCGGCTCGCTGGAACCCGGCAAGCTGGCCGACATCGTGCTGTGGAAACCCGCCTTCTTCGGCGTCAAGCCCAGCCTGATCCTGAAAGGCGGCATGATCGCAGCGGCAGCGATGGGCGACCCGAATGCCTCCATCCCGACGCCGCAACCGGTGCACTACCGGCCGATGTTCGGCAGCTTTGGCGGCGCGCTGAAAACCTCAGTCACCTTTGTCTCGCAAGCCGCGCTGGACAACCCGGAAGTCGCCGCGCTGAACCTGTCCAAACCGTTGGTCGCAGTGAAGAACACGCGGCAGGTTTCCAAGAAGGACATGCTGCACAACGATGCGATGCCGGTGATCGACGTCGACCCGGAAACCTACGCCGTGCGAGCCGATGGGGAGTTGCTGGTGTGCGAACCGGTGGCGGTGCAGCCGATGGCGCAGCGGTATTTCCTGTTTTGACCATGCCCGGCAAATCCGCATACCGCGTAGGGCGCAATAACCAACGGGCATTGCGCCGTATGCTCGCCAATCCGGTGCAATGCGCTGCGCTTATTGCACCCTACAACTGACCGCTACCCCATGCTGCTGATCGAACAACGTGCCCCTGCTGACGCCAGCGCCTCCGAACGCCTCAGCCTGAGCTTCGAACTGCGCTGCAAAACCCGTCTGCGCACCCAACTCGATTCTGGCGAGGAAGCCGGCCTGTTCCTCGAACGCGGCATCATCCTGCGTGCCGGCGACAAGCTGCTGGGCAAGGATGGCCGCGTCGTCGAAGTCGCAGCCGCCCCGGAGACGGTCATCGAAGCGCGCAGCGATGACCCGCTGCAGCTCGCCCGTGCCGCCTATCACCTGGGCAACCGGCATGTGCCGGTGCAAGTCGGAGTGGACGAAACATCAGGTCTGCTGCGCTTCGGCAGCGATCATGTGCTGGGCGAAATGCTGCGCGGGTTGGGTCTGGACGTGACACAAACCGAAGCCCCGTTCGAGCCGGAAAGTGGTGCTTATGGAAATCATGGTGGTCACGCGCATCCGCACGGCCACAGTGCCGACGGCGAGGGTCGAGGTCCGCGCATCCACGACATGCTGCTGAAAGGAAAACGGTGAGTCGGGACCAGTCCGCCCTGCTCCCCCCTTTGCAAAAGGGGGGCTGGGGGGGATTTAGCCCGGTTCGCGACTACCAAGCCCGCATAATCCCCCTCGATCCCCCCTTTCCAAAGGGGGAGGCGAATCTATGAACCTGGCACTGATCCGCCTGCTCCACCTTGCCAGCCCGACGCTGCCGGTCGGCGCCTACACCTATTCGCAAGGTCTGGAATGGACGGTGGAAAGCGGCGCGATCCACAACGAAGCCAGTGCCCGCCAATGGATCGGCGACTGCCTAAGCTACAGCCTGGCCAGCTTCGAGGCGGTCTATCTGGCACACATGCTGGCCGCATGGCGGGACTGCGATACGGCGCAACTGGCCGAACTCGATGCCGATTTCATCGCCAGCCGCGAGACAGCCGAACTGCGCGCCGAGACGCTGCAAATGGGGCATTCGCTGGCGCGATTGTTGCGCGATCTATCCTTATCCAGCCGTCACCCCGGCGAAGGCCGGGGTCCAGTCCTGGCACCAGCGCAAACACTGGATACCGGCCTGCGCCGGTATGACGGCACTCCGAAACAAAACCTGGCAGCTTTTCCACAACCCAGCTTCCCGCTCGCCTGGAGCTTTGCCGCCGCGAACTGGAACATTGAGCCTGAAGACGCCATCGTCGGCTATCTCTGGGCCTGGCTGGAAAATCAGGTGATGGCGGCGCTGAAAGCCGTGCCGCTCGGCCAGACCGCCGGCCAGCGATTGCTACTGACCCTCGGCGAACGCCTGCCCGAACTCGCCCGCCAGGCCGCTGCAACCCCGCTCACACAAGCCCATAACTTCCTGCCGGCATTCGCCCTCGCCAGCAGCCTTCACGAAACCCAATACACCCGGATCTTCCGCTCATGACCCAAGCATCCCAACCATTGAGAATCGGCATCGGCGGCCCGGTCGGCTCCGGCAAGACCGCGCTGACCCTGGCCCTGTGTCTGGCGCTGCGCGACAAATACAACATCGCCGTGGTCACCAACGACATCTACACCGAAGAAGACGCGCAATTTCTGGTGCACAACGAAGCGCTGGAACCGGCCCGCATCATCGGCGTGGAAACCGGCGGCTGCCCGCACACCGCCATCCGCGAAGACGCCAGCATCAACCTGGAAGCGGTGGACCGCCTCAACCAGCGCTTTCCCGGCCTCGACATGATCTTCGTCGAAAGCGGCGGCGACAACCTGGCCGCCACCTTCAGCCCGGAACTGTCCGACCTGACGCTCTACGTCATCGACGTTGCCGCCGGCGAGAAAATCCCGCGCAAGGGCGGCCCCGGCATCACCAAGTCCGACCTGCTGGTGATCAACAAGATCGACCTGGCGCCGATGGTCGGCGCCTCGCTGGAGGTGATGGACACCGACGCCAAACGCATGCGCGGCTCACGCCCGTTCGTGTTTTCCAACATGAAGACCGGCCAGGGTTTGGCAGAGATCATCGCCTTCATCGAGGCCCAGGGCATGCTGGGCGCAGTGCGTGAAGTTTGAATAAATCCTGCCCAACGGCTTGCCAAATAGCCGCGTTTCCTTATAATTCGGCCCTCTTTCGCGCCCGTAGCTCAGCTGGATAGAGTACTCGGCTACGAACCGAGTGGTCGGGAGTTCGAATCTCTCCGGGCGCACCAGAAAAAATCAACGGCTTAGTCTTCACTGACTAGGCCGTTTTCCATTGTGATTGCCCCAACTGGCAACATTGGGCGACAAGTGTGGGGACTGTTAATTTCCCCCCAATGTTGCGTTGATGATTCGAATGCCTGCGTGGCAGCTAACGGTCAGACCAGAGTTGGTCAACAAGCTCAAATATTCCGGGTTTGCTGGATCAGGTCGTGGGCCTTTTGGATCTCCTTGGTCTTTTCCGTGGCCATGGCAATCATGTCTGCCGGCAATCCTTGGCCGATCAATTTGTCCGGGTGGTATTGGCTGATCAGCTTGCGGTAGGCGCGCTTGATTTCCTGGTCGGTATTTTCTTTTGTGACTCCCAGCGCTTTGTAGGCATCTTCCAGTGATGTCTCCGTACTGGCTTGCCCACCCTCGAAGTGGGACTGATTCAGCACCATGTCTATCAACTGCTTGAAGTAGGAAGGAGAGTAGCCAAGCAGCTCGGCGATTTCGGCGAGCAGCGTCTCTTCCTCAGGGTGCAGATGACCGTCCGCCATTGCCATCGTGATCAGATAAACCAGCAATATCTGTTTCAGATGCTTCGTCTGGCCGCACACGGAGACAAAACGTGCGTAGGTCGGCTTGATATCAAACTCCGGGCTGGCGCCGCGCTTGAACAAGTCGATGGCCAGGGCGCGATGTTCTGCCGTCATGCCCAGCTGCTTCATCAGCGCCTCGGCATGGGTGATTTCTTGTGCGGAAACCCGCCCATCGGCTTTGGCAAGCCTACCCATCGAGATGAACATCGTTTCGAGAAATACGGTTTGCCGCAGCGCATTCCGCATCGGATTGACACCGCCGGACCCGTAGGCCCTCAGACGATCAATGAAGGCGCCGACGAACAGGCCGATGAACGCCCCAAGCAATCCGAAAAAATAATATCCAGCGACAATGGCTATGAACTTGAACAACACGGCTCCTGGTTTGTTGGAAATCCCCGGGGGATCGATTGCTTGCCTTGCCGTTTCCTGCCTTCGCAACAGGCGTGTACTGAAGCGGCGGGCACCTCACTGAAGCCGGTCAAATCGCCTTCGCTTTTTCCCCGCCCAACGCTGCCACCACATCAGCCAGCAGGTTTGCCGCTTCGCCAGTCATCAATGTGAAATCGAGGTCGAATTGCTCGTCGGCGTTATCGGCTTGTTCGGTGTTTTCTTTCAGGATATCGAGGAAAGCCAGACGCTTGAGTTGCAGCTGTTCGCTGAGCACAAAGGAAATCCGGTCGTTCCAGGTCAGGCCGAGTTTGGTGGCGGTTTTGCCTGCGGCGATGTGTTGCTGGATTTCTTCGCCTTCGAGCGCGTGGCGGACGTAGCGCACGGTGGCTTTGCTGTCGTCGGCGGCACAGAGTTCAAGGTCGCGGTCGATCGTGAAGCCGGCCGGGGCTTCGCCGGCGAGCAGCCAGTCGGTCATCGCGGAACTGGGGGAGAGTTCGGTGTGCAGGGTTCGCACCGGCAAATCTTCGATGGTTTTGTTGAGCCGTTCCAGCAACTCTTCGGCTTTCAACGGGGTGGCGGCATCGACCACCAGCCAGCCATGCACCGGGTCGATCCAGGCCCAGGTGACGCGGCGGCGGACAAAGGCGCGCGGCAGCAGTTCGTCGGTGATCTGTTCCTTGAGTTCGCGCATCTGTTTGCGGCCGAGTTTGTAGCCTTGCTGCTCTTCGATTTCGCTGGCGCGGTCCTTGGCGAACTGGGTGACGATGCTGCCGGGGAGGAGTTTTTGTTCGACGCCGAGCGCGATCATGACTTGCTGGTTGAGCACATGCAGCAAGCGATCATCGCCACGCGGCGAGACCCAGCCCTGGCTTTCCATGTCCTGATTGCCGCACGGCTGCAGGGCTTGGCGGGCCAGACTTTCTTCCAGCTTGGGGAGATCAAGGTTGAGATTGGGGGCGAGACGATAGACGGAGAGATTTTTGAACCACATGGCAGGCACATATAAGGAATTGAAGAATCTGGATTTCCGCCTAAACGGGAAAACCAGCGACTTGGCGAATGATGTTTGTTCGCCAAGTCAATTTGCTGGTTGTTGCATCAATCAGCGCAGTGTCAAACGAGTTCTACACAACGCCAACGATCAGGCATCCGACCAATCGATCCAGCCGAAGTAGGCGGTCATCAGGATCAAGCCGCCGAACACGATGCGGTACCAGGCGAACGGGACGAAGCTGTGGCTGGATACATAGTGGATGAAGGCGCGCACCGCGAGCATGGCGGAGAAGAACGAGGCAACGAAACCAACTGCGAAGACCGGCAGGTCGTTCAGATTCAGCAGCGCCCAGTTTTTGTACACGTCATACACCGTGGCAGCGAGCATGGTCGGGATGGCGAGAAAAAAGGAAAACTCGGCTGCCGTCTTGCGATTGAGGCCGAAGATCAGACCCCCCATGATGGTGGCACCGGAACGCGAGACGCCGGGGAACATCGCCATGGCCTGTGCGAAGCCGACTTTCAGCGAAAGCTGCCAGGACATCTGCTCCACATCATTGATACGCGGGTGATAGGCGCGCTTTTCCAGATACAGAATGACTAGGCCACCAGCGATCAAGGCGCCGGCGACGGTGATCGGGTTGAACAGATAGAACTTGATCGTGCTGTGGAACAGCACACCCAGCACGGCGGCGGGCAGGAAGGCGAGCAGGATGTGGCCGCTGAAGCGGCGCGCGGCGGGGTCGTTGCTGAGGCCACCGACGACATGCATCAGGCGGGCGCGATAGTCCCAGCAAATCGCCAGGATGGCGGCCAACTGGATGACGATCTTGAATACTTTGCTCTGTTCATTGGTGTAGCCCAGCAGGCTGCCGGCGATGATCAGGTGGCCGGTGCTGGAAACGGGGAGAAATTCGGTCAGGCCTTCGAGGATGCCAAGCAGCAAGGCTTTGAACAGGAGCGGAATATCCATAACAGTACTTTCACGAGTATTTGGAGTGGGTTTTAAGGCTAACCATAAGGCTTGTCGTAATTCTAGTGCAGCAGAAGGTCAAACCTATGACATGAAACCAATGCCCGCCAGCGTGGACGGGCATCAAGCCAGACAGCCGCCGGGTTTCAGGCCGCGACGGTTTCTCCGGTCAGGCGCTGGATCTCCGCCAGCAACTCGGTTTCCTGATACGGCTTGCCCATGTAGCCATCGACGCCGGCATCCAGCGCATGGCTGCGGTGTTTGTCCGCCGTGCGCGAGGTGATCATGATGATCGGCAGACTGCGTGTCACCGCGTTGGAACGGACATTACGCACGACTTCAAAGCCGTCCATACGCGGCATTTCAATGTCGAGCAGCATCGCCGACGGCAATTCTTCTTGCAGCAATTCCAGTGCTTCCACACCATCGCGGGCGGTAGTGACCCGGTAGCCTTCGCGTTGCAGAAAGCGCGAGGTGATCTTGCGCACGGTCAACGAGTCATCGACCACCATGATCAGCGGCGCCAGATCGATGACTTCCAGCTGATGTTCGACTTCGTGCACATGCGCCCGCTCGGCAAGTTGGAACGGGTTGAGAATCAAGGCGACGCGGCCATCACCGAGCACGGTTGCGCCACTGATACCCGCGATGCGAGCGAGTTGCGGGCCGATATTCTTGACCACCGCTTCATAGTTGCCTTCCAACGCATCGACCCGGATCGCCAGCCGCTGCTCACCGGCGCGCAGCAGCAGCACGCTGCGCAAACGGCCTTCTTCCGGCACCGCTTTACGGCCTACCAGGTCAGCCAGGGTACGCAGCGGAAATACCTCTCCTTCGATTTCCATTCGGCCAGCTTCATGCAAGGCGTTGATCTGTTCCACCTTCAACTCGCGCACCAGTTTGACCAGCGAAGCCGGCAGCGCCCAAGTCAGACCACCTGCGCGTGCCAGCACAACCTGGGTCAACGCCAGCGTCAGCGGCAGGCGGATGGTGAAACGTGCGCCCTTGCCGGTTTCGGTATCCAATTTGACACGGCCGCCGATACTGGCAATTTCATTCTTCACCACGTCGAGGCCAACGCCACGCCCGGCAATCTCGGTCACATGCTTGGCGGTGGAGAAACCGGAACGAAACAGCATTTGTTCCAGTTGTTCCTGCTCAACTACTTCGCCCCTTTGCAGCCAACCGCGCGCTTCTGCTTGTTGACGAACCGCAACCAGATCAATGCCGGCGCCGTCATCGGCCAATGCAATGACGATTTCGTTGCCTTCCTGGCGTGCCGACAAACGCAATTCGCCATATTCGGCTTTGCCCTTTTCGTTACGTTCATCCGGCATCTCGATGCCGTGTGCCACGGCATTTCGCACCAGGTGTTCCATCGGCGCGGCAATCTTGTCGAGCACAGCCCGGTCTAGCTCAGTGCGACCGCCATCCAGTTCCAGTTGCGCCTTGCGCCCGGTTTCCTTCGCGGTCTGACGCACCACGCGATACAGGCGCTCAGCGAGGGTATCCAGCGGCACCATACGAATATGCATCAGTTCATGTTGCAGATTACGCGTCATGCGTGCCTGCAATTGCAGGGCGTTATCGGTTTCGTTGAGGCCGGAAAGGAGATTGTCCTGCGCCGTGGAGACGTCATTGACGCTTTCCGCCATTTGCCGGGTGAGCTCCTGCAAGCGAGAAAAACGGTCGAACTCAAGCGGGTCGAACTGGCTTTCGGCGACTTGCGACAGGCGCGAATGCATTTGGGATTCGGCCTGGATTTCGAGTTCGCGCAGTTGCGAGCGCAAACGGTCGACGTTCGCGGCAAGTTCCTGCGCGGTCTGTTTGTAGGACGCCAGCACGTTTTCAATGCGCGCCCGGGCAATCGCCACCTCTCCCGCTTCATTGAGCAAGGTGTCCATGATGTCGGACTTGAGGCGCAATGAATGCCGCGTGTGCATCTCGGCATCGAGACGGGCGGCGGAAATTGGCGGGGCGGCGGCAAGTTCTTTCTCCGCCGTCATCAGGCTGACCTGTCCAGGCGCCTCAGCCTCGTCCTCATCCTCGGCTTCGACCACCGCCGCTGCCGGTTCGACATAGTCAGGCTTGAGTCGATCAATCAGGTCGGCAAGATGGTCGTATTCGGTTTCCAGTCCGTCCAGAAATGCCGTTGAGGCTGCTGCTTCACCGCTTTCAACGACTTTAGTTTCCATGCCATGCACTGCTTCGCCGAGTACCATGGCGCCCGCCATCCGGGCAGAACCTTTCAGGGTGTGCAACGTGCGTTTGAGCGCATCGCGCACGACGCCATCTTCCGGCTCGGCACGCCATTGCCGAAGAACTCCGCCCACCTGCGGCAACAACTCAGCCGCCTCCTCCAGGAAGATCGGCAGCAATTGATCATCCAGCTCATCGTGCGCGGGTAACGGCGCGGCCGGTGGCGGCGATACCAGCTCGGGCATGGGGACGAACTCCGTCTGCTCCCATTCCACCTCCCGCGCTGCCTCTGAATCGGATGTCGGCGGTGTTTCCGCCTTCGTGTCATTTTCGCTGGCGGCTGGAGCCTGCGGCAGCGTCAGCGCCAACTCTGCTGCGACTTGCGGCATCGGCACTGGAAAACGCTTGGTCAGAATGCCGCGCACCGAGGTATGCAGCGGGATCAGTGCGGCAGAGACATGAGACACCACCTCGGCAGACAGCGGGATGTTCTTGTCTGGCCATTGCCGCGCCCAGAGTTCGACTTCATGCGCCGCATCGGCCAATGGCATGAAACCGGTGGTGCGTGAAATGCCGGCCAAAGTATGCGATGCGCGAATAAACGTTTCCCAGGCATCTGGATGCGGCCCGCCGGCCATATCGGTCAAAGCGGCATCAAGCTCTCCAATCCGAAGTGTGACTTCATCGGTAAATATCTCGAACAGCTCGGCTGGCAAACGATGGCCTTCGATATCCACCTCTTCGGCGGGCATGGCGTTGTCTGTCGCTACCGCTGCGTCTTGTCCTTCCAATGCAGGCGGCTCACTTTCCAGCAGGTCATCAGGTGCAGCGGATTCGTTGAGATCCGTTGTGTGGTCAGCAATTTTGTCTGCATTTTCGCCGGCAATTGGACCTGACTCAGCCTCAACGCCGGCTTCAGGCTTTGGGGGCGGACTCTCGGGAACGCTGACCATCGCCGTCTCGCCCCGCAGTTTGCGTGCGCCATTGATCAGCGTGGAGGATTCAACCCGTGCGGAGCCCTGCTCTTCGAGTTCGCCGACCCAGACCGAGAAGACCTGAGCCGCCATTTCGATGAAATCCAGGATTTCCGGACTCGGCACTTTATCGTCGCGCAGCCACAGATTCAGGGTCTGTTCGATTTCCCAAGCAGGTTCCGCCAGATCGGTCAATCCGACCATGCGGCCGCTGCCTTTGAGGGTGTGGAAACCGCGCCGGATCGACGTAAACGCTTCTGCGTCATACGGACTGACATTCAGCCGCATGACCTGGGCAAAGATGTTGCCCAGCACTTCCTGCGCTTCTTCGATAAAGGTGCTGAGCATTTCCTGATCAACATCCGCATCCGAAGCTGCGGCCAGACGCATGGCCTCCGCGCTTGGCGCCGGTGTTTCCAGCGGGCTCGTACCGATGCTCTGAATCGCTTCAAGCACGGCCTGTGCCGGCGCGGACTCAGCTTCTGTTTGTGGGGCCACCGCCAGCGCTTTCATTGCCGCATCGACCTGGCTGCGCAGTTCGGCGTTGCCGATCAAATCGGCATCACTCGCCAGTCGGTCAAGCTCCGCTTTCAGCGCAACCCGCTCCTGCTCGTTGCCCCCTTCGGCAGCCCACTGCTGCACCGATGCCTTGATCCGGTCGATATCAGCCTGAATCTGGTTTTCGACCGAAACTTCCGGTTTGATCACCACTTCTGGCTGCTCCAGCAAACGGGTCAAGCGCTTGCTGTCGTCCCGGCCATGCCGCATCGCTTCCAGATAAATGCCCAGCGTGGACAGCGCTTCCGCCACCCAGTTGAGGTTTTCCGGGGTGATGTATTTGAATTCCGACTCGGTATCGGCAGCGGTGAAATGTTCGATGCGCTGGATGGTTTCGCGTACCAGATCACCCGCAACATCAAGTTGCAGGATATTGAAAGCGCCCAGTATCTGTTTCAGTAGATTGGGCAGCATCGGCATACCGGCGCGGTCGCCGGAATTGCGGAAGAAGCGATCAAGCACTTCCTCGACCTGGTTGAGGTTGGCCTGAACTTCCTGGGTAACCTGCGCCACCACCAGTTTTTCCTGCGCCGTGCGGGAAATATCGTCCAGCATCGCCACTTCAGGAATCTTCGAGACATCAAACGTGGGGTCAATCGACGCTTGCAGGCGCATCGACTGGGAATTGGCCTGATCGGCGAATTCCTGTCCTAACTCGTCGTAATGCTCGGATGCGTTCTGCGCCAGCAACAGCGCGGTTGCCATTTCCAATTGCAGCGCCTCGTTATGGGTGGCGTCGGCTTCACCAGGCAAACGTTTCGCCACCGCCTGAACGATGCGGGTCAAAGCCTGCATGGTCGGGTTGCGCATGTGGGTTGCCGCTTCGAATACAGCCAGTGCGGATTGCTGGAACAGGGGCAGACTCTCGCCGTGCCCGGCGCAATACCGGATCCAATGATCCTTGGCACTGGCCAGATTTTCCCGCAACGATGAGAGCAATGCCCGCGACGAAGCATCCTCGCTGCTTTCCTCGGCCGGGAAATACTGGGCCAGATCGAAGAGTGCCTTGGCCTGTTCACTGCGACCATTCGGCATGGCATCCTGTGCGACGTAATACAACACATCGCGGAACAGTCGATCAGCCAACTGACGCGAGCCATCCATCAGACGCCGCATCTGAATATCGATGCGGCCGCACAGCCGCTTGAGCCAGAAATCAGTTGGCACACCGCCGCGCCGCAGCGCTTCCATCAGACCGGCAGCGGTCCACCAGAAAGTATATTGCGCGGGCCCTTGCGACAGCTTTTCAACCATGCCGATGGCATCCTGCATCTTCTGCAACCCAACCAGTGGATCCTTGTTGCGCAGGAAGGCGAGTAGTCCCTTTTGATACTGCAAACGCGAAGTGCGTAGCGCGCGGCTGCGGGCATCGTCATCGAGCGCCAACTCCGGGGTCTGACGCGGCGCACGCACGCTGGTATCGGGATAGAACAATTCGCTCGGTGCAGGCGCCGTTGCCCCACGACGCGTCATCAATTCATTCAGGATCGCGGCCAGACGCAACTCAATATGCGGCGCCCCCGCCATCAAGGCATCGAGATACGCTTTCAACTCTGCAATTGCGCGCAATACGATATCGCACGACGCCTGATTGCGCAGATCCTCCCGCGCCACCATCTCGGACAACAGGCGATCCGTTTCTCCGGCGACTTGCGACACGCCCTGCATATCAACGATCTGAAGTGCGCCGTAGACCTGGTGCAGATGCGCGGCAGCGGCTTTCAGCGGGTTGCTGTCTTCGCCATTCCAGTCGGCCAACACTTTTCGCGCCGCATCAAGTGCGTTATCGAGCTCACCTTTTACCCAGGTTAGCGAACCTAGATCAAATTCCGTCTCATCGCTCATGTTGATTCATCCTGCGTGTAATAGGGTTTGCGGGTTTGTGTTTGATCGAACGCAGCCTGTTTCTCGATATGTTGAGAGCTGCCGGCATCAGAGCTTGAAGCCGGATACGGACACTTTCAATTCGTTCGACAACACCGCCAATTCGCCAATCGAACCAGCACTGCCGCGTGCCGCAGCGGATGCCTGCCCGGAAACTTCAAGAATCCGGCGCATGTTGGCGGCGATCCGCTCGGCGGTACCTGCTTGCGCTTGCGTTGCCTGGGAAATGTTCTCGATGAGACCGGCCAACTGGTCGGAAACCGCCTCGATTTCAGCCAGAGAACCACCCGCCGCGTCGGATCGGACCGTCCCTTCCACCACACCCTGGGTTGAAGACTCCATCGCGTTGACCGCATCCTGGGTATCGGTCTGAATCGTCTTGACGATGGCACCGATACGTCGTGTCGCCTTGGCAGAACGCTCGGCCAGACGTTGCACTTCTTCCGCCACAACGCTGAATCCGCGTCCGGCATCACCTGCCGCTGCCGCTTGAATCGCGGCGTTGAGGGCCAGGATATTGGTCTGTTCGGTAATGTCCGAGATCAGGTCGACGATTTCGCCGATTTCCTGTGACGACTCGCCCAGGCGCTTGATGCGTTTCGAGGTTTCCTGAATCTGATCACGGATCGCATTCATACCGGCAATGGCGCCACGCACCGAATCACCGCCTCGGCGTGCGGTATCCAGCGATCGGTTCGCCACCCGCGCCGACTCGGCGGCGTTTTGCGAAACCTGGACAATGGAGTCGGACATCTGCGTCACCGCTGTGGTGGTCTCGCCGATCTGTTGCGCCTGTTGTTCGGCGGCGGTCAACAACTGCTCAGCACTCCGACGCGCCTCAGAAGTCGTCTGCGTAACCTGTCCGGCAGCACGATTGATACCCTGAACCAGGTTGCGCAACTCCTCAATCGCATAATTCACCGAATCGGCGATGGCGCCGGTAATGTCTTCCGTCACTGTCGCCTGCACGGTCAGATCGCCTTCAGCCAAGTCGCCCATTTCATTCAGCAAACGCAAAATGGCGTCCTGGTTGCGTTGGTTTTCTTGAGCGGCTTCTTCGGCGCGCCGTTGTGCCGCGCGCACGTTGAGCAGGCCAAGCAAAAACAAGGAAAGCAAGGCCAGCGTACCGAAGATCAATGCCAGTATCAGATACTGGCCGCTGCCGAGACCTTGATAGCGAACAGTGACGTTTTGGGTCAATGCCAGCAATTGCTCCGATTCGTCAAAAATCTCGCGTGCCGCGCGCTTTGCTTCTACCAACTGCGGCATGCGCTTGAGAATCTGGTTGGTCTGCGTTTCAAACCGCGCGAACACCTCGCTCTGTTCAAGCAGTTTTTCGCGTGCATCAGGATCTTCGATCGCCAGAACACCCAAATTAGCGCTGCCGTTGAGCAGGGCGTCGAGCACTTCACGGAAAGTCATCAAATCCTGGCCGAGCTGATACGCAGTTTCCGGATTGATCACATCGGATGACAGCAACGCGTTGGCATTTTTTGCCATCCGCTGCGTCCACAACGCTTGCTGGTTGGCGAACGCGAGTTGCTTTTTTGAGGTCGCCGGCAACAAGGCGACCACTTGCTCGGTCAAATCAAGCAACTCGTTGTTGCGCTGATTGATTTCATTCAGAGACTGCGCCAGTTCAACCAGCATGGCCTGCTGCTCAACCAGATACTGAATGTTCTTTTTCGAGGTATTCCAGCGCTTTTTCAACTCGGCCAGATCACCCTGTATGAATCCGGGCGAAGAAGGTACGCCAGCGCCACCATCGATCAGTATGTTGAGCCCCTCGGCAAATGCCTTGCGGCTGTCATCCAGTTGACCAAAGGCAAACTTGTTTCCCAGTACCGCTTGCTGCGCGGTCTTGGTATAGCGCTGCGACAACATTTGCAGGCGGGTGGCAATCTCGATGTATTCGGAGCGGTTACCGACCTGAATCGTGTTCCAGGTCAGCAATGCCGCAGCCAGCAGCAGCGACACCAACAACGTGGCGACCAGAACCGTCTGCCGAATCCCGGGTTTGACCCACTTCAGCAGGGGAAACTGATCAGGATCAAGCGTCTGCAAACGTTGGGGTAATTTCCTGCTACCCAGACTAGCCGGTGCGCCCTTGCCCAACACCCGCTGGAATAATTTGCCTAGAACATTACCCGGCTTGCTCATCGCCATTGCACTACCCCTGTGAAATAAGCATCGCCCAGCTCAATCAATGGGCGGACCGATAAACGTACTGTGATTGCCTCAAGTCGACGACACATCATTACGACAAACCCACATCCAGAAAAGCCGGCATTGCGGCCAGAGTCTGCATACTGATTTCGTCCCACACCTGCCCATCGGCATCTCGCCAACGTCCGATCAGCCAGATATCGGGATTCGGCAAGGGGGGCTCGGATTGCAGACTGGCCAACGCCCGCAATCCCAATGCGCGATCAATCCGCAAAGCTGCATTGAGGCCAAAACGAGGATGGATCAGCAGCAAACGCGACTCGCCCGCCGGCATCGGTTCGGCCTGTCCCATGAAGGCAGCCAGGTCGATACAGCCATAGAGCACGCCGCGAACGCTGGCAACACCAATAAACCACGGCTTCACCCAGGGCGCCTCGGTCAAACCGGAAACGGTGACTACTTCATTGACCTGATCCAGGTCAACCAACCAATGGCGACCACCGGCAATGAAGCCCAGCTTTGAGACAACGCCGTGTGACACCTCCGACAGCTTCAGCTTTTCAGCCAGCTGAGATTGGAACTCCCGCAAACTCGGTTTCTCTTGCATCAGCCCAGCGCCTTCACCTTGGCGATCAGTTCTTCCGCCACCACCGGCTTCACCAGATAGTCGATGGCGCCCTGGCGCAAACCCCAGACGCGATCGGTTTCCTGACCTTTGGTGGTGCACATGATGACGGGTATCGATTGGGTTTCGGGGTTACGCGATAGCTGCCGCGTGGCCTGGAATCCATTCAGGCCCGGCATGACGACATCCATCAGGATCAAATCCGGTTTTTCCACCTTGGCGACGGCAATCCCATGTTCACCACTATCCGCCGTGATGACCTCGAAACCGTGCTTGCGCAATACATCGGTGAGATAAAACCGCTCGGTAGGCGAATCATCAATGATCAACACTTTTTTAACAGGCATGATATTCCCGGACGTTTGCTCAGCTGATGTGCGGTCGATGGCGTCGAACCGCTTCCAACAGCGTGTCTTTGGTGAAAGGCTTGGTAAGGTATTCATCTGAGCCGACCAGACGACCGCGAGCGCGATCGAACAAGCCATCCTTGCTGGATAACATGATCACGGGAATTTCGCGCAAACGAGGATTTTTCTTGATCAACGCACAGGTCTGGTAACCATCCAGACGCGGCATCATGACGTCGACAAAAATCACTTCAGGTTGATGGTCGGTAATCTTGGCCAGTGCATCGAAACCATCTTCAGCCAGAATGACTTCGCACCCCGCCTTGATCAGAAAGATTTCAGCGCTGCGACGAATCGTATTGCTGTCGTCAATCACCATCACTTTGGCCCCAACCAAATCACCGGCATCGGTAGTCGAAGTATTCAAACCGCCTCCTTGCATCCTGTTTGTTTACCCGTACCACAACGGGTTAATTTTCAAATTTACCCGATCCCCGCTCGGAATAATGCGACTTGCATAAACTTTGCCTCGGTGCAGCACATTGCTTGCCTGCCGCATTCAGATCAATTGCCCTTACGCACAGGATAGCCTGCCTCTTTCCAGGACGGCAATCCGGAACGGAACCAGTAAACCTTGGTGTAACCACGCTTCAATGCATAGCGCGCCGCCTTGTAGCTGTACCAGCACTCGGCGCCATTGCATTGAAAAATGATCGGGGTTTTCTTGTCTGCGGGTAGCTTGGATAGATCAAAAGCATCGACCGAATCATCATATTCGACTTCCTTCGGACTATTCATTCGATAGGTAACGTTGATCGCACCGGGGATATGCCCTTCGCGATAATGCGCTTGCGGCCTGACATCGAACAACTTGACGCCTTGACCTATCAACTGTTTGACCTGTTGTGCAGTTGGAATCGTGATACCCGAAGATACCTCCGGGGTGTAGAAACCACGTGTCGACACATATTCGAAATCCGCGTTGTCCGCTGTTTGGAACGCACTCATATCAACCCGCATCAACCGCGCTTCGAGTTCCTTGTCTATGCTGGTAAACGCTGCGCGCAGCTGTTCTTTCGTTGCAGCGTCGAGTTTGTTGCTCACCACCACGCCGGCAGCCGGCACACTCGGAAAGCTGTGTACTCGCACGAAATCCCTGCGTCGGGTCATCCATTCATTGGCGATATCTTCCTTGGCGGCAACCAGATCTGCCTGGCCAATTTCCAAGGCATACAGCGCTGCGCCATATTGGTTCATGTAATTGACCTGGCCGAAGTAGCGAGTGTGGGAGAAACCTCGCGCATTCATTTCGCCCTTGACCAGAAAACTCACCAGCGACTCAGGGTGCGGCAACGCAATCCGCTTGCCGCGTGCGGATTCAAAATTCTTCACATTTGAGGATTTGGTCGCCAACAGCATGACGCGCGCATTCTGTTTGGTCTTGACAATCGGACTGTAACCACCCCGCATCGCAAGACCGATCAACTGCGACGGTGCCAGCAAGATGGAATAACTGCCGGTGCGGATATGCTCGCCAACCCGTTCAGCATTCTGCGTCATGACCATCTTGACCGGTCGCTTGACGGCTTTGGAAAGGTGGCTGGCCAGATCCTTGAAGGCAGTCTGGGTCGCCAGGTGATTACGATTCTGGTCGTAGTCGAGCGTTACATCCAGGACCAGGTCACCTGCCGCATGGACATTGAATGCCAGCAGGGCTGTGAGCACAGTTGCTAACCAAGGATTCTTCAATTTCCTCCCCTCCACCACAGCCCAGATCGAGAAATCAAATGGCCGAGGCATTGAACCCGCGCCTCAGCCATTTCGCTTTATTCATTCGATGCATGTCAAATCGCCAGCATCTCAAAGTCTTCCTTGCGCGCCCCACATTCCGGGCAAGTCCAGTTGACCGGCACATCCTGCCAGAGGGTGCCGGGAGCAATGCCCTCATCCGGTAGCCCCTTGCTCTCTTCGTAGATGAAACCACATACCAAACACATCCAGGTTTTATATTCCATGCGCAGTCCGGGCAGGCACAAATGACTTATGTAAAAATGGATTCTGCCCATTCTTCACGCATACGCCAAGGCTTTCCCCATGTCCATAGCGCCCATTCCCGCCGTGCTGGTATTTGCCGGCACTGATCCAACCGGCGGCGCCGGCCTGCAAGCCGACATTCTGACCCTCGCCGGCATGGGCTGCCACCCGCTGTCGGTGGTCACCGCAGTTACAGTTCAAGACACCGTCGGCGTCGATGATTATTTTCCGATCGACCCCGACTGGATCGCCGATCAGGCCCGCAGTGTGTTGGAAGACATGCCGGTGGCGGCAATCAAGATTGGCATGATCGGCAGCGTCGAAGCGGTCGCCGCCATCGCCGAAGTGGTGTCCGACTATCCCGACATTCCACTCGTGCTCGACCCGGTGCTGACTTCCGGTCGTGGTGATCCGCTCGCCAACGAAGAACTGATCTACGCGCTGCGCGATCTGCTGCTGCCGCAGACCACGATCCTGACCCCGAACAGCCTGGAGGCGCGGCGGCTGGTTGAAGACACGGATGCCGAAAACGATGATCCGGAATTGTCCGAATGCGCCCGCCGCCTGATCGACATGGGCGCCGAATTCATTCTGATCACCGGTGCGCATGAGCAGAGCGCGCAGGTTTCCAACACGCTTTACAACACACGCGGCGTCGTGCATCGGCTGAACTGGGATCGCCTGCCGGGCTCCTATCACGGTTCCGGCTGCACCCTGGCTTCCGCCGTCGCTGCGTTGCTCGCGCTGGGTCAGGATGTCCCTGAAGCGGTCAAGGAAGCGCAGGAGTACACCTATCAAACGCTGAAAAACGCCTATCGACCCGGCATGGGTCAATTCATTCCGGATCGCCTGTACTGGGTGCGCGGCGACGATGAAGACTGAACTCAACTTGCATGGCCTGTACGCCATCACGCCGGACTGGAACGACACACGCCGACTGCTGGAAGTGACCGAGGCCATCCTCGGCGCCGGCTGCCGCGTTCTGCAATACCGTAATAAGCAGACCTCCGACTGCCATCGCCAGGAACAGGCGGTGGCCTTGCGCGGCCTGACACGCAAATTCAAAGCAAAACTGATCATCAACGACGATCTGGACCTGGCGTTGTTCGCCGAAGCCGATGGTGTGCATCTGGGCGAAGACGACGGCCAGCTCGCCGCCGCACGGGTACGACTCAATGCAGCCGGCGCGGGCAAAATCCTGGGCGCATCGTGTTACCAGAGCCTGCCGCTGGCCTTGGCTGCAGCACACGCCGGCGCGGATTACCTCGCCTTCGGCAGTTTTTTTGCCTCGCCGACCAAGCCGCAGGCCAAACGAGCCGACCCGGCTTTGCTCAACGCAGCCAAACGCGAAACCGGCTTGCCGGTCTGCGCCATCGGCGGCATCACGGCCGACAACGCCAACCTGTTGGTTGCCGCCGGCGCCGACCTGCTGGCGGTGATCAGCGCGCTGTATGACGCGCCCGACCCGCATCAAGCTGCCTTAAAATTCCCGCCACTGTTCAAAACCTGATTCCGTAGGCTGCGCCGCGCGCACCATCAAATGTTTAACGTTGCGCACGCCGCACCCTACGGACTTTTCCGAATTCACTGACAAGGAAGCCGCATGACCTCGCGCAACGACGAACTGTTCGAACAATCCCAGAAATTCATTCCTGGCGGTGTCAACTCGCCGGTACGTGCCTTCCGCTCGGTCGGTGGCACGCCGCGTTTCTTCGCCAAGGGCGCCGGTAGCCGGGTATGGGATGCGGACGGCAAGTCGTACCTTGATTACGTTGGCTCCTGGGGCCCGCTGATCCTCGGCCACGCCGATGCCGACGTGGTAAAAGCCGTCTGCGACACCGCTGCGCTCGGCCTCAGCTTTGGCGCGCCGACCGAAATGGAACTGAAGATGGCGGAAAAACTGGTCGAGATGTTGCCCAGCCTGGAAAAACTGCGTCTGGTGTCATCCGGCACTGAAGCCACCATGAGCGCCATCCGCGTCGCGCGCGGCTTCACCGGCCGCGACACACTGGTGAAATTCGAAGGCTGCTACCACGGCCACGCCGACAGCCTGCTGGTGAAAGCGGGTTCTGGCCTGCTCACTTTTGGCCAGCCCAGTTCCGCCGGCGTGCCGGCCGACTGTTCCGGCCATACCGTCGTGCTCGATTACAACGACATCGAGCAGGTCAACCAACTGTTCGCTGCCAAGGGGAATGAGATCGCCTGCATCATCGTCGAAGCGGTCGCCGGCAACATGAACCTGATCAAGCCGAAACCCGGCTTCCTCGAATGCCTGCGCGAGAACTGCACGAAATACGGCGCCGTACTAATTTTCGACGAAGTGATGACCGGCTTCCGCGTCGGCGCTGGTTCCGTGCAAGGCCTGTACGGCATCACACCGGACCTGACCACGCTCGGCAAGGTCATCGGCGGCGGCTTGCCGGTCGGCGCCTTCGGCGGCAAGGCGGAGATCATGGACAAACTGGCACCGCTTGGCCCGGTGTATCAAGCCGGCACGCTGTCCGGCAACCCGGTCGCAGTGGCTGCGGGTTTAAAGACGCTGGAGAAGATTTCCGCGCCCGGCTTCTATGAATCCCTCGCCGCCAAGACCGAACGCCTCTGCGCCGGTATCAACGCCGCCGCACGCGACGCAGGCATCCTGGCCTGCGCCGATTCCGTCGGTGGCATGTTCGGTGTCTACTTCCGCGCCACGCCGCCGACCTCGTACGCTGAAGTCATGCAGAGCGACAAGGAAGGCTTCAATCGCTTCTACCACCTGATGCTGCATGAAGGCGTTTACCTGGCGCCGTCGGCGTTCGAAGCCGGTTTTGTTTCCGCCGCACACAGCGACGCCGACATCGACGCCACCATCGCCGCCGCCGCGAAGTGCTTCGAGAAGTTGAGCGCATGAGCGACGGGCTTTCTGCGGAAGACAGCTTCCGCCTGCAAGTCCTGCTGGCGCAGGATCTGAAGGCAATCCGGATCGACGAATCGACGCTGACACTGCACGCGCTGACCGACAAGGGCGAGGCCAGCATTCCACTGTCGCCCAATTGCCGGGAAGACAAATACCTGCGCCAGGTGCGCGAACTGCTGTCCGGCCACGCGCTCGGCTCGCCCGGCGGCTACCCGGTGTTTCTGACGCGCTGGACGCGGCACGGTCAGATGGCCGGCGTCAATCTGGGCAAGCTGCTGCTCACCGGCGAGCCGGAAGCGGTGGTTGCCGTGGTGCATTCGCCTGGCCTCACCGACGAACTGGCGCGGCATGCCTGGTGGACGCTGCCGACCATCGAGAACGCCCGCTTGATGCTCAGCCGCGAAGCCGTCGCGCAAGGCCCGATGGGACGCGTGCTGGCCGACTTTCTGGTCGAGCACCTGCCGTTTCTGCAAGACGACCATCTCGGCATCATCGATACCGTCGCAGTGTTGATCTACTCCAACGCGGTCACACCGGCCGGGCTGGAAACCATGTGGAAATTCGGCCGGCGCAGCAATACGCATTTCGTCGCTTTCCTGGAAATGGCCGCTGGCCGGTTGCCGCTGCCGCTCAACGCGCACGCCTTGCATGGCGAGATCGTCACCCTGTTGAGCGGCGAACCCCATGCGGCAGCCCACGTTCTGGAGCGCGCTTTGTCCAGCCAGGGACAGACCTTCCTCGACGCGGCCGCCGACGTGCTCGAACGCCCGGAAACCCAGGAAGTGGTCAGTCGCACGTTGAATGCTATCGGCCGCTATCTTTCATCCCAGATCAACTTGAACGAACTCGCAACCAGCCCCGGTGCCGCCTGGCATCCGCATGCCGATATGTTGGCGGCGGCGGCGCGTCTGGCATGTCGCGACGACAGCCTGATCCAACCCATCTTTGCGCGCTCAACCGCTATCGGTTCATTGATGCGGCGCAAGATTGAGCCAGTCCTGACCCCACTTTTGCAGGACATAACCATTTTGCGCGGGTGATAAGACCCCCTTAGCCAACAATCAACAACTCAGACAGGAGAACCAGTGTGAACCAAGAGCCGCTCATCTCATCGGAAGTCTTCGATTACCTGCGCAACCTCGGCGTAGAGCCCTACACCAAACTGAATGATTCCTCACGTGAACAATTGGGCGACGGCGTGCGCCTGCTGGCCTTGTTCTCCGGTGACTGCTTCATTACGCAAAAGCCTGGACTGCGCATCACCGCCATCTCCGGCACCGTCCGGCTAGAGCCGTCTGGCGAGCTGCTGTCGTTCGAGAACACGCGCGAACACACAGTGCTGACCCAGATTGGCGAAAATCGTTTGATCGCGCAAACCGATGCGGTAGTTGTGCTGGCGGACGCGCAATTTCTCGACACGCTGTCTTCCTGGACCGAACTTGCCGCACATGCCAGCCAGACCGAAGACGCCGAGCTGGTCAAACGCCTGCGTGCGGTTCGACACGCATTGGCTTTCCAGCGCCTACCGCTGGAACATGTCATCCAGGCACTGAAACTGATGACACCGCGCCCGGTCAAGACCGGCGAAATCATTGTCAAACAGGGCGAACGTGGTGATGCGTTCTACCTGATCTGGTCTGGCCGCGCCGAGATATGGAAAGCCGACATCTACGACGACGAAGCAAAACTGGTCGACACGATTGGCCCGAAAGACACCTTCGGCGATGACGCCTTGGTGATTGGCGGCAACCGGAATGCCACCGTA
>CAMDHJ010000062.1 GCA_945897865.1 Tepidiphilus sp. J10
TCGTCGCCATCATGAACGGTCTGGATTTGCCCAAGCCGCGCCTGATCGACATCGCCGTACCCGCCAACCTGGTTGGCGGCAAACTTTGATCCAAAACATCAACTGAATCGGAGACACATCATGCAAACCATCAGCGCTTCCACCCTCGCAAACATGCAGCAGCAAGGCGTCGTCAATCTGATCGATGTTCGCACCCCCGCCGAGTTCGGCGCTACCCATGCCAAGGGCGCGACCAACATTCCGCTCGACAAGCTGGAACCGAGTTCGCTCGCCTACTGCAATGGCAACACGGTGTACTTCATTTGCAAATCTGGTATCCGCGCCCAGAAGGCGATGGAAAAACTGGCTGATGCCGGCTTCAGCAACATGGTGCAGGTCGAAGGCGGCACCGATGCTTGGATCGATGCCAAGTTGCCCGTGCTGAAAGGCAAGAAAGTGCTTGGCCTGGAACAGCAGGTCCGTGTCATCGTTGGCGGCATGTCGTTGCTTGGCGCCGGCATCGTCATGGCTGGCCAGCCGCTCGGCTTGGCCATCGTCGCCGCCATGGGGGCCGGCATGATCTACGCCGGCATCACAAATAATTGCGGCATGGCGATGATCCTGGCGAAAGCACCCTGGAACCAGAACGCCAATGCCTGCCAGACCCCGGCGATGTCCTCCTGATCCCTGGCTTAACCTTGGTAATTCGCAAAACCGGCCGTCACGGCCGGTTTTGCTTTTTATACAACGCGTATCTTCCACTGGGTGAGTAGCGACATCACGCGTAAAAGCGCCATCCAAGGCGCGATTGTTGCGGACTTCTCACCTTGGAAGGCGCTCCTACGACACCGGCAACCCTTTACTTCGTATATCCCTTTTGCTCTGCCAGCAGTTCGCCGGGGAGAGGTAAAATTTGTTCTGGCAGCCCCGTTCTGTCTCGATGCAATCAAGCTTTGCGGGTAACGGGTACATAAAGCAAACCGCAACCTTCGAAGACGAGCGGAAAAAACCATGGCTTTAAAGAAACAGGTCGCCGCACCGGCAAAAGCGGCGACAACAGCGGCGGCACACCAGGAATTCACCGATCCGGCCTTGAAAATGGCAGTACGAATTCCCTCCCCGCCGCCATTGGTGGATCAAGTCATGCGGCTGTTGGAGATGCCCAATGCCAGCATGGAAGACATCAGCCAGGTGATTCAGACCGATGCCGGCCTGACCGCCAGCCTTTTCCGCATGTTGGCAAAACCGATCTACGGCTTGCGGCGGCCGCCGGAAACCGTCGCCCAGGCGATCTCGCTGGCGGGCCTGACGACCGTTGCCGAACTGGTGAAAGGCCTTTCGCTGGAGAAAGCCATCTATGGCGATTCCAAGTTCTATCCCTGGTTCTGGGATCGCGCCAATGACATTGCCGCCTATGCCGCAACCATCGCCTGGAAACAACGCACCGCCTGCAATCTGTTTCCTGAACACGCCAAGCTGGCCGGGTTGTTCATGGACTGTGGCGTGCCGATCCTGATTCAGCACATCGAAAAATACGAATACGCCTTCATCACCGCCAATGGCCACATCTGGCCGAATGTGCTGAGTGAAGATAAACGTTTCGATACCGACCACTCGGTCGTCGGCTACATGGCGGCGCGCCACTGGAAACTGCCGGACTACGTTTGCCAAGCCGTGCGTTGGCATCACGACGCGATCAACGTCAACGACAAATCAGCGACCTTGGTCGCCATCCTGCAAACCGCGCAACACATCTACAACCTGCAATCCTTGAAAGACGACAGCGAATGGGAAGCGCAGGAAACATCGGCATTGAATGAAATCGGCATCAGCAAAGAAGGGCTGCACGAGTTTGAAGACGAAATCTCGGAGCAGTGCAGAACATAGCCAAGCGCCTGGCAGGATGCCCATGAATTCGACATTCCTTCCACCAGACACCGCACTCGCCCCGGTGCAGATCAGTGAAAACGACGGCATCCGTTTCCTGCATCTGGGCGGCACTGCGGTGCAAAGCGCCATGCGCCTCAGTGCGCCCCACCAACTGGAACTGGAATACACCCGCTCCATGATGGGATTTCTGTTGTTCAAACAGCAACCGCACGACATCGCCCTGATCGGTCTGGGCGGCGGCTCGCTGGCCAAATTCATCCATCGCCATTTGCCGGCTAGCCGGATTGCCGCCGTGGAAATTCTCCCGCAAGTCATCGCCGCCGCACGCGACTGGTTCGAGCTACCCGCCGATGACGAACGCCTGCGCGTGGTGTGCGGCGACGGCGTAGATTTCGTGCGCGAGCATCCCGACAGTCAGGATGTGTTGCTGGTCGACGGCTACGACGCCGAGCGCGTCGTCGCTGAACTGGTAACGCCGGCCTTCTATCAGACCTGCCACGCCATGCTGCGTCCCGGCGGCGTCGGCGTCTTCAATTTGTGGGGTTCAGACCCGGACTATCCGCTGTATTTCAGCCACCTGGCGCAGGCCTTCGGCGGACACGCCATGCAACTGCCCTCGGAGACCAAGGGCAACATCATCGTGTTTGGCTTCCGCGCCCCGCTGCCGGATACCACATTCGCCTACCTGTCCGGCCGCGCCGACCGTCTGCAAGCCGACCTCGGCCTGGAGTTCGACGATTTCCTGGTGCGCATGGGGTACTGCAATCAGTGCAATGAGGAAGGTTTTATCGCCTGAAGCAACAAAACCCGCAGGCATCAAAGGGCATGAGCAGCAATAATGTCGTGAACCTTCGCCGGTTCAAATGCCACATCCCAGCACCAGACACCGAAGCCACCCTTGGCATTCACGCCCTTGACCCAAACCTCCAGGGCAGCGCGCTTGGCGCGGTTCTGGTCTGAATCCTCTCCCTTGATTTCCAGCACCAACGTTTTGCCATTCACCAGTCGAATGATGAAATCCGGTATGAAGCGGCGTTTGCTGCCGTTCCACAGGTAATACACCTGGAAGCCGAGATGGTCGTTCTTGGCATAGGCGGCAACGAGATTGCTCGTTTCCAGCACATTGGCCGTGTATTGCTCCCAGGTGCTATCCACCACCACATGGCTGATCTGGGACTTCGTCGTCGATTCGCAGGGCTTGGTCGTGTACCAGGTACGCATCGCGGCCGTTGTGCCGATGGGGTATTCCTCATCGAACACCGGCTCCATTCGTTCCGTGTTCTGCTCGTCGATGTATTGCAGTAGATGCTGGATGATCGGGTCCATGTTCAGCGCAATCAGAATGCGCCGACGTACCGGGTCTTGATGAAACAGGGAGGGAATATCCAGATGATCGTTATTGCTGAGGAATTTCTCAACCAACAAGATCAACTGAAAGATCAGATAGCCCCGCTCGCCCTGGAAACGCTTCTCCATTGACGCGAATGCCTTCTGTGCCGCCATGAAAATCAGGCGTTGCAGGCGGAACTCCTGTTCAAGCTTTTCCAGATCAATGGAAACCACCTGAGCCAGATTCGTTGCCCCGCCAAGGGCGGGGGCCAGGTCGGCGCTGATATGCGCCTGTGTGGGATCGAGCTTGATCTTGCCCACCTTGACCCAGTCAAGCACCAATTCCGGGCGCACCACGCAATCAACACGCAAAACATTGGGCCAGCGGATTTCCAGGTGACCCCGTTCTTTCAGCGACTCGATCTGGGTACTCGGTTTGGGCGGCGGAGGCGGTTCACCGCCATCGCCAACGTCCTGGAAAATAGATAGCGGCACGCCGAACACATTCACATATTCCGGTTTGTAGAGTTCGCGTTCGACGCCATCCGGACACATCACCGGTTCCCGATCATAGGCCACGCGCCGCAAACCCCGCCCGATGACCTGCTCGCACAATAGCTGCGACGTGAAGGCGCGCAGACCCATGATGTGGGTGACGTTCTTCGCGTCCCAGCCTTCAGACAGCATCGCCACGGAAATCACGTTTTGCAGGTCTTGCCCGGCCGCGCCGCGTTTGCCGACGTTGTCGACGATTTCGCGCAGCAGTTCTTCCTTCTTCAGGTTCAACAGATCGGCCTTGCGAGTCGCCGGAATGTTGGCTGCCTCGACGATGGCTTGCAGCGCAGCCTCGTAATTCTTGTCCGTGCCGGCCGTCTCGCCCACTTCCGCTTTTTCCAGCACCCGCGAATCCACCCGCAAGGTGCGATTCGGCGCATGCAGTTCCGGCCAGAAGGCATTGCCGTTACGGAAGGTGTACTCGATGCGCGCGGCCGTCTCGGTCCGGTTGCATACCGTCAGCATGACCGGCGGCGAGGTATGTCCGGCAGCCAGCCAGTCTTTCGCGGCCTCCCGCCAGTCCGCGCCCAGCAGGGTGTAAGCCTGTTGCACCAACTGCGGCAGCGATTCATGCGGTTCCGCGCCGCGCCGATTCAGATCGTCGGCCACCTCCGGCTCTCGGTACAGGTGATACAGCTTGGAGCGGTAGGTTTGCGCGTTGGCCAGGGCGCTGTCGCGGATCACCACACGCGGGGTCTTGACCAGCCCGGCCTCGATGGCATCGTTCAAGCCAAAGTCGGAGACGATCCATTCATACAGCCCGGTCTCGGTACTGGCCTTGCCGGTGGGGGCGAACGGCGTCGCCGACAGATCGAAGCAATGCTGAATGCGCCGCATCTTGTGGATGCGGTCCAGCCCCTCGATCCAGCGCGTGGCCTCTTCCAGGTCCAGCCCCTGCTCGGCAGCCTGCGCCTTGCTCACCTTCATCTCGGCACGCACCCGATAAGCGTGGTGCGCCTAATCGTTGATGATCGCGATGTCCTTGAAACCGGCCAGCTTGCCCAGTACCCGCCGCACATACGCCTCGTCGCTCTCGCTGCCTTTCTTCACCACGGAACGATCCTGCGCCTTCAACGGCATCAGGCTGTGCCAGTTCTCGATCAGCAGTTCGGCCTGATTCAGCTTCTGGCGATCCGCATTGGACGGGCAGACGTTGAAATGATCATAGAAATTTTCCGCATTGCCGGGCATCAGCACCTGCAAGCGTTCCTTCACCGTCAGGCCAGGCGCCACGATGAAAATCGCGCGGCTGAAATCACGGGTCCGCTTTGGATAGGTCAGGGCATTGAGCACCTGCCAGGTGATGATCATGGCCATCACCGTGGTCTTGCCGGTCCCGGTCGCCATCTTGTTGCACAGCCGTTGCCAGGCGCCGCCGTCGTTGGGAACGGCAATGCCCTGGCGATATTCATCCGCGCCTTCCACGCACCAGATCAGCGTCTCGATGGCTTCCAGTTGGCAGAAATAGAACGGAAACGTCCGCGCAGTCTGGTCATGCCAGTGCTCCAGCAGGCGACGGGTCACCGTGGTGACACCGGGGTAGGCCGCCGCGCGCCACTGATCGACTCGCTCCCGGATGGTGTTCACCAGGTCCAGGTTTTCCGTGCGCAAGGTGTTGTGCCGGGTGTCGAAAATTTCATAACCGGCCGGGCGTCGCCCCTCGCTCAGGCTCAACTTCTTCTGGTCGTTCCTGTCCTTGGTCCAGTACCAGCGCGGCACCTCGAAGGGGGTATTGATGATCAGGGAGCGGGGCGTGGTCATGGTTTATGCTGACCACTCTTAAGCCCGTACTTTTCCGAAATGCGCGCATGCATCACCTCGGCATCCACGGCCTCGATTTCGCCGCGCCGATAAGCTTCAAGTCGCCGCTCGCATTCCTTGACCCAAGCCGCCTCCCACTCGGGGTCGTCCATCACCTTCATCGCCTCCACCCTGTCACTACAAGTCATCATCCTTGATTCCTCTGTTGAACGAGTCCGAGTGTGGGCCTGCCAGGTCGGCTGGCAAGGCGCGACGACGCGCGGGGCCGTTTCCCGCAAGGAGGAGCAACGCGGCCAGACGGCATGGCAGGCCCGCAATCGGACTCGTAGCGGGGTTGCCTAATTGGAGAGTGTGACCGGAGGCGCGAACGCTTGCATTCTTGCCACTTCTCGAAGGCTAAGAAGCGCTCAACAGAGGATTCAAGGATCATGGATTGGTATCGGAAGCAGCCGGAAACAGCACATCGGTGAAACCAAACCGGCTCAGATCGCGCATGCGCATCGGGTAGAGCGTGCCGATCAGATGGTCGCATTCGTGCTGGACGACGCGGGCGTGAAAGCCTTCGACGCTCCGGTCGATGGGTTCGCCATGCAGATCGAAGCCCTGATAGCGGATGCATTGGTAGCGCGGCACCTCGCCGCGCAGGCCGGGTACCGACAGACAACCTTCAAAGCCCAGTTCCTCTGCATCGGACAAGGGCGTGATGACCGGGTTGAGCAGGATCGTCATCGGTACCGCTTCGGCATCCGGGTAACGTTCGCTCCTTTCCAAGCCGAAGATCACCACCTGCAAGCCGACCCCGATCTGCGGCGCCGCCAGACCGACGCCACCGGCATCGGACATGGTGTCGAACATGTCGCGGATCAATGCATCCAGTTCAGGCGTGCCGAATTCGGCTACCGGGAGGGCGGTTTCAAGCAGGCGTGGATCGCCCATGCGAAGGAGTGTTCTGACGGTCATGGCGAGTTGGTTTCGGTTGGAGTGAAGCTGGTCGAGATGGTACTTTGTCGGCCTCCCACCCCACCAGCACCCACGCCCGGATTCCGAAAATGAACAACCTGAACGGTGTCGGACCGCAGGATCTGCTCCTGCTGCTCAGCCGGGAAATGCCCTATGGCAAATACCAGGGCCGGCTCATCGCCGACCTGCCGGGCTACTATCTCAACTGGTTCGCCCGCGAAGGCTTCCCGCCCGGCGAGATAGGCCGCCTGCTGGCGTTGATGCATGAGATTGATCACAACGGGTTGAAGGAGATACTTGAGCCGTTGCGGCGGGGTGGGTGAGCGAACAAAATATTCAGCGAATTCATAGGAACGTTGCACCAGTGCAATCGGCAGCGGAGGCTCGTATTCTTCAAAGCCACTTCATTCGCCTCAACACCAAAATGCAATCACTGATCCGTTTGGCCGCAGTGGTCTTCGCTGCGTTGTTGTATTCGTGCTCGGTCATGGCGGCGACGCCGGCCGCAGATGCATATTCGTTCGTTGATCTGCCAACCGACTATCAGGACGAGCATCCGGACTGGTTCAAGAGCAGCTTCAACAATCTTCCCGAGGATCTCGAAGACGCGCTCGCCTCCGGCAAGAAAGGTCTGATCGTCTATTTTGGTCAGCCGCATTGCGCGTACTGCCAGGCGCTGATCAGAGATAACCTGTCCAAGGGCGATCTGGTGCGTTACCTACGCATGAACTTTGACGTGGTCGGGCTGAATGCACACAGCGTCGAGAATATGACCGGTATGGATGGCAAGGCCAAGCCGATCAATGAATTTGCTGTCGAACAGAAGGCGCAACTTACGCCAACGCTGTTGTTCTTCGTCAAGGGACGCAAGCTGGCACTGAAGCTGGTCGGTTACCACACCCCTTACAAGATGCGTGCGGCGCTGGAGTATGTTGTCGATGACCATTACAAGACCCAGGGTTTCAGCGAGTACCTGGAACAAGCCGATCCGCCCCCGTTGTTCGCCGATGAAACCCTGAACCCGGACCCGTTATTCAGCTCACCACCGTATGCACTGGACCGCAGCCGATTTGCGGCCAAAAAACCACTGCTTGTGATCTTTGAACAGCCCCGCTGCCATGCTTGTGATGTCCTGCATTCTGAGCCGCTCCAGAACACCCTGGTGCGCAAACGCCTGCAGGACTTCGAGGTGGTTCAGCTGAACGTTTGGGATGACGCAACGCGGTTGCTGACACCGGACGGCAAACGTATGACGGCTCGCCAGTGGGCGCGCCAACTCGGGCTGTTCTATGCGCCGACACTGATCATGTTCGACGAACGCGGCAAGGAAGTCTTTCGTGTCGATTCGGTGGTGCAGTTTTTTCGTCTGACCAACGTGCTGCGTTATGTAGCTGACAAGGCTTACCTGAAATACCCGCTGTTCCAGTTGTGGAACCGCGACCATGCCAACGCGGAAGTCGGTCTGCAGCGCGCTACGAAAGTGACCAAGTGAAGGCTATTGGGGTTCTCGCGCTGATTTACCCCGTTCAGCCGATCAGCGCCACCGCCTTGATCTGGGCATAGACGATCTGGCCCGGGGTCAGCCCCAGGTCGTGGGCTGAGCGCCGTGTCAGTCGCGCTACCACCTTTACGCCGCAGACGTTGACGCGTACCAGCGCCAGCGCCGGATGCGTGTCGTCGGCCAGTGTTTCGACTACGCCGGGCAGGATGTTCTGGATGCTGGTGCCGCTGTGGCGGGTGATGGCCAGGCTGATGTCGCGCGCCAGGATGCGGACACGGACAGGGTGGCCGAGGGCATGGCCGCCATCGCGGACCCAGACGCCGGCATCGGGGTTGTCGGCAAAGGTTGCGCGGGCCAGTTGCCATTGCGCATCGCGTTCCGCCACCACGGCGTCCAGCACCACGCCGGCATCTTCGCCGAGGTGGATTGGCAGATCGAGCCGCGCCAGGGTTTCGGTCAACGGTCCGGATGCGACTGCGCGGCCGTCACGCATCACCACGATATGGTCGGCCAGTCGGGCGACTTCATCCGGGGCGTGGCTGACGTAGAGCACGGGAATTTCCAGCTCTTCGTGCAGGCGTTCCAGGTAGGGCAGGATTTCCTGTTTGCGGGCGAGATCCAGTGCGGCCAGTGGTTCGTCCATCAGCAGCAGTTGCGGTTTTACCGCCAGCGCGCGGGCGATGCCGACGCGCTGGCGTTCGCCGCCGGAGAGTTGGTCGGGGCGGCGATCCAGTAGCGGGCCGATGCCGAGCAGGTCGACGATGTGATCCAGCACGGCGCGGTCCATGCCCCCGCTTTTTCCGTCTCCGGCACGTTTGCGTCCGTATTCCAGATTGCCGCGCGCGGTGAGATGCGGGAACAGGCTGGCCTCCTGGAACACGTAACCCAGGGCGCGTTTGTGGGTGGGGAGAAAGGTGGTGGCGTCCTGCCAGATTTCGCCGTTCATGTTCAACGCGCCTTGTGCCCGTTCCAGTCCGGCGATGCAACGTAGCAGCGTGGTCTTGCCGGAGCCGGAATGGCCGAACAGGGCGGTGACACCGCGATTCGGCAGGTCGAGATCGACATCGAGGGAAAAGTCCGCGCGGTCGAGTTTGAAGCGGGCGTGGATGGCGTTCTGTGCGCTCATTTCCGTCTCCCGGTCGGGTTCAGCGTGTAGAGCGCCAGCAGCACGACGAAGGCAAAGGCCAGCATGCCGGCGGACAGCCAGTGCGCCTGGCCGTATTCCATGGCTTCGACGTGGTCGTAGATCTGTACCGAAATGACCCGAGTCTCGCCTTCGATGTTGCCGCCGATCATCAACACCACGCCGAACTCGCCCACTGTGTGCGCAAAGCCGAGCACGCTGGCGGTCAGGTAGCCGGGTTTGGCCAATGGCAGGACGACGCTGAAAAAGGTGTCCAGCGGCGAGGCGCGCAGGGTGGCGGCAGCCTCCAGCGGGCGGTTGCCAATCGCTTCGAAGGCGTTCTGCAAGGGCTGCACCACGAACGGCAGCGAGTAGAACACCGAGGCCACCACCAGCCCGGCAAAGGTGAATGGCAACACGCCGAGGCCAAGCGCCTGGGTGAACTGCCCGACCGGGCCATTCGGCCCCATCGTCACCAGCAGATAAAAACCGATTACCGTCGGCGGCAGCACCAGCGGCAGCGCCACTACGGCGCCGACCGGACCTTTCCAGCCGGATGCCGTGCGTGCCAGCCACCACGCGATGGGTGTGCCGATCAGCAGCAGCAGCAGCGTGGTGACGCCGGCCAGTTTGAGGGTGAGCCAGATGGCAGTGAGGTCGGCGGGGTTCATGGTCGGTCGATACGTTCAACCCAGTAATCTGGATCGCGATGTTGATGGGCAACCGCCAATACAACGATGCGCTCGGCTCGAATGACATAGAGCATTTTGTATGGGAACCGGTTGAAGATGAATCGTCTGACCGGTTCAATCTCGATCTGCCAGGCAAGCGGCTGTTCAAGAATTCGTCTGGCGGATCGCTTCGCCTCATTCATAAACTGCAAGCCCAGGCCGCGTTGCTGTCGCTCGTAATAATGTTTGGCTTCCAGCATTTCGGCTTGTGCAAGCTTGGCAAAGATCAGTTCCATTACAAATCCCGGAACGCCTCTTGCATCGAAACACACTCCAGTCGGCCTTCGTCATAAGCCTGCAATCGGCGTAATGCCTCCTCCTGCCAGACTCGGTCGATTTCTGGGTCGGGTTTGTCCAGGCTTTGATGCAAAAGTTCAAGCAGAACATAGCGCTCAGACGCTTTTAAATGAAGCGCCTGTTCAATGATTTCAGCGGTGCTCATGGGGTTTTCCTTTTCCACAAATCCAAGCGCGAGGCGGCCTGCCTGCTTTCCTTGCGATTAGACATCAGAGGTCGTAACCGTAGGCCTTGATGATCGCCTTAACCTTGTCGCTCTTCAAATACTTGACCAGCGCTTCGGCGGCGGGGTTGCCCTTGCCGACGCTCAGTATTACTGCGTCCTGGCGGATCGGCGTGTGCAATTTGGCCGGCACGATCCAGCCGGAACCGCTGCCGATCTTGCCGTCCTTCATCACCTGCGACAGCGCCACGAAACCAAGTTCGGCGTTGCCGGTGCTGGCGAACTGCCAGGTCTGCGCGATGTTTTCGCCAAGTACGAATTTGGGTGTGACACTGTCCAGCAGGCCCATGCCGGTCAACACTTCGATGGCGGCCTTGCCGTAGGGCGCCAACTTGGGATTGGCCAGCGCCAACTTGTTGAATTGGCTTTTTTTCAGCACATCACCCTTGCCATCTACGAACCCGGGTTGCGCCGACCACAACACCAGCGTGCCGACGGCGTAGGTAAAGCGGCTGGCGGGATCGGCCATGCCTTCCTGTACGAGTTTGGCGGGCGTTTCGTCATCGGCCGAAAGCAGCATCTGGAACGGCGCGCCGTTCCTGATCTGGGCGTAGAACTTGCCGGTGGCGCCGTACGCGGGCTTGGCAACGTGGCCGGTGTCCTTGGCGAATTCGGCGGCGATGACTTTCATCGGCGCGGTGAAGTTGGCGGCGACGGCAACGCTGACTTCGGCGGCCTGGGCAGGCATGGCGAGCAACAGCGCAATCAGTGGGGCGAACGGACGGATGGCTAACATGAGATTCTCCTTGAGCGAGGGTAAAGGTTTTTGGACAACGTGGTTCATGCCGAGACGGCGAGAATGATGTGCGAGGCCTTGATCAATGCGCAGGCGCGCACGCCGACCTTGAGGCCGAGCGAATCGATACTGTCGTTGGTGACGATCGCGGCGACGGTCTTGCCGCCGGCCAGTTCGAGGATCACTTCGCCGTTAACCGCGCCTTCCTGGCAGCGTACGACGGTCCCGCACAGCCGGTTGCGGGCGCTGGTCTTCAGGCTGTCGTCCGTGGTCAGGATGACCCACGGCGCTTTGACCAGCGCGTAGGCTTCCATGCCGGGCTCCAGCGCGAGGTGTTCGACACTGTCGTTGGTGATGATGGCGGCAAGCGTATCGCCGCCGCCGATGTCGAGGATGACTTCGGCGTTGATCGGGCCGTTTTTGATGCTCTGGATCTTGCCAAGGACCTGGTTGCGGGCGCTGGTTTGCATATCGAATCTCCTGATCATGCGGTAGTACTGGTCAAAGTCGTCCATGATCCGGCCCAGGTTGGCGAGCACGCGTTCCCGTTCCTTCTCCAGACGTCGGTAGGCGGCCACCACGCGGCGGCCGTATTGGGTGAGCGTGGTGCCGCCGCCGTGCTTGCCGCCCGGCTGGCGTTCCACCAACGGCTCTTCGGACAGGTTGTTCATCGCTTCCACCGCCTGCCAGGCGGCCTTGTAGCTCATGCCCATGCCGTTGGCTGCGGCCGAGATCGAGCCGGAGGCGTCGATGCGTTCGAGCAATTCCAGGTGGTCCCAGCGGCGCCCGCGCGAGGTGGGCGATTGCGCGAGTTTCAGTGGGTCGGGCAGGGCGCTCATGAACATCTCCTGTTGCTGGCTATCGAGTCGTTATGTCTCGATGCGACATAACGCATGGCAAAAAAAAGCGGGCGCGACCGCATTGCCCGCGCCTCAGTCTTCCGAAACCGTCGCCAGCACGATGCCGGTGGCGGCTTCGAGCTGGCTGGTGAAGGCGACGCAGTGGTCTGCGTTGTTGACCAGATAGAGATTGAATCCCTGGCCTTCGAATACCGGTTTCAGACGTGCGGGGACATCGTCTTCGCTACAGAAGGTGAAGTGAATGCCGGGCCATTCCCGGCGCAGATGGGCGATGCTGGACTCGCTGAGTTCCAGTTCGGCTGCGCGCGTCGTAATTGCATCAAACAGATTGGCTTCGATCGGCATGACGTTCAGGCCTCTTCCGCTTCTTCGTCATACTCGAATTGCGCCAGCGATTTGGCTTTCACACCCATGATGCGGGCCAGCCAGGGCGGCGGCGATTCCAGCGTGCCTTGCAGACGGGCCAGCGCTTCGCGCGCCGGAATGGGTTGCGGAAATTTGATCGGATGAACGTTGGCGCGCACTACCTTGGCTGCGGCAGGGCCACCGATGGATTGCACGTAGACGATCTGGCAGTCGTTGATCAGTTCGGAACGGGCGACATTCTTGTCCTCGGCTTCATCGGCGAGCAACGTCGGGCGGACGTCGATCAGCTTGATGGTGTCCTTGCCGACTTGATAGATCAGGAAGCGCGGCGCGGAACCAAAATGGCCGTCTAGGTTGTCGCCAGTGTTGGACGCTACCGCAACCCGCAGACTGCCGGGCATTTCGCCATCGGCATAGGCTTCTGGTGTCGGCACGCTGTCATCGCCGTTCTCCCCCCAGAGAAAGCGCACGGCGAGCTTGATGCTGGCGGTATCGACATCCGGTTCCACGGTTTCTTCGCCGCCCAAAATCAGTTTGAGATCGGCGACGGTGATCGTGGCCAGTTTTTCCTCGGTCAGCGGCAGGCCCAGCTTCTCCGCCAGCTTGACGGTGAACGCGGTCAGATTCACCTCGGCCAGCGCCTTGGCGGCGAGGGTGATGCGGAATGCGGCAGCTTTGGTGATGGTGGTCATGGTTAGACTCCGGTGATGAGGGATGAGGAATGGGAGATGGGGGCGGTAAAGGGATGGGGCAAAACGCTCACCCCATCACCCATTCCCCATCTCTCATCCCCGTTTTCAAGCCGCCAGCGGGATGATGCAGTTGTCGATCGGGCACAACTGAATGCACTTGGGCTTGTCGTAATCGCCTTCGCATTCAGTACAGGTGTCCGGGTTGATGATGTAGACGCCTTTCTTTCTCCGGATGGAGGCAGTCGGGCAGTCTTCTTCGCAGTCCGCGCAGGCGGTGCACAGGTCAGCAACGATTTGCAGTGCCATTTCAAAATCCTTTCTTAAAGGCGTGAAGGGTGAAAAGTGAAAAGTGAAAAGTGGTTGGATTCACCTTTCACCAAGCTGCGCAGCAGCGAATCACGTTTCACATTTCACTGTTCATTCCGCCGCATCCAGGCGCTTGGCGCGCACCGAGTAGGGCAGGCGTTCCGGGGCAGTCTGGGGCTCGATGAAGTACGCGCCACCGTTGTTAAGCTTGATCTCGCCGCCCCATTTTTCCGGGGTGTCGAACTCCATGGAAATGATGGTGTCCTCGAGGTCGCGCTTCGGCAGGTAGAACACGTAATCGCCCTTGTCACTGCGCCGAATCATGATGTTGGCCATTTGGAGTTCCTTCGGAACGGTGAAGGGTGAAGGGTGAAGGGTGAAGGGTAAAACCAGTGTTCCGGTCCACCCTTCCCCCTTCTCCCTTTACCCTTCACATGCGCGTCAGCGCACCAGGTCGTAGTTGTAGTCCGTCGTCCCCATGCCGCGGGTCTCTTCGTCCAGACGTTCCAGGACCGCGTTGACCAGGGTGGTCAGCATGTACATGGCGCCTTCGTAACCGAGGGTGGTCATGCGATGCAGGTGGTGGCGGTCGAAGATCGGGAAGCCGAGACGGATCAACGGAACTTCAAACTGCTTGCCCAGGTGCAGGGTGTCGCGCTGGATGAACTTGCCGTAGCTGTTGCCGATCAGGAAATCGGGCTTCTCGGTGAACACCAGACTACGCATGTGCCACAGGTCGGCACCCGGGTAGGTCTTGGAGTTGACGCCGTAGGGCGAGTCGGCCAGTACCTTCTTCATCGCCTTGTCCCACTTCTTGCTGCCGTTGTTGCACAGCACATGGGTGGGTTCAGCGCCGAGTTCCATCAGGAACTTGCTCATCCCCATGACAAAGTCCGGGTCGCCGTAGAGGGCGAACTTCTTGCCGTGCAGCCAGGTATGGCTGTCGGTCATCATGTCGACCAGGCGGCCACGCTCTTTTGCCAGACTGGCGGGAATCGGCTTGCCAGTGACTTCCGATACCTTCATCAGCCACTCGTCGGTCCATTCCAGGCCCATCGGAATGTTCAGCTTGGGCACTTCATGGGTCCAGGTGGTCTCGACCAGTTTCTTGGTCTTTTCCAGTTGCATCGGCTGCAGCAGGAAGGTGGTGATGGCGTTGGGCGCATCCTTCATTTCGGCCATGCTGGTACCGCCCGCGTACATGCGGAATTCGCCGTCGGCCGGGGTGTCGAGCACTTCGGTCGGGTCGGACAGCAGGTTATGTTCGACGCCCATCTCATCCAGCATGCGGTGGATCACGCGGAAGTTGCCGAGGTAGGTCTCGAAGCCAGGCACCAGGTTGATCTTGCCGTTGCTGCCAACTTTCTTGTCCGCCATGTAGTTCAGCGTGAAGTAGCGGGCGATGCCTTCAAACATGTTGTCCCAGCCGGTGACATGGCTGCCGACGAAGGAAGGTGTGTGCGCGTAAGGCACCGGATAGTCCTTGGCGATATGACCGGCGGCCTTGGTGTTGTTGATGAAGGCGTTCAGGTCATCGCCGATGACTTCCGCCATGCAGGTGGTGGATACCGCGATCATCTCCGGCTTGTACAGCGCGAGGGCGTTTTCCAGGCCGTCGAACATGTTCTTCTGGCCGCCGAACACCGCCGCGTCTTCGGTCATCGAGTCGGACACACAGGCGACCGGCTCCTTGAAGTGGCGGTTGAAGTAGGTGCGGAAGTAGGCGACGCAACCTTGCGAACCGTGCACATAGGGCAGGGTCTTTTCGAAGCCCAGCGCGCACAACACGGCGCCGAGCGGCTGGCAGGCCTTGGCCGGGTTGATGGTCAGCGCTTCGCGCTTGAAGTTGATATCCTGGTATTCCACCGTGGTGGTCCACTGGAAAGTTTCTGCCAGTTTGGTTTCGTCGATGCGCTCTTCGAACTGCTGTTGCTTGTTGTGCAGCATGTCCTTGTACTGGTCATCGCGGAACAAGGGGTAGGACGGCTTGATGTCTTCAACGACTTGCATGTTCATCTCCTGGCCCGAACCGCCAATCTGCGGACACGGGCATAGGTTGATCGGGTTCTACGTCACCTCTTTCGGGGCGACGTAGGTGCGAATTCATTCGCACGGTTTTCCGCCGGGGATGTGCGAATAAATTCGCACCTACAAGCTCAGGCTGCCTTGGCCAGTTCCTCGGCTTCCGGCTTCTTCAACCAGGGCGCTTCCATCTTCTTCCAGCAAGGATTGTTGATGGTCATGTCCATGTCGCGAGCAAAGATCGCGAAACCGTCGTAGCCGTGGTACGGGCCGGAGTAGTCCCAGGAGTGCATCTGGCGGAAGGGCACACCCATCTTCTGGAAGATGTACTTTTCCTTGATGCCGGAACCGATCAGGTCGGGTTTGACGCGTTTGACGAACTCCTCGAATTCGAAGCCGGTGACGTCGTCGTACAGCAGCGTCGCGTTGCCCATCTCTTTGATGGTGCGGTCGTAGTCGTCGTTGTGGCCGAATTCGTAGCCGGTGCCGACCACTTCCATGCCCAGATCTTCATACGAACCGATGACATGACGCGGACGCAGGCCACCGACGTACAACATGACGCGCTTGCCTTCCAGGCGGGCTTTGTACTTGCCGACAATGGCATCGACCATCGGTTGGTACTTGGCGATCACCGCTTCCGCGCCGGCCTTGATGGTGTCGTCGAAGTGCGCGGCGATGGCACGCAGCGACTCGGCAATCTTGGTCGGGCCAAAGAAGTTGTACTCAATCCAGGGGATGTTGTACTTCTCTTCCATGTGACGGGCGATGTAGTTCATCGAACGGTAGCAGTGGATCAGGTTCAGCTTGACCTTCGGGGTCAGTTCGATTTCAGCCAGCGTGCCGTCGCCGGACCACTGCGCAACCACGCGCAGACCCATTTCTTCCAGCAGGATGCGGGAAGACCAGGCGTCGCCGCCGATGTTGTAGTCGCCGATGATCGATACGTCGTACGGACCAGGCACGAATTCCTGCTTGACGTCCTTGCCGTCGCGGCCGAATACCCAGTCGCGGATCGAGTCGTTGGCGATGTGGTGGCCGAGAGATTGAGACACGCCGCGGAAACCTTCGCAGCGCACCGGCACCACCGGCTTGTTGAGTTCGACGGCCCCCTTCTTGGAGACGGCTTCAATGTCGTCGCCGATCAGGCCGATCGGGCACTCGGACTGCACCGAAATACCCTTGTGCAGCGGGAACAGGGCTTCGATCTCGTTGATGATCTTGGCCAACTTCTTGTCGCCGCCGAACACAATGTCTTTCTCCTGGAAGTCGGAGGTGAAGTTCATCGTGCCGAAAGTGTTGACGCCGGTGACGCCGACGTAATAGTTGCGGCGTCCGGCGCGGGAATACTGGCCGCAGCCGACGGGGCCGTGCGAGATATGGATCATGTCCTTGATCGGACCCCAGACCACACCCTTGGAACCGGCATAAGCGCAGCCGCGGATGGTCATCACGCCGGGCAACGATTTGCGGTTGGAAGTAATACATTTCTTGGATTGTTCGACGCTCTGGTCGTTGACGGCCAGATGCTTGGCCCGGTCTTTCTGGGCTTTTTCGGGATATACCTCAAGCACCTCGGCAATGAGGGCTTCGGTTTCTTCGCGAGTCAGATTCGACATTTCATGCTCCTTGCACGTCGCCACCAATCTGTGGACGCCGTGATGAGGTTGAGTCCGTCATTCCCCTCGTCGGGGAATGACGTTCCGGTATTACGCAGCGACTGCTACAGCTTCTTCCGCCGCCGTCTTGCCGACGATGGATTCGTCTTCCGCTTCCATGATGCCGAAGCCCATCAGCAACTCTTCCAACTCGTCCATCGTGATCGGGGTGGGGATCACGAAGTTCTTGTTGTTGATGATCTTGGTGGCCAGATCGCGGTATTCCTGAGCTTGCTTGGCGGTCGGCTCATATTCGATCACGGTCATACGGCGGATTTCGGCACGCTGCACCACGTTGTCGCGGGGGACGAAGTGGATCATGGTGGTGCCGAGTTGGCGGGCCAGTTCCATGATCAGTTCGTCTTCACGCGCGGTGTTGCGGCTGTTGCAGATCAGACCAGCCAGACGCACACCGCCGGAGTTCGCGTACTTCACGATACCCTTGGCGATGTTGTTGGCGGCGTACATGGCCATCATTTCGCCGGAACAGACGATGTAGATTTCCTGCGCCTTGTTCTCGCGGATGGGCATGGCGAAACCGCCACAGACCACGTCACCGAGCACGTCGTAGAACACGAAGTCGAGGTCTTCTTCGTACGCGCCTTCTTCTTCCAGGAAGTTGATGGCGGTGATAACACCACGACCGGCACAACCAACTCCCGGCTCAGGGCCACCAGACTCGACACACTTGATGTCGCGGTAACCCACTTTCATGACGTCTTCCAGTTCCAGGTCTTCCACGGAGCCGGCATTTGCAGCCATTTCCATGATCGAATTCTGGGCCTTGGCGTGCAGGATCAGACGGGTTGAATCCGCCTTCGGGTCGCAGCCAACAATCATTACCTTCTTACCCAACTCAGCCAGGCCAGCCACCAGATTTTGCGTGGTGGTGGACTTGCCGATACCGCCTTTACCGTAGATAGCACATTGACGCAGAGCCATGATCTTTCTCCTCAGGTCTCGAAAACAGGGTGCGATTGAAAAAACTCGCTCGCACCTTCTCTATTGCAAGGCCTGTGCCACCGGTGTCGATATAGTTAAGTCATTGATTGTTATGAGTGGCAGTGGGATATAAGGACATCCATGTCGCGTGTCGTACGACACAAATCCTTGGGTTTTGTCGGGGTGGCGACAAGGTGAAGGGGGGGCGACGATTTTTCGAGGCCTGCTAGACTTTCCGCGTTCTCCCAAGGATTCCGCCATGGCCGCTGATCCACATTGTTCCGGTGCCTGCGCGTGCGGCGCAAAGCCAGCCAACCAGCCCGTTCAACCCGCCGCTTATGCCCCACTCGGCGAGCAGGTCCAGTCGCGTTCATTGTTCCGTTCGTTGTTCCATATCCCCGGCATGGATTGCGCGGCGGAAGAACAGATGATCCGCTTGCGTCTGGCCGACGCGCCGGTTGCCGCCTACGCATTCGACCTGCCCGGCCGCGCGCTGACGCTCGATCATGGTGGCGATGCCGGCGCGATCCTCGAACGCTTGCTGCCGCTGGGTTACGGCGCCGAACTGGTCGAATCCCGGCCACTCGACGCAACTACGGCATTGCTGAACGCGAACCTCGATCCGGCCAGCGAACAGCGTGTATTGATCTGGCTGCTGGCGATCAACGCGACCCTGTTCGTGATCGAACTGAGTGCCGGCTGGTGGGCGCATTCAGCCGGCTTGATCGCCGATGCCATGGACATGTTTGCCGACGCAGCGGTCTACGCCGTCGCGCTGTATGCAGTCGACCGCGCCGCACGCCACAAACTTACGGCGGCGCGGCTTTCCGGCGGCTTGCAGATGCTGCTCGCCTTCGGCGCACTGGCGGAAACCGCACGGCACATGCTCACCGGCGCAGCGCCGGCGGGGGTTGCGATGGTTGGCATCGCAACCCTGGCGCTCGCCGCCAACATCGCCTGTTTGCTGCTCATCTACCGCCACCGCCACGCCGGCGTACACATGCGGGCAAGCTACATCTTTTCGGCCAACGATGTCCTCGCCAACCTCGGCGTCATCGCCGCCGGCCTGCTGGTGAGCTGGACCGCCTCGCCCTGGCCGGACTGGATCATCGGTACGCTGATCGGCTTGCTGGTGCTCTCAGGCGCGCTGAGGATTTTGCGGTTGCGCTGACGCAAACAAGTGGATGTACGCATTTCTCGCCGACGCACTGGTGGTGCTTCACCTGCTGTTCGTGGTCTTTGTCATGGCCGGCGGATTCCTGTTGCGCCGCTGGCCGAAACTGATCTGGCTCCACCTGCCCACCGTGTTGTGGGGCGCATACATCGAATTCAGCGGTGGCATTTGCCCGCTCACGCCACTGGAAAACCAGCTGCGCACCCACGCCGGCGAAACCGGCTATAGCGGCGGCTTCGTCGAACACTATCTGCTGCCGGTCCTGTACCCGGATAACCTGACTGTGCCGATCCAATGGCTGCTCGGCGGATGCGTGGTCGTCGTCAATTTGCTGGCGTATGGGCTGGCGTACCGTGACAGGGGGCGAAGACGACCGTGATCAAAATTCGGCGAAACAACGCCAGATTTACAGCGTATTGAACGCAAGCAAAAAGCAACACTTTTGTTGATCTGTACGGCAAATGGCCGTATTGTTCCTGCCAGGAGGATATCGCCATGCCAGCTGTCAGTTCTACTGCCCGTCTCGAAGCCCGGATCAGCACTGATCTACATTCAATGCTCAAACGCGCCGCTGAGCTGCAAGGGCGCACCATGACCGATTTTGTTGTTGCCGCTGTCCAGGACGCTGCACAACGTGCCATCGATCAAGCCGAGGTCATCCGCTTGTCGCTGGCTGATCAGGAGTGCTTTGCGCAGGCGCTGCTGTCGCCGCCGCAACCCGCTCCTGCCTTGAAACGCGCCTTCGCCCGTCGCAAAAAACTGTTGCGCGCTGAATGAGTAGTGAGCCGTTCCGGGTCGCGCAGCTCAATGTCGCGCATGACCGCACTGCGTTCAATTGTGATTCCGAGCCACTGGATCGCTACCTGCGCGAACAAGTTACCCAGGATATTCGCCGCCGCATCGCGGCCTGTTTCGTAGCCTTGGCAGATGACCAGCGCATCGCGGGTTACTACACGTTGGCTTCAGCAAGTCTGCTGTTGGCCGACCTGCCAGCCAGCATCGGCAAGAAGTTGCCTCGCTATCCGACTGTGCCAGCCGTTCGCATGGGCCGACTGGCCGTCGATCGTGCATACAAGGGGAAAGGGTTAGGCGGCGCGCTGCTGGCGGATGCCCTTGACCGTGCTGCCCGTTCGGAAATTGCCGCCTACGCGCTGATGGTGGATGCCAAAGATAGTGCCGCCGCAGCCTTCTACCGGCATCACGGCTTCGTTGCACTGCCCGACTCCCCGCTTACCCTGTTCCTGCCGCTGGCGACCGTCTGACCTTCACGAGAATGACCAGTAAAGAACGGCTTGCGGCCGGGAGCTCCCTTATTTGCGCCTGAAACAGTCGTTTGAGCATCTTACGAAATTTCCACTGGCGGTAGCTAGACCGAACTGCTGCTCTCGGCCAGGAGCGGAAATTCGCCTCCACTCGACAGCCGACATTCAAAGGGCAGTTCCACTCTGAAACCTGCCGGCAAGCCTTAATGGCCCGCCACGAATAAATCGAATGACCTAAGCCGCCTTGGCAGGCTCGTGATTGAGTTCCATCAGCCTGCTCACCGATACCGGGGTAATGGCATAGGCCACTCCGTTCAAATCAGCAAATTCAACAAGCACCACCTCGGATGACAGCTCTTCCACGATTGTGCCAACCTGCCCGCGTGTCAAACGCTTCTCCGGAAGGTCAACCGTCGTTGCAACCCAAGCTGAAGGTTGGCAAGGTTCTGTTCCACTTCCATTCATGAAAAACCGCGCAATTTCCACCATCGCCCAAGTATCCCGCTCGCAGTAATCCAACAGGGCTTTGCGAAGGGCGGCGCGACGTTTCGGCCTGGTTTGTCGATCCAATATTTCCGCGAACGCCGCCTGCGCCATACCGCCATTGGCAACGTCCATATCGTCGTAAGCCAACTCCGGCGCAATAGTCGGCAGCACCGACTTGAGCGACCAGGAACCGCGCATTTCGCGGTGATAGTAATGTTCTCGGGCAATCGGCAGCAGATCGACCATGCGCTCGATAGCGGCCAATAACGCGGGGGCGAGGTCTGGATAGGTTTCGGCCAGATAGCGCATTCGGTCGCGTTCAAACGGTGCGTGATAAATCAGAATCCGCCCGTCGGTTTTCAGCACTTTGACCAGAGATTCCGCAAATGCACGCCGTGGGTCGCTCGAGCCATCAGCCAGAAACGCCTTGTGCGCAATCTTGCCGGCGCGCTTT